>DASVQJ010000215.1:0-14690 GCA_036389235.1 Pyrinomonadaceae bacterium | reverse complement strand
CGGGCTCTCCCCGTCCTCCGTCACCTGCTCGACCCTCACCCCGCGCCGCCGGAAGTGCATCAACACCTGGTTGACGGTCAGCCGGTGCAGCCAGGTCGTGAACGCCGACTCGCCGCGGAAGGAGCCGGCCTTGCGGTAGAGCTGGATGAAGACCTCCTGGGCCAGGTCCTCGGCCTCGGCCGTGTTGGCCGTCATCCGCAGGCACAAGCTGTAGACGCGGCGCGAGTGGCGCGAGTACAACTCCTCGAACGCCGCCATGTCTCCCGCGGACGCCGCCTGCGTCAACTCGAAATCTGTGGCCTGCCTCGCGGGCGAGCCGGCTTCGCTCGGCGCCCCGACCTGCCAGAGAGGGATTGCTGCTTCTGTCATCTGTAAGCTCCGGGTGGGGGATGCGCCCCGCCGGGCGTCCCTTCCTTTGAACCCTTCCGCGGGTTTTCGCGCCCGCTCTACGGAAAGGTCGAGCCACAAGGAGCAAGTCGGATGCCACGGCGGCGGGCGGCAAATACCTCTAAATTTCGAGGTTTAAAGAGGTTTTGGCCGCCGCGTCCACCAAATAAGTTGCCGACAGCCGAAAGCGTGTAGCCGCCCGGGCTTGGCTTTTCGCCCGAGCATTGTTGAGGGAGGCCGGCGCAGGGGATGTGAGCGTATCTAACTTGGACGGTCAAACTGAATATTGACAGGGGCGGGGTTCCGGGCTAAACTGCACGGCACTTGGACAACCCTTTCAGGAGGCTGTACACGCACAATCCCGCATACACTGGGTTTGAAAGCGTGCGAGGAATCAAACACGAGATTCCCTACAGTTTGAGGTAGCGTACGCACCTCCTCCGCAAAATTGGGTACGGGCTTCCGACCCAGCGAAGCGCCCCGCACAAGCCTTTAACGACTGCGCGGGGCGATTTTGTGTCTGCCGTTAATTAACCCCGCCAAATCTTCCGCCGAAATCTCTGCGCCCGCGCGCCTTCAGCGCACAAATATCGGGTTCGAGATGATCCAGGGCTTTCCTTCCAGAAGTCCCCCCAGTTGGTCGAGGTAGACTTCGACGCGGTAGACGCCCTTCTGTCCGGCGGTCAGGTACGCGCTCGAAGAGTCGGGGAGCTGGTGCACGACCTGCCCGTCACGGTAGAAGACCGTCCGGCCCCGCACGGGCAGGCGCGCCTTTAGCCGCACCTCGCCGCCGGGCGGGAGCGTTATCTCGTCGCCCATGTCGGCGCGCAGCGCTGTGGACGTTTCGCGTCGGTCGGTGTCGGCCGTGAAGCGGAAGCCGGTCGGGTCGCCGAACACGTCGAAGGAGAGGAAGAAGCTTCCGCGGCGCAGGGCCGCGAGCAGGGTCCGCTCGTCGAGCGGCTCGTCTTCGCGGAGGAGGACGTGCGTGCGCACGAGGCGGAAGCTGCGCTCGTAGGGGTCGAGCTTGAAGTCGAGCATCTTCTTCCCGGCCCTGTCCTGCAACGCGAGGCCGACGTTGGCGTGCGCGTCGTTGCCGGCGAAGGCGTAGGCGCGCCGTGCGCCCGAGACGTTGTAGTCGTCCCAACGGCGCAGGTTATCGGCGGGCCGCTCGTAGAAGCGCGCGAAGAGCAGCTCGGGTCGTCCCAGGTAAGACCAGAGGCCGTCGAAGAACATCGTCACGTAGTTGATGCGCTTCGCGTTGGTGTAGAGGTTGTAGACCTCCACGCCGTCGAAGCCCGACAGCGCGGGGTCGCGCGCCTCCTCCGGGTAGCCGACCACCGCCAGCCTCGACTCGGACTTCGCGCGCGTGACGAGCGCTTGCAGCGGGGGATTCTGCGCGGGGGCGGCGACGCCCGGGAGGGCGAAGAGTCGCCCGCCGTCGGACGCGACCAGCTCGCTCCCGCCGACGAAGAGGACGCCGTCGTGCAGACCGCGGAGCGTCGCCGCCGCCGTGTCGATGCGCGGGGACGGGTGCTCGGTCATCACGACGAAGGCGAGCCGCTCGGCCTTCGCCGCGCGCAAGACCTCTTCGAGCGTGCCCGTGCTGTGACCGCCGAGGAACGAGTGGACGTGGAAGACGCCCGCATACTCCGCCAGAGCCTCCCCCCCGGCCGGCTCGACTACGCGCCCCGCGTTGAGCGCGTCAACCGCCGCGCCCAGCCGCGCCAGCCGGTAACTCCTGTAGGCGAACGGCGCCTGCGACAGCAGCAGCAGCGCGAACAGGCCGAGCGCGATTTTCTTCCGGCGCCTCATAAGAAGCTGTTAGCCATTAGCTGTTAGCTTCAGCTTGCCCTAAGGGTATAGCTAACAGCTAACAGCCAACAGATTTACTCGTCTTCAAAGTCCACGGAGGCGACGTGCTCGCTGACGGCGCGGCCGAGTTGGGCGACCGCCTGGTGCTCGGGGTGTGCGTCGTAGGCTTCGAGGCCGGCGCGGTCCTGGAAGGTCGCGACGAGCCCCGTGTGGTAGGAGCGCGGCAGACGCAGCACGTCCCGGCCGACGGCGAAGCTTCGAATCTCCGGGATGAGGCCGTCGAGTCGCCGCAGGCGCTCGACGTGCTCGCGCCGCTGCTCCTCGCTCACCCCGGGCTTGTACTTCCAGACGACGATGTGCGTCAGCATTCTCTTCAGCCTCCACCTTCGGTCGAAATTTCGGAAAGCTTCTCGTTGAGCAACTCCCAGGCGCGGCGGACGTGCGCCTCGGTCGTGCGGATGTTGCCGACGGCGAGGCGGAGGGTGAAGGCGCCGTTCAGTTTCGTGTGGGAGAGGAAGATGCTGCCCGTGGCGTTGGCGGCGGTCATCAGCCGCTCGTTGAGCGCGTCGAGTCGCGCGGCGCGTGGCTCCTCCGCCTCGCCTTCGACCGGCGGGCGCGCGCGGAAGCAGACGACGCTCAGGGGCACGGGCGCGAGCAGCTCCCACTCGCGTGACGCTTCGACCCAGCCGGCGAAGAGACGCGCGAGGCGGCAGTGCTCGCGGATGAGCGCGGCGAGGCCGTCGTGGCCGAAGTAGCGGAGTATCATCCAGAGCTTGAGCGCGCGGAAGCGGCGGCCGAGCTGCACGCCGTAGTCCGAGCCGTTGCGCACGGCGTCCTGCTCGGGCGTGCGCAGGTACTCGGGCGTGAGCGAGAACGCGCGGCGCAGCACGTCGAGGCGGCGGCTGTAGAGCGCCGAGAGGTCGAACGGGGTGAATAACCATTTATGGGGGTTGGTGACTAAGGAGTCGGCGCGCGCGCAGCCTTCGAGCACGCGGCGCAGCTCCGGCACGACTGCCGCCGAACCGGCGTAGGCCGCGTCGACGTGGAGCCAGAGCTTCTCCCGCCCGCACACGTCGGCGATTGAAGGCACGGGGTCGATGCTCGTCGTCGAGGTCGTGCCCACGGTGGCGACGACGCAGAAGGGAAGACGGCCGTCCCGCCGGTCTTCGTCAATAAGTCTCGCGAGCGCGTCGGCGTCCATGCGGAACGACGCGTCGGCCGGCACCTTGACGAGCGAGCGCTGGCCGAGCCCGAGCGCGATGAGCGCCTTCTCGACCGAGGAGTGCGACTGCTCCGAGGCGTAGAGGCGCAGCAGCGGCAGGTCGGCGCGCCCGCTCATCCCTTCCTCGCGCACGCGCAGGTTTAAAGCCTCGCGCGCGGCCGCGACCGCGTGCATCGTCGCCACGGAGGCCGTGTCGTAGATGACGCCGCCGAACTCTTCCGGCAGCCCCATCAACTGCCGCAGCCAGTCGAGCGCGACCTCCTCCAGCTCGGTCGAGGCGGGCGAGGTGCGCCAAAGCATCGCCTTCGCGTCGAAGGCCGCGGCCAGCATCTCGCCCAGGATGCCGGGCGCGGAGGCCGACGTGGCGAAGTACGCGAAGAAGGAGGGGTGGTTCCAGTGCGTGACGGCGGGCACGACGTACCGCCGGAAGTCTTCGAGTATCTCCGACATCGGCTCGCCGCGCCCGGGCGGGGAGGCGGGGAGTTGAGAGCGGAGCTGCCCGGGCTCGACCTGCGCGAGCACGGGGTAGTCTTCCGGCCGCGCGAGGTAGCCCGCGATCCAATCGACGACCTCGTGCCCGAAGCGCCGGAACTCCTCCGGGCTCATGTCGCCGGCCGGCGGCTCGGGGCGCGGCTGCGAAGGTTCGGCTTTCGTCATGCGCGCCATCTTACAACCGCGGGGCGCGTGAGCGCGACGAGTAGCGCGGCCCGCGGGGCGGGGCGGCGTCGGGAGTCGCGCGCGGCCCCGGCGTTGTCGCGGGTTTGGCGTCAGAAAGGTGGACGATTGCACTCGACACGGGGCGGTAAAACTGTATAATGCGCGACGTAAGCCAGACAAAATCTTTTCTGCGGGAGCTAGGCTGCGCACTCGGCTCGCGGTGATGATACCAAAATCCGACCGCCAGTTAGCGCCGGCGAGGGTTTGCACTAACGGCCCGCCGCACGGCCGCGCGAAGTCCCCGGGCACACCCCCGTGCGCGAGCCCCGCCACACCGATAAACCGGACGAGGAGAATATGAGAAGCACCTTAATCGCACTCGGATTGACGGCTTCGCTCTTGTGCGCGGCGGCCTGCCAGACTACGAGCGGCCCCGGCGGCACGGCGGGCGGCGACAAAGTCAAGATCGGCGTCTTCATGTCGCTGACGGGGAGCACGGCGCAGTTCGGCATCTCCTCGACGAACGGCATCAAGATGGCCGCCGAAGAGGTCAACGCCGCCGGCGGCGTCAACGGCAAGCAGATCGAGCTGCTCGTCCAGGACGACCGCTCCGACGCGCAGGAGGCGGCGACCATCGTCACCAAGTTCGTCACGCAGGACGGCGTCCACGGCATCCTCGGCGAGGTGGCCTCCTCGCGCTCCATCGCCGCCGCCCCCATCGCCCAGAACGCGAAGGTGCCGATGCTCACGCCCTCCTCGACCAACCCGGAGGTGACGAAGGCCGGCGACTACATCTTCCGCAGCTGCTTCATCGACCCCGTCCAGGGCGCGGCCATGTCGCAGTTCGCCGGCAAGAGCCTCGGCAAGCGGCGCGCGGCCCTCATGGTCGACCGCAAGAACGACTACTCGACCGGCCTCGAAAAAGTCATCAACGAGGTCTTCCCGAAGTTCGGCGGGCAGGTCGTCATCACGCAGTCGTTCCAGGAGGGCGACACGGACTTTAACGGCCAGCTCACCTCGATCAAGGGCGCCAACCCGGACGTGATCTTCATCCCCGGCTACTACGGCGACGTGGCGCTCATCGCCAAGCAGGCGCGCGACAAGGGGCTCAACGTGCCGCTCGTCGGCGGCGACGGCTGGGACTCGGCGCAGCTCTACACCATCGGCGGCGCGGCGGTCGTCGGCAGCTACTTCACCAACCACTACTCGCCCTACGACACCGACCCGAAGGTGCAGAAGTTCGTCCAGGGCTACCAGCAGCGCTACGGGCAGATTCCCGACGCGCTGGCCGCCACGGCCTACGACGCCGCGCACATCATGTTCGACGCCGTCAAGCGCGCCAACTCGCTCGACGGCAAGGCCATCCGCGACGCCCTCGCCGCGACGAAGGACTTCCCCGGCGTGACCGGCACGGTCAACTTCAACGCCAACCGCGACGCCGTCAAGCCGATCATGATGATCCGCGTCGACGAGGGCGGCAAGTACGTCATCCAGGAGCGCGTCGTCGTCGAGGGCGCGGCGATGCCCACGGGAACCGACGCGGGCGGCGCGAACGCGAACGCGAACACGAACGCGAACACGTCCGCGAGCCCCGGCGCGAACACGAACGCGGCGGGTAACGCGAACACCGGCGCGAACGCCAACACCAACGCGAACACGGCGAATGCGAACACGGCGAACGCCAACGCCAAGCCCTGACGGCCGGGGCGTCGCGCGCAGCGGGGAAGGGGCGCGGGGGCTTCGGCGCGCTGTCCGGAAGCCCCCGCACGAACCCCCGGCAGGCCCCGACGTTTCGGACACAGCTCTACAATCTCATCGCCCGCGGCTCACTTAAATGAGTACGTTCATCCAGCAGCTCATCAACGGCATCTCGCTCGGGGCCATCTACTCCCTGATCGCGCTCGGCTACACGATGGTCTACGGCGTGCTGAAGCTCATCAACTTCGCGCACGGCGACGTGTACATGGTCGGGGCCTTCATGGGCTACTACCTCTCGAACGGCCTCGGCGCGCAGTGGGCGCAGAAGCTCGGCCAGGCGCCGGACGGCCTCCTGGCGCGCGGCCTGCTCGGCGGCGGGGCGATGGAGCCCTCGCTCGTGACGGCGCTCGTCGTGATGCTGCTCGCGATGGCCATCTGCGCCGCCCTCGGCGTCGTCATCGAGCGGCTGGCCTACCGGCCCGTGCGCAAGTACTCGCGCCTGACGGCGCTGATTACGGCCATCGGCGTCTCGCTCCTTTTGGAGAACGGCGGGCAGGTCGTCTTCGGCGCCGACCCGAAGTTCTTCCCCGAGCTCTTCAGGAAGCAGAACATCGACCTCAGCGGGGGCGTCTCGGTCAACTCCTCGGACATCGTCGTGCTCGTCATCGCCATGGCGCTGATGGTCGTCTTGCAGTTCATCGTCTACTACACGAAGACGGGGAAGGCGATGCGCGCCGTCTCCTACAACCTCCAGTCGGCGAAGCTGATGGGCATCAACACCGACCGCATCATCGCCTTCACCTTCGCGCTCGGGTCGGCGCTGGCGGCGGCGGCCGGCGTGCTCGTCGCCATCCGCATCCCGCGCATCGACCCGCTGATGGGCATCCTCGTCGGCCTCAAGGCGTTCGTCGCCGCCGTGCTGGGCGGCATCGGCAACATCCCGGGCGCGATGCTCGGCGGCCTGCTCATCGGCATCACGGAGACGATGGTCGTCGGCTACCTTTCGCCGACCTACAAGGACGCGGTCGCCTTCGCGATCCTGATTCTGGTGCTCCTCTTCCGCCCGTCGGGCCTGCTCGGCTCGGTCGCGCAGGAGAAAGTCTGAAGATGAAGATGAAGTCAGGAGTCAGGAGTCAGGAGTCAGAATGTATGCCATGAACAGCGTCGAACGCCGGACGGCCGAAAGGGTTTTTATTCTGACTCCTGACTCCCGACTCCTGACTCCCTGAAGCTTATGCCACGCTACGCGCGTAACCTCGTCATAGCCCTCCTGCTGCTCGCGGTTCTCTACGCGCTGGACTATTTCGTCTTCGACCCGGGGCGGCGGATGATCAGCCCGTACGTCGCGCGCATCATCATGCTGGCGGGCATCAACATCACGCTGGCCGTCTCCCTCAACCTGATCAACGGCTTCACGGGGCAGTTCTCCATCGGGCACGCGGGCTTCATGGCGGTGGGCGCCTACTCGTCGGCCTTCTTCTCGATCAGCTACGGGAAGGGCATCGCCGAGTCGTTGGGCGACGGGGTGGTCGGGTGGCTGGTGGCGCTGCTTTTGGCGACGCTGCTCGGGGCGCTCATCGCGGGCGCCGCCGGCTTCCTCGTCGGCGTGCCTTCGCTCCGGCTCAAGGGCGACTACCTCGCCATCGTCACGCTCGGCTTCGGGCAGATCATCGTCGTCTTCCTCAACAACATCGAGGCCATCGGCGGCGCCCGCGGCTACTCCGGCATCCCCATCGTCAAGAGCTTCTTCTGGATCGCCCTCGTCGCGGTGCTGACCATCGTCGTCGTCCACAACCTCGTGCACTCGGCCATCGGCCGCGCGCTCGTCTCCATCCGCGAGGACGAGCTGGCGTCGGAGGCGATGGGCGTCAACACGACGCGCTACAAGGTGATGGCCTTCGTCATCTCGTCGGCGCTGGCGGGCGCGGGCGGCGTGCTCCTCGCGCACTTCGACGGCTACCTCAACCCGAAGTCGTTCGAGTTCATCAAGTCGTTCGAAATCCTCATCATGATCATCCTCGGCGGGCTCGGCTCCATCGTCGGCTCCGTCCTCGGGGCCATCGTGCTGACGGTGCTGCCGGAGGCGCTGCGCGAGTTCGCGCAGTACCGCATGGTCATCTACTCCGTCCTGCTCATCGTGCTGATGATCACGAGGCCCAACGGCCTGCTCGGCGGGCTCGACCCGTTCAAGGGCTGGCGCGCGCGCAACCGCGCCAAGACGCGCACGGAGGCCGAGGAGATCACGGCCGAGGACACGCGCGACAAGGACTCGGTGGACAAGGCGACGCTCGGCGAGCGCGCGCGCGACACTTCGCTCGGGGAGGGGGACACGCGGCCATGACACCCAGCGCGGGGGCGACCCACACGGGCGGCGCGGCGGCGGCGCCGGGCGGCGGCGGGCCGATACTCAAGACCGACAAGTGCACCATCCGCTTCGGCGGCCTCGTCGCCGTCAACGAGCTGGACATGGCCGTGCGCCCCGGGGAAATCTACGGCCTCATCGGGCCGAACGGGGCGGGGAAGACGACCATCTTCAACCTGCTGACGGGCGTCTACCGGCCGACCTCCGGCGCCATCGAGATCGCGGGCAAGCGGGTGGACGGCCTGCGCCCCTACGAGATCGCCGCGCTCGGCGTCTCGCGCACGTTCCAGAACATACGGCTCTTCCCCGGCATGTCGGTGCTCGACAACGTGATGACGGCCTGCCACATCCACACGCGGCAGACGCTCGCCGACGCCGTCCTGCGCACGCCGCGCTTCGCGCGCGACGAGCGCGAGCACCGCGACTTCTGCATGGAGCTGCTGGAGATTTTCGACCTCGCGCGTTTCAAGGACGAGGGCGGGACTTCGCTCCCTTACGGCAACCAGCGCCGCCTGGAGATCGTGCGCGCGCTCGCGACGCGCCCGCGGCTCCTGCTCCTCGACGAGCCGGCCGCCGGCATGAACCCCTCGGAGCAGGACGACCTCCTGAACCTGATTCACAAGATACGCGACCGCTTCGGCCTGACCATCCTCCTCGTCGAGCACAACATGAAGGTCGTCATGGGCGTCTGCGAGCGCATACAGGTCGTGGACTACGGCAAGTCCATCGCCCTCGGCCTCCCCCAGGAGATCAGGAACGACCCGAAGGTGATCGAAGCGTATCTGGGAGATTAGAGTGAGCAGTGAGCGGTGAGCAGTAAGCAGTTAAAAGAACTTCGGCAGCGCCCCTTTTAACTTCCTACTGCTCACCGCTCGCCGCTCACCGCTCACTGTTCTCATGCTTACACTCGAAAACATCTCAGTCGGTTACGGCGCCATCAGGGCTTTGAAGGGCGTGTCGATGCACGTCGAGCAGGGCGAGGTGGTGACGCTCATCGGCGCCAACGGCGCGGGGAAGACGACGACGCTGCGCACCATCACGGGGCTCCTGAGTCCGGCCGAGGGGCGCATCCTCTTCGAGGGGCAGGAGATTTCCGGGCGGCCGACGCACCAGCTCGTCGCGCGCGGCATCTCGATGTCGCCGGAGGGGCGCGGCGTCTTCGCCAACCTCACCGTCCGCGAGAACCTACAGATGGGCGCCTACCTCAAGAAGAACAAGGCCGAGATCGCCAAAGACCTTGAGCGCGGCTTCCGCATGTTCCCGCGCCTCAAGGAGCGCGAGACGCAGAAGGCCGGGACGCTCTCGGGCGGCGAGCAGCAGATGCTCGCCATGGCGCGCGCGCTGATGTCCCGGCCGCGCCTGCTCCTTCTGGACGAGCCCTCGCTGGGGCTGGCGCCGCTCGTCGTCCACACCATCTTCGAGGCCATCGACGAGATACGCGGCGAGGGCACGACCATCCTCCTCGTCGAGCAGAACGCGCACGCCGCGCTCGGCCACTCCGACCGCGCCTACGTCCTTGAGACCGGGCGCATCGTGATGGAAGGCCCCTCCAAAGAACTCGCCGCCGACCCGCGCATCAAGGAAGCCTACCTCGGCGAGTGACGCGCGAGACGCCCCGCGCCCGGCAGCCCCCTTCCAGGAAGGACAGATGAAGAGGAGCGTGATTAAAGCATCGCTGCCGACGTTGGCGGCGGGGCTCGCGGGGGCCTGCGCGCTGCCGTTCGTCCACGCGCTCGCGGCGGGCGGCGGCGGTGAGGCGCACGGCGGCGAGGCGCCCGCGCACGGGCTCGAACCGTTCGTGCTCGCGGGGCTCGCGCTCATCTTCGTCGTGGCGAAGGCGGGCGGCGAGCTGTTCGAGAGGATGAACCAGCCGGCCGTCCTGGGCGAGCTGGTCGCCGGGATGTGCGTGGGCGCGCTCGCGCTCGCGGGCGTCGGCGGCGTCGAGACCCTGCGCACGCACGCCGACATCGGCGCGCTCGCGGAGATAGGCGTCATCATCCTCCTGTTCGAAGTCGGGCTCGAATCGAACCTCGGCGAGATGTTGGAAGTCGGCTGGTCTTCGCTGCTCGTGGCGACCGCCGGGATCGTCGCGCCGTTCTTCCTGGGTTGGGGCGTCTCCGCCTGCTTCCTGCCGGAGGAGGCGACGCTCGGACACATCTTCATCGGCGCGACGCTGTGCGCCACCTCGGTCGGCATCACCGCCCGCGTGCTGCGCGACCTCGGGCGGCTCCAGACGCGGGAGTCGCGCATCATCCTCGGCGCGGCCGTGATAGACGACGTGATGGGCCTCCTCATCCTCGCCGTCGTCGCGGGCGCCATCCGGGCGGCGGCGGCGGGCGGCACGCTCGCCCTCTCGGACGTGGCGGTCATCGCCGCGAAGTCGGTCGCCTTCCTCGTCGGCGCGGTGCTCGTCGGACACTTCGTCGTGCCGCACCTCTTCCGCGGGGTCGGGCGCTTCAAGAGCCGGGGCGTGCTGCTGACGATGTCGCTCGCCTTCTGCTTCTTCCTCGCCTGGGTGGCGGCCGAGGTCGGCCTCGCCCCGATTGTCGGGGCCTTCGCCGCGGGGCTCGTGCTGGACGAGGCGCACTTCGAGCCCTTCAGCGGGCGCGGCGAGCGCGACCTGGGCGACCTGCTCGCGCCCGTGAGCGCCGTGCTCGTGCCCGTCTTCTTCGTGCAGATGGGGATGAGGGTTGACCTCGGCGCTTTCGCGCGCTGGGAGCTGCTGGGCTTCGCGGCGGTGCTGACGGCGGCGGCCGTCGTCGGCAAGCAGGTCTGCTCGCTCGCCGTGGTCGAGCGCGGCGTCAACCGGCTCTCCGTCGGCCTGGGGATGATCCCGCGCGGCGAGGTCGGGTTGATCTTCGCGGGCATCGGCGCGTCGCTCATGCTGCCCGACGCGCGGGGCGTGCCGGAGCCGGTCATCGGCCCCGCCACCTTCGGCGCGGTCGTCATCATGGTCATCGTCACGACGCTCGTCACGCCGCCCGCGCTCAAGTGGTCGCTCCAGCGCACCCCGGCCGCGCCCGAGCCCGGTCAGGACGAGACGGTCGCCGAGGTGGGCGAGGACGCCGCGCGCCGCACGGAGTTGTGAGTGCCCCGCGGGCCGGCGGGGCGTATGATGGTTGACGTGTTGAGCCGTACGACATGGAAGGCGGCGGTCGTGCTCTGCGCCGCGCTGCTGTGCGCGCAGGGCTGCCGGCGCCAGGACGCGCGCGTGGTCGCGGAGCCGCCGCCCGAGCGCGTGCGCGTCGGCGCCTTCATGTCCCTGTCGGGCGACACGGCGCAGTACGGCATCTCGGCCCTCAACGGCATCCGCATGGCCGTCGAGGAGGCGAACGCGGCGGGCGGGGTCAAAGGGAGGCGCGTCGACCTCGTCGTGCGCGACACGCGCTCCGACGCCGTGGAGACCGCGGTCGTCGTCGACAAGCTCACGCGCGAGGAGCGCGTCCACGCGCTCCTGGGCGAGGTCGTCAGCTCGCGCTCGCTCGCGGCGGCGCGCGTCGCGCAGCGCGAGCGGGTGCCGATGCTCACGCCCTCCGCCACCAGCCCCGAGATCACGGCCGTCGGCGACTACGTCTTCCGCAGCTGCTACACGGACACCTTCCAGGGCGTGGCGCTCGCGCGCTTCGCCATCGAGAGCCTGGGCGCCATGCACGCCGCGATCCTCGTCAACCGCGACCAGCGCTACTCGGTCGAGCTGGCGCGCCTCATCCGCGAGGACTTCGAGCGGCGCGGCGGCAAGGTCGTGGCCCAGCAGGAGTACCCCGACGGCGAGTCCGACTTCACCGTGCAGCTCGCAGAGGTGGGCGCCGCGCGGCCGGACGTGATCTTCATCCCGGGTTATTACATGGAGGTGGCGCTGCTCGCGCGTCAGGCGCGCGCGCTGGGGCTGAACACGCCGCTCGTCGGCGGCGACGGCTGGGACTCGCCGCGCCTCACGCAGATCGGCGGGACGGCGCTCGCGGGCGGCTTCTACAGCACGCACTTCTCGGCCGAAGACCCGGACCCGCAGGTGCAGCGCTTCGTCGCCGACTACCGGCGGCTGTTCGGCTCGGCGCCCGACTCCTTCTCGGCCACGGCCTACGACGCGGCGCGCATCATGCTCGCCGCCATCGAGCGCGCGCCCGCGCTCGAACGCGCGGCCGTCCGCGACTCGCTGGCGGCGACCCGCGCCTTCCCCGGCGTCACCGGCGCCGTCACCTTCAACCCCGAGCGCAACGCCGTCAAGCCCATCGTCGTCGTCCGCATCGGCGACAACGGCCGCCAGACGGTCGAGGCGCACGTCACGCCCGAAGACGTGGCCCCGCCCGCCACGCCCACCCCGACGCCGACGCCCAGGCGCGGCCGCCCGCGGCGCGGCAGGTAAGCCCGCTACAAAGACTCGCGCGCCGCGGCCAGCGCCTCGCGCACGCGCGCGGGCGATGTGCCGCCGGCCTGCGACTTCGTCGCCAACGTCTGTTCGAGCGAGAGCGCCTCGTACACGTCCTCCGAGACGAGCGGCGAGAACTCTCGCAGCTCTTCCAGCTCAAGCTCGTGCAGCTCCAGACCCTTCGAGAGCGCGTGCAGCACCATGCGGCCGGCCGCCTCGTGCGCCTCGCGGAAGGGCTGGCCGCGCCGCACGAGGTAGTCGGCCACCTCGGTCGCGTTCATGTAGCCGACCGCGGCCGCGTCGCGCGCGCGCGCCTCGCGCAGCCGGACGTTGCGGAGCACGGTCGCCGTCACGTCGAGCGACTCGCGCACCGTGTCGGCCGTGTCGAAGACGGCCTCCTTGTCCTCCTGCATGTCCTTGTTATAAGTGAGCGGCAGCCCCTTGATGATGGTGAGGAGCGCGAGCGTGTGGCCGTAGACGCGGCCCGTCTTGCCGCGCACCAGCTCCAGCGCGTCCGGGTTCTTCTTCTGCGGCATGAGGCTCGACCCCGTCGCCACCGCGTCCGACAGCTCGACGAACCCGAACTCCGTCGTCGCGTAGACGATGAGGTCTTCGGCCAGCCTTGAGAGGTGCGCCATCACGAGCGAGGCCGCGGCGGCGAACTCGACGCAGAAGTCGCGGTCGCTCACGGCGTCGAGGCTGTTGCGCGAGACCGAGTCGAAGCCCAACTCTTTAGCGACCAGCGCGCGGTCAATCGCGTAGCTCGTGCCCGCCAGCGCGGCCGAGCCGAGCGGCAGCACGTTCACGCGCCGCCGCGCGTCACGCAGGCGCTCGCGGTCGCGCGCGAACATCTCGAAGTAGGCCAGACACCAGTGTGCGAAGAGGACGGGCTGCGCGCGCTGCAAGTGCGTGTAGCCGGGCAGCACCGCGTCCGCGTGCGACTCGGCGAGGTCGAGCAGGGCCGCCTGCGCGCCGCGCAGGGCCTCGGCGCAGCGGTCGATCTCGTCGCGCAGCCAGAGGCGGAGCGCCGTCGCCACTTGGTCGTTGCGGCTGCGGCCGGTGTGGAGCCTGCGGCCCGCGTCGCCGACCAGTTCGGTCAGACGCGCCTCGATGAACGAGTGCACGTCCTCGGCCGCCTCGTCCGCGAAGAAGGCTTCGCCCTCGCTCCCGGCGCGCGCGAGCAACTCGCCCAGGCCGCGCCTGATGGCCCCGGCCTCCCCTTCGCCCAGCACGCCGGCCGCGCGCAGGCCCTCGCAGTGCGCAGCGCTCCCGCGCACGTCCGCCTCGAACAGCCTCCGGTCGAAGCCGAACGAGCGGTTGTAACGCGCGAACCCGGGGTCGATCTGCCCCGTGAAGCGCCCGCCCCACAATTTCTTCGCCTCGCTCATCGACGATTCCCCCCGCCCGCGATTCTACACAAAAAGGTGCTTCAGACTCGGGTTAACTAAATCTACCTACAAGCGTGTTTCTGTAATTCTTTAAAAAGACTAAATCAGGTGGCAACTCAGAAGGAAAATCGCTGTCTAGTTTCATTAACTAAATCTACCTACAGAGGGTCCACGTTAACTAAAACTTACTACAATCCTACTAGAACCTTGTGACCTGCCGGATTCAACGTGATGAGGGAAGAACCTTAATAAAGGCCACTCTTGTACCCATGTTTGGAGCAGCGAAGTGCGTCCGAGTTCGGCAATTATGTTCGGATGGCTGACCTGGAGGGGAGGGGAATTGGGTGATGACCGATGAGCCTATTCGTTTCGTGCTCATGCGGAGGGCTCTTCGGCCTCCTCTTCGATCTCCTTCGGCTCCTCGCACAGATCTACCTCCCGCCCGATGTGATCGAGCACCTCCGCCGGGGCCGACTCACCCTTGATCCCGCCGAGGAGCATGTCCGTTACGTCGTGGGCGGGCCGAGCCGCCCACGACGTAACGGACGTAGTGGTCTCGGGCGCGACCCCGGTAAAACTCGTGGATCAGGTCTGAGATGGCGAAGCTCGGGATGGAACCCGCGTCCCACTCCTGAAAGGTGGTCATTCACAATAATAGTGTTTAGACCAAGCGAAAATGTCAGTTAACGCCCAAGCGAAAATGTCAGTGGTCATACTCGGGCCGTGAGCTGGCTCTTTGCTCGACTCCGTCTCTTCGCCAACGCCTTCAACTGCTCGCGGCTGAAGCGCGCCACCGGC
>DASVQJ010000214.1:0-14936 GCA_036389235.1 Pyrinomonadaceae bacterium | reverse complement strand
ATTCCTTAAAGTTTATTTGCCGGCCTGAATCCCGAGGAATATGTTTCCTCCGAAATCCTGAATGGCTTCAAGTTGTGTTGATGTTTTTGAATGCCCGCCTGAGCTCCGATAAATATTGTTCCTGCAAAATCCTGAACAGCTTCAAGAGTTTTATGGATTTTTTTGCATGTCGTCGCGGGAAGGTGTACGGGGGGAGGGGTGACTGTTCAGCAGGCGTAGCTGTAGATAAGCTCCTCTTATTTCTCCAGATGCTCATTTTGTTTCGGTGGCACGAACTCCGGCAGGCTTTAGCAGCGGAGCGCGGGCATGAGGACCTTACCCGCGAACAGGCTCCGCCGCCTCGGGCTCCTCGAAGCAATCACTGACACGGTGAAGGTGCCGTTCATATCGCCGTGTTATTCCTCATCGTAGCCGAGGAAGTTGACGGCGGATTGGTCTAAGTTCTCCCTGCCGTGGTCGTACCTCATAACGGTCTTCGGGTCTTTGTGCTTCGACATCATCTGCACCTGCCGGTACGTGAGCCCTGATTCGAGCGCCCGGGTGATGGCGGTCCTCCGCAGGTCGTGAGGAGACAGGTCGCCGGCTGGGCGTGGGACTCGACGAGCCCGAGTACGCCCATCGACGTGGACGTGTACGTGGACGGCGCCTTCGCCGCGCGCGAGTCCGCCGACACTTACAACGCGCAGCTCAACAAGGGCGACAACCGGCACCAGTTCCGCGTGCCCACCCCACTGGCCGCACGCGACGGCCAGTCCCACGCGGTCATGCTACGCCCGGCGGGCTCCACGCAGACGCTCGGCTCGGCCGCGACCGGCGCCTGCAACGGCCCCAGCTACCAGGGCTACGTCGAGTGCGCCGACTGCGAGGTCAACGCCGGCTGGGCCGTTGACGGCGTTGTTGCATAAAGGAGGGTGAGGCTTCCGCGCCTCACCAAGGCTGAGTCATAGCCGCGCCAGTTGCGGATGCGGGACCGGCGCTTTGCCTTGTTGGTCACGCATCGAGACTGGCAGACGTACAGCCTCCGCGACCTTTTACGCAACAACGCCGGAAGAGCGCCTAACCACAAGATGTAGGCTGAAGAGGTGTGCAATTTAGCGGCTGTGAGGATGTTTCACGGCCATTTTGAAAAGGCGCGTCTGACCGCCGTTAGTGGTAGCCCCGAGTTGGTCGAGTATATGGATGACCAATGTGAGGTAGATAAGACCTCCTATAACTTCTGCCGCCAGTACCGCGGGCTGAGAGGTGAGACGCCCGCGATGCGGCAAGGGCTCACTGATCTACGCCTGGTCGGTGGCTGAGGTGTTGAGCTATCGCAGCGCCGCTCCGTAAGCAATCCCTAACCTAACGAGGTCACTACCATAACCGGTCAGAAGCGGGGATTGCCTAAATCCGCGCTGATGATGGTATAAGGCTTGACATGAACCAGTGTCCGCATTGCCGCAGCACCGAGCGGCAGGTTAAGTCCGGCTCCAACCGCACCGGCACGCAGCGCCTTCAGTGCCAGTCGTGCCGCCGCCAGTACACGCCGCGAGGGCTTTGACCTACAACTCCAGCGCGGTCGGCGTCACGCGCGGCCAGATCGCGCGCCTCAACGTCTTCTACCACGAAGACCTGCCGCCCGGGCCGTGCCGCGCCGACGTGGTCTTCTACGACGGCTCGGGCCATGTCGTCGCGAGTGAGACGCTGTGGCTCGCGGGAGGGCAGACGGGAATGTCCGACTTCGTCAAGACAAACATGCCCGCAGGCTTTCAGGGGCGCATACGGGCCAGCGTGCACGTCGAGTCGTTGGACGGGCGCTCGCCCCCCGTCGTCGCCACCTCCGTCGAAGTCTTCGCCGCCGACACGGGGCGGAGCGCCCTCTTCTACCCCGGCACGTTGACCGGCCTCCGTTAAGCGCCGCGTCAGGCCGGCCGAACGCCCGAAGGCGTTGGAGCATTCACGGGATGCACAACGGGTAGGTGAAAGGATTGAACGGGAGAGACGCGACGCCGCCACCCTACCCCATCAACTTTAGGCAGGAACCCAGATCTGAACCTCACCCGGATTCACCGAGATGTCGAGTGCGGCCGTCTCCGACCGCCCCACCTCCACCCCGTCACGGTAGAAGCGCGCGTCCGTGATGACGCGCACCTGCCTCTCCGCCCCGGTGAACTGGTTACTGAACGCGATGCGCATGCGTCGTGCCCCCTGGGTCAGGTCGAGGTCTAAAACGGCCGCGCCTCGGAATGGCTGCACCGTGTTCGTGTTGGCGACTACCAGCACCTCGCGATCCACGAGAATTCTGGAGAAGGCGAGGACACCGTTCCCGAATGAATGGCCGAAGCCTGCCCCATCTCCGGAGACCTCTCGGAAGTATTGCCGCCCGTACCGCAGGGCCGGCTCGGCCAGCCGTAGATCCGAGAGGGCTCTGATTGTCTGGAAGAGCGGGTGCGCGCGGTCGAAAGCGTCACCTCTACCCCAGAGCGCTTCCCTCACCGACTCGAAGCTGTTAAGTGCAGGGCCGCCGTCCTCCCCGACTGTCCCGGTCAACCCCTGTTCGGTGCCGTAGTAGAGCGTGGGAATTCCTTGCAGAGTGAAGAGGAGCGCCAAGCCCGTCGTAACCTGATCCCGCGGCGTATTCGGGTGGAAGAAACGCGCGTGCTGGTCGTGATTGTCGAGGAACGTGACGAAGAAGCGGCTTGCCTCCCCGTGTGAGCTTAGCAACTCCTGCTCGACCTCCTTGCGCCTCGCGTAAACGTCGCGCACCTTCTCCACCCCCGCCTGCCCTTTGGCGGCGCCGGGCAGGCCGTAGAAGAGGGGGAAGTCCAGCGCCGCGTCGATGCCGAAGCCTTCGACGCTCGGGCTGTTGCGCCCGACGAAGCGCGCGATGGTCTCCTCGCTGTCCCAGATCTCGCCGAAGGTGAAGAAGTTCTTCTTGCCGACCGAGAGGGCGAATTCGCGCATGGCGTTCCCGAAGGTCTCGACGGCCGACGGCGCGACGTACTTCACCGTGTCGATGCGGAAGCCGTCGAAGTCGTACTTCGCGATCACGTACTGGTAAATTCGTATGAGGACGGAGAGCACGGGGCTCTTCCCGTATTGTTCTCTGAGCGGCCTCTGCGAAGGGTCGGCCGCGTCGTACTCGACGACGAGCTGGCGCATCGAGCCGAAGTCGCCCGGCACGAACCCGGCCGCCGAGACGGCGTCGCCCACCTTCTCCCCGCGCCGGCGAAAGAACACCTTGCGCTGTAGGTCGTCGGGCCAGATCGCGTCGTCGTCCGAGAGTTGCGTGCCCGGCGGGATGTCGCCCTCCCAATCGGCGCGCGGGGTACCGAAGCCGCTCATCCACCTGACCGTGGCCGGGGTCGCGAGCGGCGGCGCGTGGAGAAGCCCCTCGTCCTGGAAGGCCGCGGTCGTCTGCCCGTTGCGCACGTAGTCGAAGACGCGCCCGGCGTGGTTGAGGACGATGTCGAGAATGACGTAGATGCCGCGGGCGTGCGCCTCGTCTACGAGCGCGCGCAACTCACGCTCCGCGGTCTCGCGCGTGCCGTCCGAGCCGAAGCGTGGCTCGACGTGCAGGAAGTCCTGCGCGCCGTATCCGGGGTAGGTCCACGGCCAGTCGCTTTTCGGGGATTGGAAGACCGGCGAGATCCACAAGGCCCCCACGCCGAGCGACTCAAGGTAGCCGAGTCGGCGGCGCACACCCTCGAATGTTCCTCCCTGGCGGAAATCATACCTCCGGTTCCACGTATGCTTCGGCTGTGCTTCCGGATTATTGAAGCGGTCGATCATGAGGAAATAGATCCACACGTCGCGCCAGTCGCCGGGTGACGGGAAGGGCCGCCTTATCGTCCGCTCCCGGCCTTCGACATTGATGGTTGCGGTCTCGCCGGTGCGCGCAGCTTCTTGAGCGACTTTGATTGCCGCCGTCACCTCTTCATCGAAAACAGCGCGGGCCATCGTAGTCAGTTCCCCTTACCCTTGCTCGTAACCTTCTGTGCGCGCACGGCGCTCTGATTTACGATCAAATTACGAATCATCACTTTGCTTTCAAGGAAGGGTGGTAGCAACGGGCGACTCCCCTCCCCGGCCCTTCCGGATACCACATGCCCACGCCGCCACAGTCGGGGCACGCCTTGATCTGTTCGGGCGTGAGCCCTCCCTTTAATTTAGTTTCTTTAGAATATTCTTTTCTTTTATTGTCGTCGTCACGCGGCTGACTGCCGCCCTGCGTCTGCCAGTCGCCATACGTCTGCCTGCCGTCTGGCGACACCCAATATGTGATTCCCTGCTCTCGCCCGAACCCAATTTCGGCAGAAATTTTTTCGACGATACCTCGCGCCTGGAGGCGAGCGATCGCCTGTTTCAGACTGGTGGCTTTGACCCCCGTACGAGCCTGTAGCGCGGGTAAACTTACCTTACAACTGAAGTTACCGAATCCATGTGCCAGCCGGTAGAGCTGTATGAAGACGGCCTGCTCATAAACGTCAAGTGTGGGCAGGAGGCTGTCGACCACCGTATTCGCGAGTCTAAGGTATCCCTTTATTTCCCTCAAGGGCTGCCGGTCGCCTGACGGCAGGCTGTCGGACTGCGACTGGCTGCCGTCAGGCGGCTGACTGTCGGTTTGACTGGCACCTGCCGGTCGAAACGTCCGGCGGACGTTTGGCGACTGACTGTCGGGTGACGACTGACTGCCATCAGGCGACTGACTGCCGTCTGGCGACTTGCTTGGAATCTCCCCTTCAGAAGGAGCTTCTATCACGGGCTTTAGAACAGGGGCGAGGTGGAAATCCGCGCCCGAAGAAGGAGAAGAAGTATTGGCCCCGGGGTCGCTCTCGCCGTGGACTATTTCTATTGGTGCCGTAGGTTCCGACGCCGTTTCGGGGGTAGTCTGAGGGATCTCGTTCCGGCCGGTCGTATCTGTATCAGGCGGCGGCGCACCGGGTGCCTGCGACGGGGTAGAAGGGAGGCGCGCCGTCACGAGGTCGGCGAAGGTCACGCGCTTGCGCTGGCCGCCGCTCATAAGCCCTCCGAGGCGGCGGACTCGACGAGGTCAACGTCAACTTCCGAAGCGCCCATCATCCCCATCATTTCGTAGCAGAGGGCCGCCAGCGTGAGGACGGCGCGGGGCACGCCCCCGGTCAATTCGTAAATTCGCTCGACGGAAGGAAGAGGGAAAGGATTCTGGATTTGCGCGAAATTGCAGCGGTAGGCGAGCATTTCGACCGTCTCTTGGAGCGTGAGCGGTGAGAGCAGGCTGGAGGTGAAGACACGGCTCTTGATCGCCTTGTAGCTGTCGAGTTGCAGCCGATCCTTCAGCTCAAGTTGCCCGGCCAACACGAGCTGCAACAGCTTGTGCCGATCCGTTTCGAAGTTGAGGAAGGCCCGCACAAGCTCTAACTCCTTAAACTTCAGCTTTTGCGCCTCGTCAACGAATAGGACGACGAGGCGCCCGGCCTGGTACTGCTCGACGAGGAAGGAGTTAAGCTCCTCAAGTTGGGCGGTGAGTGACCGGCGCGGCGCGAGTCCGAAGTCGAGGCAGATCGACTTGAGCATAGCGAATTCCGAGGGAAATGTCGGGGTCGGTACGAGCGTGGTGGTGACGGTCTCGTGGGCGGCGTACTCGGCATAGAGGTAGCGGAGGATGGAGGATTTGCCAAGTCCGACATCGCCGAGGATCGTCGAGAGTCCCTGCCGCTTGTTCAGCGCGAACCGGACTTTCGCGAGCGTGGCCTGCAGGCTCGCCGTCAGGTAGAGGGAAGTCGGACTGGGGCTGATGAAGAAAGGAGTATCGACAGATGTCAACTCTGTGACCATAATGGGGGTTTGTACCATTAATTGTAGTCTAATTCAATGCTAAAGTTCATTGCGTGGGCGGGAATTAGACTCTATTCCAGACCTGTCGTGGGGAATTGCTCTTCACGATTGAGGTGATAAAACCTTATATTGTCATCATCTACATCTACTCACGCTCTTTTCTCTTGGCGATTTTATGCTGTGTGAGCGTAATTTGGTCTACCGCCGGCATAATCTCTGTGAGGTCATCGTCCGTCACTAATTCCTTGGAAAAGAGGTGCCTGGCGTCCAGAGAATCCGCCTCCAACAACTCGTCGGTCTTAGCCACAGCGCATGACCACGGTTTAAGTGGTGCCGGGTTCGTCCAGCTACCCCGACGTCTCATTAACCCTCTGACGAAGCATCGTCCCAAGCGCTTGTGTCAGCAGATACCCCTCAATCAGCCTCTCTAAGCTGCATTACCGAGATCGATGTTTCACGGCAAGGAGGTGGGAACTGACCAGCAGGGCCGCCCATGTGAATAGCACAACCGCCTGCGGCTATTGGATTCCGAGGCAGGACAGTAACAGAGCCCGCGCACGGAGTTGATAGGGAAATTAAGTTCTTGTACAAGCGCAGGATGAACTTTGGCAGGGAACTGTGCAAGACTTCAATGACCCGACCGACGCCCTCGGCGGAAGCTTGGAGATAAGTGCGTCGGGTGCGACGTCTGGTTGCCCTCAAGTTAGTTTACCCGGGAGTCGGCGGACGGCCACAACTCACGATTGATGTGAAACATGAGACAACTATCTTATTCATCATAAAATGGAAAAAATGTCTTAAATATATAAACATGACTCCACTACGCTAACAAAATGGGAACCATCGAGAGAAAGATGTAAGACTCCAGAAACGATCCCCGAAGTATTCCCGCGGACGCAGGCGCGCGCCCCAGATGTCCGTCGGGGGCGCTCTCAGCCACCGTCTGGAACGACCATCACATCTTGAGAAGCTCGCTCGTGTCGGCATAGCCGAGCGATACCCCACATGCAGAGCCGACATATCGTATGCAGTGTCCGCTGACGGCGTGGCACTCCAAAAACTATTTGGTGAAGGACGCTTTAACTTTCGTTAGGCAAAATGCGGCTTCGACGGGCTGGGTGAGGAGATTACCCCCAAAGTGATAGCCCCCGTTGCCCGCATAGCCGCCGCGCGCGTCCGGCCGGGCGAGGAGCCGGCCGAAGCTTGCCAGCTGTTCCTCGCCGAGCCGGAGCGCACGCCGCCCGTCTTCGCTTAAATCAGGTGCGGGATTTCTCCACGTTCAGCTGTAAGGCACGCCTCTCTTGCTGAAGTAGGCGTCGTAGATCGCGTCCGCCCACTCGGGATACCCGATGTCGTGATAGACCTCCCGGTGGGCGATCCAGACCTGCCCAAGCGTCTCCTGGTGCCGGACGGCCCCGATGCGCCTGAGGACGTTGTTAATCAGGGAGTCGATGTGGACGCCCATGCCGCCGACGTTATTGTGCAACCTGGGCGAGAGGGCGACGGCGATGATGTCATCCTCGTGAACGCCGATCAGGTGGGAGAACCGCCTCGCCACCAGGTGATGGGCATGGAAGCCGCGCAGCCTGTCGACCGGCTGCGCCGTAGCAATCGCCTTCGTCAAGTCCTTGTAGCTGTAGAAAGAGGCCGGGTTGCTGCGCGCGCGCTGCGCGAGGCGATGCGCGCGCCCACGCCGCCGATGATCTGTAACCCGGCGAAGAACCCGCGGAAGGCCGAGCCGAAGAACAGACTCTTGATGCCGTTGCCGAGGCCGTCCTCGTCATCGCGGCTGCCCGAGAGCTGGTCGAAGATGGCGAAGCCGATGTCGGACTGAGTCTCCGCCAGCGTGGCGCGGACGGTCTGGGCGGCCTCCAACTCGATCACCGTGAACTTGCCGCTCGGGTCGAGCTTGTTGACCGGGTCGGCGTTCGCGTAGAGGTACCTGTGCAGCGAGGGCGGGTCGTTGCGGACGCCCTCGTAAGTGTCGGCCGTCTGGAACCGGCCCGCGGCCGGGTTCAGGTAGCGCGCGCGCAGGTAGTATAAGCCGACGTTCGGGTCGAACTGCTCGCCCGCGAAGAGGTAGTCGTTCGGCGTCGAGCCCGTGCGGGCGACGAGGTTGCCGAACGCGTCGTAGTCGTAGGTGTCGGTGACGGCACCCGAAGAGTCCGTCAGGTAGCGGACGCTGCCGTGGCCGTCGTAGCCGTAGAAGCTCGTGCCCCACGCGCCGCCGACGAGCTGCCGCTGGCTGATGAGGTCGAGGCCGTAGGTGTACCGGCGGACGACGGCGCCGCCGACGGACTCCTCGACGACCTGCGCGTGGCCGGTCGGGTTGTTCGTGTCGACGAGGTAGCGGGTGGTGACGCCGCCCTCGGTCTTCGAGACGCGGTTGCCGTCGCCGTCGTAGGAGTAGGACGTGCGCACCTGGTTCGGGTAGGTGGTGCCCTCAAGGTTGCCGGCGGGGTCGTAGTCGTAAGCGGTCGTGCCGCCGAGCCGCCTGTCGGTGACGGACGAGAGACGGCCCGCCGCGTCGTAGGCGTAGGCGACGCTCACGCCCTCGACGTTCGAGGAGCGCGCGGTCAGCAGCCTGCCGGCCGCGTCGTAGGTGTAGGTCAGAGTCCCCTGCGGCGTCTGCTTCGTGAGCAGGCGGTCGCGGTCGTCGTAGGTGTAGGCGGTCGTGCCCGTCGCGTCGGTCATCGACGCGCGCAGGCCCGCCGCCGTGTAGGTGTAGCTGACGGCCGGCTCGCCCGCCGACGGGTCGGGGGTCTGGCTCGCCAGCCGGCCGAGCGCGTCGTAGGCCGTCGCCTCCGAGGTGCCGTCGGGGAAGACGGTGCGCGTGCGGCGGCCCCGCGCGTCGTACTCGTAGCGCGTCGTCTGCCCGCGCGCGTCGGGCAACCCCGAGGGCGCCGTGCCGACAGCCTGCGGCGACACACGAAGCCTCTCGCGGCGGACGGCCGCCTTAAGAATGTTTTGGTGTTAGCTTCTGTCGGCCCGGGGACATTCCGGGGTCAGGGGAAAGGTCAGGTGGGTGTTCGACGCGTGGCAGACGGGCTTCGCGCGGGGGCCGGGGGCGGGGCAACTACACTTTCTGCTTCAAACTAAAACCTCTCAGAATTGATTAATGGGAAATGAGCTGAAAAGCCGACGCGGGCCGTAAGGAAGGCGGAGGTTAATTCAGCCTCCGCAAAATTGTCAAAAAAGCGTATCGCCGGGGGCGCCTGCTTTATCACATAAGAACCCGTTTCAGACGAAAATGAGGAAGGGCGGGAAATGTCTTCCCGCCCTTCCTCATTCGGCACACGTTCTCCGCCGCTGGCCCCTACGGGGTGACGCGGAAGATGCCCCAGATGCCTCCGTCGAACTGGAAGGACTGGAACGTGCGGTAGAGGTAATCACCTGGGACGCGGAACGCCCCGCCCGCCCCGTGCTTCAGGAGGAAGTCGAAGTGGCTGCCCGGCCCGACCCCGTACTGCGCCCCCTTCCACTCGGAGAGCGGGTTGGAGCCGAGCGCGGTCGAGTTGTTGACGTAGGGCTCCTCCTCCCAGATGTGCCCGTGGAGCATGAACACGTTGTTGCGCGCGTGGCCGGCGGGGTGCAACAGACGGACGCGAACGTCCTGTCCCGCCTGCGCCGTGAAGACCGGCGTCGCGGGGTCGAGGCCGCCGACCTGCGAGTTCGACAGCACGTTCGTGAAGTCGTAGTCGCGCGTCGGCGTCCGCGGGTCGGTCGGCTCGCCCGGCTCCGGCTCGCCCGTCAGCGGGGCGTCAGGGTCGAAGCCCATGCGCTTCCAGAGCGGCTCCGTGCGGTAGTTGACCGCCTTGTGCCCGGAGTCCTCCGAGTCTTCCTCGCCCGCGATGTTCGGCAGCGCGGTGCCGTCGCCCGTGCCGCGGCGGAGGTTAACGTCGTTCTGCAGCATGAGGACGAACTCGCGGAACGTCCTGCCGTTCGGGTCGGTCACGGTCGCCTGCGCGCGCGAGGCCGTGTCCTCGGTCCAGTTCGACCCGGCCGGCTCGATGATGAGCGAGCCGAACGCGCCCTTGTTCGAGTGCTTGATCGGGTCGGAGGACGTGAGCCCCGTCGCCCCGAACTCGATGGCGGTCGCGACGCCGGCGTCCGTCGCGTAGTCGGCCGTCACGTCGCCGGCGTACCACTGGTAGGTGGTGCTGGCGCCGGGCTTGACCGTCTGCACGGGGTTGAAGCCGACGTTGAGGCCCGAGCTGCGGGTCACGTCGTGGAAGAGGAGCTGCGGGTGCAGGCCCACCTCCGACGAGGGCTTGACCTGGTTGGCGTTGAACTGCTCGACGATCATCGGCATCGTGTTGAAGCCGTCGAGGTCGAACGGCGTCACCGGCAGCCGGTTGTTGAGAGTCACGTTGATGCAGTCGCCCGCCTTCGCGCGGAGCACCAGCGGCTCGCGCGGGACGCCCGCCTTGAGCTTGCCCGTCGCCGGGTCGATGTCGTCCGTGCGGACGAACATGATGGCCGTCGGGTCGTGGAGCTGGCCGCCGTTGTCGGCGCGGCCGTTGTAGACGAGCGTGCCCTCGGTCAGCACGTCCCTGGCCCTCACCGCCGAGACGTTGAAGGGCTGGGCGGGGGCGTTCTTCGGGCAGACGCCGTTGAAGTCGCCCGCGTTGCTGAAGGCGAGCGTGTTCTTCTTCTGGTTGTTCGGCAGCTCGGCCAGGTCGGCCTTGCGCTGCACGAAGACGCGCATCAGACCCCAGAGGCCGTTCCACTGGTCGTCCACGCTCGCGCCGGGCTTGTAGAGGTAGTCGGCCCACTTGCCGTCGTACTTGCGCGGCAGGCGCGGCACGACGAACTCGTAGTGCTCGCTGATGCCCATCATCTGGTTGCTGCGATAACCCGAGTTGTTGACCGTGTTCGGGTCTTCCGGAGTGCCGGGCTCGAACTTCCACTTGACGCCCTGCACCTCGAAGTTGTGCCCCTCCTCGTGCGCGCCGACGAGGATGCGTATCTGGACGGGGTCGTTCTCGTACGCCCTGAGCAGCGGCGTGAACGGGTCGCCCGCCTGCATGTCCGGCGTCAGCGCCGGGTAGAAGGTGGGCTGCGAGTTCAGGCGCGCGTCGGAGCGCACCACGTCCGACCGGTAGACGTGCGAGAGGTCTCCCGCCTCGCCCGCGGCCTGCGTGTTCGTCTGCGGGTCGCGGACGCGCAGCGCCACCGGCTCGTTGCGGTAGTTGACCGACATCGTGCCGGGGTCGGCGGCCGAGACCGCCTCGGGGCACGGCAGCGGCACGCCGCCCGGGCAGACCTGCGGCTTCTGCACGATGAACGGCAGGCCGACCTCGTCCTTGACGGGCGGCGCGATGGCGCGCGCCGGGTCGGGGACGGGCTTGCCCACGCCGTCGATGCCGCCGCCGGCCTCGTACGCGAGCTGGTAGTCCGCGAACTCAAGCAGGAACTCGCGGTAGCTCTTCGTAGAGTCCGCGGGGATGATGTTAGCGCGCCACGTCGTCGGGCCGCCGTCGGTGCGCGGCGCGACGCCCGCACCGCCGAAGGGGACGCCCGTGTCCTGGTTAACCCACTGCGAGCCCTTCGGCTCGACCACGAGGCCGCCGTAGAGGCCGGTCTGCTGGTGCGTCGAGGGGCCGAAGTGGTCGTGCGTGAAGACCGTGCGCAGCGTCCGGTCCTTGCCGTTGTTGTTGAGCGTGTCGTCGGCGTACCAGCGCTGGACGGTCGTCTGCGCGCCGAGGACGCCGAGCGTCGGGTGCGCCCTCGCCACGGGACAGGTGAACGTGCCGTCGCGCGCCTCGGACGTGCCGCAGCCGTTCTGCTTGCGGATGGCCTTAATGCGCTCGATGACTTCGTCGGGTGCGAAGGTGCCGTCCTCGTAGTTCCAGCCGTTGCCCGCGCCGTCCGACGAGGTGACGTCGAACTTCACGAGGTGGATGTGCTGCCCCATGACGTCGGTCGGGGTGCGCACCTGGAAGTCGTCCAGCTCGTACACGTTCGGCGCCAGCACCGTGTGGTGGAAGGTGATGCAGTCGTTCGTGTTCGCCCGGAAGAAGAAGGGCTCGGGCGGGCGCTGGCCGAGCTTCGTCGCCTCGACGTCGCCCCAGAGCGTCAGGATGCGCGCCTGCGGGACGTGCCAGCCGGCCTTGTTGATCTTGAGGTCGAGCTGCAAGAGCGCGGCCTTGTAAGTGCGCGGCGTGCCCGCCGCGGCGCCGTTATCGTCGATGCACGGGTCCGCGAAGGGCGAGCCGGGCTGAGAGCCCAACGGGTTCGCCGTGGTCTTCCGCGGCAGGCCGTTGAGGATGTAGTTGGCAGCCGCGCCGTCGGGCGTGAAGCTCGGGTGGACGCGCACGCCGTGGTATTTCATCGCGGCCACTTCGACGGCCGTGCCGGTCTCCTGGCGCTGCTCGGCGACGGCGGTGATCAGCTCCTTGCTGAAGTCGAGGCGGTTCTCGACGTGGTGCGTCGTGCCGCCCGTGATGACGTGGCGCGGCAGGCCGCCGTCGTCAACCGTGTCGAGCGGCGGGTGCGGCGGCCTGTGGCCGGCCACGCCCGGGACGAAGAAGGGGTAGCCGGGGTTGCCCGCGCCCGAGATGACCGCCTGCCCGTTCGCGATGGAGACCTGCGCCTCGGGCATCGGGGCCATGGCGATGGTGGGCACGGGGACGAGGCCCGGGATGGGCGTGCCGCCCGCGACCTCGCCGTCGGGCAGGGCGCGCGCGCCAGACACGACGCGGCCGTCAACGTCCGTCACGGTGCCCGCCTCGAACACGTCGTGCGTGCGCCAGAGCTCCCACATGCCCTGCGCGAAGTGCGGGTAGAAGTGGCAGTGGAAGATCGAGTCGCCCACGGTCTGGTTACGATTACCGGAGCCGCCGTGCGCGATCTCGGTGGTGAACGAGTAGCCCGGCCCGAGGGCCTGGCTGTCTAAGTAGGACGAGTTGTCGTCGTCGGGCGTGCGGAGCCACTGGTGCGCGTGCAGGTGGTGGATGTGGTGCTCCTTCGGCCCGGCGTGGACGACGCGCATCTTGACGTGGTCGCCGATGTAGCTGTGGTGCACGTTCGAAGGGTCGTCCGGGTAAAGAACCTTCGTCGCCTTCCCGCCGGTCTTCAGGGTGCCGTCGGGTTTCTTGGCGTCGGCCGGCACGTCCACGAGCTGCGCCGGGTCGCCGACCGCCCACGCGGTCAGGAAAAACTCTTCATACTTACACTCGGTGCAGTCCTTCATCGGGCCGACGCCGAGGCGGTTGGCGAGAATCTCGGAGCCGATGCCGCCGCTGCCGTAGTTGATGGCGAACTTGTCGCGGACGCTGTGGAGCGTGTGGCCGAGGACGGGGTCTTCGTAGAACTCGTTGAACGCCTGCACGACCTCGACCTCGTCGTGGTAGACGACGGTGAACTCGCGGAAGGGCTGGTCGCGGTCGGGCTCGACGGCGTTCGGGCGGTAGGTGCCGGCCGGGAAGCGGCCGTGGCCCGGCCCCGTGATGATGGCGTTCAGGTCGGAGTGGACGATCTCGGTGCCCTGCACTATCCGCAGCACGGGCTCGCCCTGGCGCGGATGGCCCGCGGGGTAGACCGCGTCGTAGCAGATGACGGGCTGCCCGCCGGTCGTCGTGATGAGCGTGTTGTTGGCGGTGTTGAGCTTGGTGGCGTAACGCATCTCGGCCGCGGTGACCTGGCTGCGGTACCACTCGGCGCCCCTCGGCTCGACGTTGACCGAGCCGAAGAGGCCCGCGGCGATGGTGCCGCCGTTGCCCTCGCCGCCCGTCGTGGCCGCGGAGGAGTAGAGCAGGTGGTTGCCCTCGCGCTCGGCGTAGAGCGTGTAGGTGGCCGAGCCGCCGGGGCTCACGAGGCTGCTCGCGTTCTGGCCGACGTTCGAGCCGTCGTCGGAGATGCCGTTGACGAGCTGGAGGCCGGCGACGTGGACGCCGGCCGAGCGCGTGTGCGGCTGGTCGTTCCGCGCGGTGTTGGCGAGCCAGTTCTTAAAGTTGATCTGCAACTTCTGCCCGACGTTGACGCGCAGCGTGAGCGGGCGCGGGCGCTTGCCCGGGCGCAGCATCGCGTTGCCGGGGCCGGGCGTCGTGCCGTCGACCGCCACCACGTCGCGCTCCAGCGCGAAGATCATCCCGTTCGGGTTTATCGCCCCGAGGCGGTTGAAGACCAGCGCCTGGTCGATGGCGACGACGTTCGCCACCACCGTGTTCGTGCTCCCGGGCCAGCCCTGCGGCGCGGGACACGCGGCGGTCGTGAGGTCGTTCTCGCCCGGGGGCGGCACGTAGGTCGTGTTAGCGCTGGCCGTGTAGCGGCGCAGCTCGTCGATGTGAACCGCCTTGATGGTCGTGGCGCCCGGCGTGAGCGTCGGGTCGGTGTAGGTCGGCGCCGGGGCGTTGAGCGCCGTGAGCGCCTGGTTGAGCGAACTGCGCAACTCCTGCAAGTGCACGGCGCGCACGGTGGCGCCGGCCAGGCTGGGGTCGGTCCAGCTGGCGTCGGGGAGGGCGGCCGCCCTCCGGACGGAGTTGATGGTCTCCCGCAGCTCCGTCATGTGCACGGCCTTGAGCGGCGTCACGCCGGGCGTGATCGTCGGGTCGGTGTAGGTCACGGCCGTCGCCACCACGATGTTGCTGTAGGTGGAGAGGGCGCCGCCCGAGTCCACGGCGCGCACGCGGTAGATGTAGGTGACGCCCGGGGTGACGTCCCCGTCGGCGTAGCTGTTCGTCGTCGGGTTGCCGACCACGGTGTAAGGGCCGGCGGCCTTAGGCGCGCGCTCGACCTGGTAGCGCGCCGCGCCGGCGGACGCCGTCCAGCTCACGCTGATCTGCGTGCCGGAACTTGAGGCGACGGCCAGGCCCGTCGGCGCGGCGACGGCCGCTCTGGCCTCGCCGGGGTGAGACACGATGATGAGTAGGGCGAACGCGAGCACGGCCACGCACCGCGGCGTTGACCAGGCGCCCCCCAATCGCTTAAGTCCGTTCATTGCGGTTCCTCTTTCTTTCTACGGTGCCAATTCTGCCGCCCCTCACTGGAGGCTGAGCAGGACGAGGATTTCGCCGGTGCCGCTCGCCAGGGGCTCAAGCGCCTTGCCGATGAGGGTGCCGGGGCGGTGAATCGGCACGCCGCCCAAGTCCAGAGGTTGTGAAAGCATGGCGACGCCGGGCACGTCGCTCGTCACCAGC
>DASVQJ010000213.1:0-8137 GCA_036389235.1 Pyrinomonadaceae bacterium | reverse complement strand
GTTGAGTTTAGCCCGGCCTTTCAAGGCCGGGTTGAGGTGGAATCAACATCCCGCGCGTCGCGTCAGCGACGCCTGGACGTGGCGGTTCGGCTCAGGCGTCGCTGACGCGACGCGGCGTTGTTGTGCTCGACCTCAACCCGGCCTTGAAAGGCCGGGCTAAACTCATGCGCCGCTGACGCGGCGCTTGACGCGCGGCCTTCAGTTAACTCCCTCTCAGTCACACGCCGAGCATCCACTTCAGCGTCGCGGCGTTGCGCACGGCGTTGCCGCCGCCGTCGTTGTTGAAGTAGGCGTACACGTCGCGCCCCGCGGCGGCCCACTCGCGTATGCGCGCGGCCCACCAGCGCACGTCTTCGTCCGGGTACGAGCCCGCGTAGAGGTGCTCGCGGTCGGGGCCGTGCAGGCGCACGTAGACGAACGGCGCCGTCGCGCGCAGCACGCACGGCAGCCGCGCGCCGCTCGTCACGCAGTAGGCCGCGCCCCGGCGTTCGAGCAGGCGGAAGACCTCTTCGCGGTGCCAGCTCTCGTGGCGGAACTCGACCGCGACGCGCAGGTGCCGCGGCACGACGGAGAGGAAGTAGCCGAGCCGCGCGAGGTCTAAAGAGAGGCCCGGCGGCAACTGCACGAGCAGCACGCCGAGCTTCGGCCCCAGACGTTCGAGCCCCTTGCAGACCCCGCCCAGCCAGCGCTCCGGCGCGTAGAGCCGCGCCGAGTGCGTCATCGAGCGCGGCGCCTTCAACGTCCACACGAACCCCTCCGGCGACACGCCACGCCAGCGCGCGAACGACGCCGCGCGCGGCCAGCGGTAGAAAGTGCTGTTGACCTCGACCGTCCCGAACGCGCGCGTGTAGAACCCCAGGCGCTCGCGCGGCTCAAGCCCCGGGGGGTAGAGCACGCCCTCCCAATGCCCGTAGCTCCACCCGGAAGTCCCGACGTGAATCGACATCGCCCCATGTTACAACGCGGGGCTCGTGATGGTATGTTGGCGTGCGGTCTTAACATCATTCGTTCGACGAAGGATCAAGGTTTGCGGGCACAGGACTACGCCGACTTGTACGCGCTGGAGGAGAGCCTCTGGTGGTTCGTGGGGATGCGCGAGGTGACGCGCGCCGTGCTCGACCCCGTCTGCCCGCCGGGGCGGAGGCGGGACGTGCTCGACGCGGGGTGCGGGACGGGCGGGATGTTGACGTGGCTCGAACGCTACGCGGGCGGCGGGCGCGTCGCGGGCATCGACCTCTCGGCCGACGGGCTCGACTTCTGCCGCAGCCGCGGCCTGCGGGACGTGGCGCGGGCGTCGGTCACGGCCCTCCCGTTCGCGGACGAGACCTTCGACCTCGTGACGAGCTTCGACGTGCTGGTGCAACTGCCGGGCGAGGGCTCGGACGAGCTGGCGATGCGCGAGATGTTCCGCGTGCTGCGCCCCGGCGGCGTCGCCTTCGCGCGCGCCGCCGCCTACGAGTGGATGCGCAGCGGCCACGACGAGGCCCTGAACACGCAGCGGCGTTACACGCTCGGGCAGTTGGTCGAACGGATGACGCGCGCGGGCTTCCGCGTGCGCCGCGCGACCTACGCCAACAGCCTGCTCCTGCCCGCGGCGGCCGTCAGAAGGCTCGTGCTCAAGCGACTCGGCCTCGCCGACCCGGGCTCCGACGTGAAGCCGCCCGGCTCCGAACGGCTCAACCGCGCGCTCGCCTCCGCCCTCAAGGCCGAAGCAAGTCTGCTCAAACGCCCCGACGCCAAACTGCCCGCCGGCCTCTCCGCTATTTGTGTGGCGGAGAAGCCGGGTCAGAACCGCCCGCGGTAGCGGGCGGGCCTTTGTGATACGGCACGACCCGTTAGCAAAGGCCCACCCGCTACCGCGGGCGGTTCTGACCGCCATGACCATCCTATTCAAATTCGAGGACGGCGTCGGCGACGGCGCGCAGCTCTTCGTCGCGGAGCTGCGGGTAGAGGGGGAGCGAGAGGATTTCGTTTGTCAGACGTTCGGCCGCGGGGAGCGCGGGCTGCGCGCGGCGGCGGAAGAGCGGCTGTCGGTGGAGCGGCGCGGGGTAGTGAATCAGGGTCTCGACGCCGCGCGCGGCGAGGTGCGCGCGCAGGCGTTCGCGCTCGGGGTGTCGGACGACGTAGAGGTGGAAGACGTGCGAGCTGGCCTCCGCGCCCGCGGAGGGGAGCGTGAGTCGTTTGACGCCGCGCGAGAGCAGGCGCCGGTACGTGCCCGCCAGTTGCCGGCGCCTCCGGTTCCACGCGTCGAGACGTTTGAGCTTGACGCGCAGCGCCGCCGCCTGTAGCTCGTCGAGGCGCGAGTTGCGCCCCGCGACCCCCGCGCTCATCGCCGAAGGGTGGCCGCCCTGCCTCAACTCCTTCACGCGCTCGATCAACCCCGCGTCGGCCGACGTGACGGCGCCGCCGTCGCCGTAGGCGCCGAGGTTCTTCGTCGGGTAGAAGCTGAAGGCCGCGGCCTGACCCCACGCGCCCGCGCGCCTGCGCCCCCGGCGCGCGCCGTGCGCCTGCGCGGCGTCCTCCACGACGACGAGCCCGCGCCGCGCCGCGAAGTCACACACGGCCTCCATCTCCGCCAGACGCCCGTAGAGGTGCACGGGGACGACGGCGCGCGTCCGCGGCGTCAGCGCGCGTTCGAGCCCGCGCGGGTCGAGGGTAAAGGTCTCGGGGTTGATGTCTGAGAAGACGGGGATGCCGCCCGCGTTCCGGATGCCGAGCCCGGTGTAGCCGGCGGTGAGCGGCGCGGTGATGACCTCGTCGCGCCTCCCCGGCCGCACGGCGCCCGACGCGACGAGCGCGAGGGCGAGGGCGTCGGTGCCGTTGGCGACGCCCGCCGCAGCCGCGGCGCCGCAGAAGCGCGCCCACTCCCGCTCGAAGGCTTCGACCTCGCGGCCGAGGATGTAGGCGCCGCCGCTTAGAACCCGCTCGACGGCGGCGCGCACCTCATCCCCGACCTCCTCATGCTGTCTTCTGAGATCGAGAAAACTGACCGGCATCGGGTTTCAGGTAGTGTGCGCGGTGCCGCTCGTAGAACTCGACCGTGCGGCGCAGGCCCTCGCGCAGCGGCGTCGTAGGCCGCCAGCCGAGCGCGGACTCGATCTTGGCGAAGCTCGAATGCGTGTTGCCCACGTCGATCAACTGCCGCTCCGGCGGGAAGGGCACCGAGCGCACCGTGCCGCGGCCCGTGAGCGCGATCAGCTCTTCGGCCAGCTCGGCCAGGGAGACCGGCTCGCCGCCGCCGAGGTTGTAGACCTCGCCCTCCGCCGACTCGCTCGCGCCCGCGAGCAGGAGCGCCTCGACCACGTCGTCCACGTAGTTCATGTCGCGCCGCTGGCGCCCCTCGCCGTAGAGCTCGATGACGCCGCCCTCGACGGCCTGCCGGATGAACCACGCGATGAAGCCCTGCCGGTTGTGGTGGATGAGCTGGCGCGGGCCGTACGTGTTCGTCAGGCGCAGGCAGACGGTGCGCGTGCCGTAGACGCGCTGGTAGAGCAGGTGGTAGTGCTCCGCGGCGAGCTTGTTGATGCCGTTGACGTCGAGCGGCGCGACGCGGTGCTGCTCGTCGAGCGGCAGGTAGACCGGCTTCCCGTAGACCTGCCGGGTGCTCGTGAAGACGATCTTGACGTGCGGGTTGAAGTTGCGGCACGCCTCCAGCAGCGCGACGTGCGCGGCGCAGTTCAGTTCGAGGTCGCGCAGCGGGTGCTGCATCGATTCGAGGTGGCTGACGCTGCCCGCGAGGTTGAAGATGTAGTCCACGCCGCCGACGAGGTGGTTGACGACCTTCGGGTCGCGCATGTCGGCCGTGTGTATCTCGACGCGGCCGAGGAGGTCGCGCAGGTTGAAGGGGTTGCCGCCCTGCTCGGGCATGAGCGCGTCGAGCACCGTGACCTCGACGCCGATCTCGACCAGCCGCCGCGCGAGGTTGCTGCCGATGAAACCCAGCCCGCCGGTGATGAGCGCGGAGCGCCCGTTGTACTCTCCGAAGGATGATGGCTCGTTCATGTCTGGTAGAAGACCGTCTGGGGAGAAACGTCTTACAGCTCACACGGCCGCGCGCGCGCCGCGTCGACGGCGGCCGGGCGCGGCCACCTTCAGCCAGAGCGACAGAAGGTCGAGCGCCGTGCGCGACACACGCCGGATCGTTAAAAACTGCGACCGCCCGTGGACGCGCGGGCGGTGCCGGACGGGAACCTCCGCGAAGACGGAGCCCGACCGGTGCAGCTTGTGCACCAGCTCGACGCAGATGCTGCCGCTCGAAGAGACGAGTTCGACCCGCTCGACCGCACGGCGTCTCAGCAGCCGGAAGTCGCAGTCAACGTCTCGGATTGGGATGCTGAAGAGAAGATGCGCCAGGCCGTTGTACACGGCCCCGATTGCCTTACGCTGCCAACCGTCCGCGCGTTGTACCTTAAACCCGTTGACGATGTCAACCCCTTCTACTAGCAGCGGTCGTAGTAGAAGGAGCTCGCGCACGTCGTACTGCCCGTCGCCGTCGGTGTAGAAGACGAGGTCTTTGGTCGCGCTGGCGAAGCCCGTGCGCAGGGCGGCGCCGTACCCGCGGTTGACCTCGTGCTCGACGACGCGGACGCGCGGGTCGCCGCGCGCCAGCTCTTCGAGCACGCGCGCCGTCCCGTCCGTGCTGCCGTCGTTGACGACGATCACCTCGAAGTCGTCGGTCAGGCCCGGGAGCAGCGCGAGCGCATCCGTGACCAGCCCGGCGATGCTCGCCTCGTCGTTGTACGCGGGGAAGAAGACGCTGATGCCCTCGGACATAAGTCTGTGGTTCCGTCCCGAACACCTTCAAGGTCGGGCCGAGTCCGCCGCCCGGTCTTCGCAGAGTCTGTACACCTTACCCGCTTCCGCGTCGAAGGCCCAGGCCGTGAGTTTGAACGGCGGCGCGGCGGGCAGCGCGCCCGGCGGAAAAGTCCTGCGCCAACGCGGGTCTTTGTGCGCCCAGTCGGCGCCGACTTCGGCCAGCGCGAAGACCGTCTGGTCGTCCTCCCCCGTCCCGTAGGCCAGCACGACGGCGTCGGCCGTCTCGCCCCCGCGGCGCGGCAGCCGCGCGCTGCCTTCGGCGACGTACGCGCCGCCCTCCGCCGGGGTGAATTTGGCGGAGCCGTCCGCGCAACCCTCGCCGGCCGCCAGGGCGCTCACGCGCCGTTCCCTGACGAGCGGCGGGCGGAGGTAGCCCAGGCGGTCGAGCGACTCGGCCCGCCCGCGCAGCACGCGCGCGTCGTAGTAGAGCGCGTCCGCCAGGCAAGGCTCCTCCGGCGCGACGTTGATGAAGGCCAGGCAAGACTTGGCGCGCAGCAGCCTGTGGCGCCAGTTGGGCGCGCTGTGCCGCACCACGAGCGCGAAGATGACGACGTGCCCCAGCACGAGCAGCGCCGCCGCCGCCGCCCCGAGCCTCTTCAACAGTGCGAGACGACCCCCCGTCAAATACCTCCTCCGCGCCGCGTCGTCGAAGACGCACGGCAGCAGGTAGACGAGCGCCACGAGCAGGTAGAGCGAGAAGGCGACGTACCTCGTCGTCGTCGCGTGGGCGACGCCGAAGCCCACGCGCCCGACCGTCACGAGCGCCCCGGTGACGAGCGAGTACGCGCCGAGCATCAACCACGGCGTCGAACGTCGGACGAGCGCCCGTTCATCCCCGAACCTGAACAGGTAGGCGCACGCCAGGGCGTAGAGCAGCAGCGCGCACGCGCCCACGACCAGCGCGACCAAAAGCGGGCGGCGCCCCACCGCGAGCGCCCCGCCGAGGTACGCCACGAAGTAGGCCAGCGCGTCGAGCGGATGCCTGAGCGCCTCCGAAGTCTCCGGGTGCGACCCGGGGCGCTGGTAGTCTTTAAAGTAGACGGCCGCGCACAGCGCGAGCCCCACGCACCAGAGGGTCAGCCAGCGCCGCGCCGCCGCGCGCGCCCCCGGCCGCGCCGCGAGGAGCGCCGGCGGAAGCACGAGCCACGCCACGAGCCCGTTCGCCGAAGAGAACGTGCTGACCGCCGACAGGCACGCGCAGGCGACGACCGCCGCCTTCGTCCCGACTCTCTCGTCGTACGCAAAGAGCAGCCCCGCGACGACGCAGGCGACGGGCACGAAGTAGACGACCTGCACGCCGAACAGCCAGTTGTCGTACTGTATCGCCGAGAAGTTCAAAAGGGCCGCCGGCAGGAAGAGCAGCCCGCGCTGCGGCGTATCGTCGAACGTCCGCGCGCCCAGCCGCCACAAGCCGTACGCGACGAAGCACGCGAGCAGGAGGCTCGCGAACATCTCGTACCTGATGTCCCAGTCCGTCAGCCTCCCCAGCCCGACGAAGAGCAGTTGCGGGAAGAACTGCCTGTACTCGTTCTGCTGCGCGTAGAGGTCTGCGAGGGTCAGCGTGCCGCGCGCGGACTTCTCGAAGAAGGGCGCGATGTTCCACTGATCCAGGTAAGGCACATCCACGCCGTACCGCAGGATGAGCCATACCGGCATGCAGGGGGCGGCGAGCGCCGCCCACGCGGCCGCACGCCCCAAAGCCTTCGCCGCTCTGCTGTTCACGATGAAGCCCGCCCGAACCTTGTGCTAGGATGACCGCCCGACGATGAAGAGTCCCAAGCGGATCGCCGCCATACTGCTCGCAGGCTTTCTCGCCTTCGCCCCGCCCGGGACGTTGATCTTCCTGTTCGCCCTTTTAGTCGGATTGGTCGGGCGCCGCTGGGCCGTGCCCCTCGCCGCCCTCTGCCTCGCCGCGGGCGCGGTCTTCCTGCTCATGCTGCGCCGTCGGCGGCGACGCGCGCGCCCGCGTGCTGACGATTCTGTAGGGCTTGACACGCATTAACGACGATTCCCGCGCCCGCGTCAAGCGCGGAACCGCGCCGCGCCGTCAGTGATCCTGGATCGAGTGGAGGACGCGCCCCCAGACCTCGAAGTCCATCTCCTCGGTGATCTCGATGGGGGCGTAGGCTTCGTTGTCGGAGAGGAGGAAGACGCGCTCGTCGGCGTCGAAGTGGAGGCGCTTGACGAGGAAGGCCGAGCCGATGCGTGCGAGGACGATGTGGCCGTCGCGCGTCTCGGCCATGCGGTCGACGACGAGCAGGGCGCCGGGCTGGATGGCGGGCACCATCGAGTCGCCGTCCACGCGCACGTAGAAGGTGTAGAAGGGGTGCTTGACGAGGTCGCGGTTTAAGTCGATGCTGCCCTCGACGTAGTCCTCGGCCGGCGAGGGGGAGCCGGCCGGCACGCGCCACAGCAGGAGCGGGCGCGCCAGCCTCGTCGAGACGCGCGCGGCGTAGATGCCCGAGACGGAGTCGTCCAACATGATGAGTCCCACCTTGATTAAGATTAATCTTGTGCCGAACGTGCAACGACGTATAACATACAACACGCTATCGAGGCCAGACTTTTTTGACGCGCGGTCGCGGCGGAGATTGATCTGATGGCGAGTCCCGGGAAGAAAAAGGTGGAAGAGACAGGCGACGGGCTCTGTTACGACGCGGGCGCGGCGGTGAGGCACCTCGCGAAGGCGGACCCGGTGCTGGCGCGGTTGATGAAGCGTGCCGGGCCGTTCGCGTTGAAGACGCGGCACATGCACAACCCCTTCGAGGCCCTGGCGCGCAACATCGTCTTCCAGCAGTTGCACGGCAGCGCGGCGGAGGCGATTCACCGTCGCCTGCTCGAACTCTTCGGCGGCGGGCGGCTGCGCCCGCGGGACGTGCTCGGAGCGCCGGATGACGAACTGCGCGGCGCGGGTCTGTCGGGCGCGAAGACGGCGGCGCTCAAAGACCTCGCGGCGAAGACGCTCGACGGCACGGTGCCGACGCTCGCGCGTCTGAAGCGCATGGGTGACGAGGAGATCGTCGAGCGTCTGACGCGCGTGCGCGGCATCGGCCGCTGGACGGCGGAGATGCTCCTGATGTTCCGCCTCGGGCGGCCCGACGTGCTGCCCGTCGACGACCTGGGTGTTCGCAAGGGCTTCGCGGTCACGTACGGCAGGGCGACGCTGCCGAGCGCGGCCGAGCTCGAGGCTCACGCCGAGCGGTGGCGGCCGTACCGGAGCGTCGCCTGCTGGTACCTCTGGCGCGCCGCCGAAGCGGCGTGAACGGTGGGCGTCTCGTTCGTCGTCGCCACGCGAGGCGCCCGCGGTGAGCCTCCCGCGAGG
>DASVQJ010000212.1:0-37912 GCA_036389235.1 Pyrinomonadaceae bacterium | reverse complement strand
CTCGATGTAGGCGAGGCACTCCTGCTTCGTCCCCTGCTTGCCGGCGTCCGTCCACCCGAGCGCGTTCTCGCGGTCGGCGGGCCAGATCGAGTACTGCTCCTCGTGGTTGACCACCACCTTGTAGATCGTCGTGTCCTCTCTCTCGTCTCTGCTCATCGGCTCCTCCTCGAAGGTCGGCGAAAGGATGGGTCGGCCGCCGGACCCGGGGGTCCGGCGGCGCGGGTCGTGCGCCGCCGGGGGCCGGCGGGCGGCGCGGGCGTTTTGCAAGAACTGAAGGCCGCGGTGGCGGGGCCGCGGCTAGGAGGCGACGGGTTCGGCGGAATTCGTCAGCTCGGCCTCCGGGGCGAGCACGCGGTCGTACTCGATCCTCCCGTAATCCAGCTTGATGACTCTGTCGCCGAGATGATAGTAACGGTCGTCGTGGCTGATGACAAGGACAGTTTTGCCCCTCGCCTTCAGCTCCGGCAGCAGCTCCAGGTAGAAGACGTCGCGGAAGACCGGGTCCTGGTCGGCCGCCCACTCGTCGAAGATGTAGAAGGGGCGGTCTTCGAGGAAGGCCGTCAGCAGGGCGAGGCGCTTGCGCTGCCCCTGCGAGAGGTCGATGGTCGAGAGCACCCCCTCCTTGACCTGCACCTTGTGGTCGAGCTGGAGCTGCCCCAGGTACTCGCGGGCGCGCTCGTCCAGGCCCCCCGTCTCCAGCCCCAGCAGCTTCTCGAAGAGGAAGAAGTCGTAGAAGACGACCGAGAAGAACTGCCGGTAGTCGTCGCGGTTCTCGTCCGTGACGGGCCGGCCGTTGAAGCGAATCTCGCCCCCCTCGGGCGTGTAGAGGCCGGTGATGAGCTTGGCCAGCGTCGTCTTGCCGCTCCCGTTGCCGCCGACGAGGAACGTCAGCTCGCCGGGCCGGAACGAGAGGTCGATGGGGCCGAGCGTGAAGGTCGTGTTCTCGCGCTCGCGGTGGTAGGTGTGCGTCACCCCGACGAGTTCGAGGCTCTCCCACTCCGGCCCCGGCTCGGGCGCGTCCGCGAGCACCGGCTCCTTCTTGGCGGCGTCGATCAGCGAGAGGCCCAGCGACTCGACCTTGCCCATCGCGATGTTGGCCCGCGCCACGGCCGGGATGAGGCTGGTCAGGTCCTCGAACGGGATGAGCAGGTAGAAGATGGCGAGGACGTAGCCGGTCAGCAGCCGGTCGTCGGTCGGCTGGAAGGCCGGCAGGGCGAAGAGCAGCAGGCCGAGGAGCGTGAAGAAGAGGAAGTTCGAGAGGCTGCTGGAGAGCGACATCGTGTTCGTCCCCGTCACGTTGTTGCGGCGCAGCCCCCGCATCGCCTCCTCCATCACGTCCGCGAGGAACGTGGTGCGGCGGCGGCGGTGCAGCTTCAGCTCCTTCGCCCCGTCGGTCAGCGCGCGGAAGTGGCCGAGCAGCGTGTCGGCGTACTCGCGCGCCGTGACGAGGTACTTCATCGCCCGGTTGACCGCCAGCTTGAAGCTGAGCGCGCCGACCGCCATGAAGACCACCACGGCCAGCAGCACCGCCCAGGACAGCCACGCCAGGTAGACCAGGATGCCGACGACCACGGCCAGCTGCATGCAGAGGACGGGAATCTTGATCAGCGTGTTGGTGATGACGAAGACGTCCTCGGTCAGCGTGGCGATGATGCGGTGCGAGCCGAACTCCTCGATCTGGCGCAGCGGGGCGAGGGCGATCTGCCGCGAGAGCCGCCGCCGCATGTCGTAGATGCCGCGCTGCGAGAGCGACGTGAGCAGGATCGAGGACAAGAGCCGGAAGCCCGGGACGATGAGGCTCAGCGCGGCGAACTTGAACACGAGCCCCGGGGTGCGCGCCCCCGGGCCGCTCAGCGCCGTGTGGATCGCCGCCACCAGCCCCGCGTTGCCGGCGCCGCAGACCAGGCCGATGATCACGGCCAGGATGGTCGTCGCGCGCGAGTATTTAAACAGAAACGTAATCAGTCTCATACGGACTCACTCCTTAACGTACTCACCCCTTAAGAGGGCTGTGGTCGCCGCGCGGGGCCGGGCGGCCGGCGGCGGCGAAGAGGGTGCTCCCGGCGCGGGGCGAAGGCCCTACCCCGCGGCGCGGGCCAACGGTGCCGAGTCGATCTGGTCGAGGCAGCCGCGCAGCACGGCCGCCACCTCGCCGACGAACGGCTCGACCATCAGCCGGTCGTGGTTCCCCGGGATGTGCAGCGTCGTCACCGGCTCGGCGGTGAGCGGGCCCCAGCCGAGGCCGGGGTCGTGCGCGTCCACGCCCGCCTGCTCCAGCGGCTCGTAGAAGATCGGCTCCTCGTCCTCGCACTTGAAGACGGTGATGCGCCCGGGGTAGACGGGCGGCCGGTAGACGCGCAGCGCCTTCTGCCGCGCCGTGAAGCCGCGCATGAAGCGGCGCAGGAACTCGACCTCGGCCTCGGAGGGCAGCAGGTCCCACTTCCTCATCTCCCGCATGAAGAACTGGAGCTGCCCGTCGGGGTCGAGCTTGCGCATCTCCTCGACGGGCAGTTGCAGCTTGAGCCCCTTCTTGCGCGAGGTGACCCAGGCCAGCTTCGCCAACTGCCCGGCGGGGTCGTCCTCCGGGATGAGCTGCGTGTAGAGCGGCGAGTAGGTGTCGAGCATGGCGAGCAGCGACACCTCCTGCCCCTGCCTCCTGAGCTGCACGGCCATCTCGAAGGCGACGACGCCGCCGAAGGAGTAGCCGCCGAGCATGTACGGCCCCTCGGGCTGCACGCCGCGCACCGCCTCGATGTACTGCCGCGCGAACTCCTCGACGGGGATCAGCTCGTCGCCGACCTCGTGGAGCAGCGGCGCCTGGAGGCCGTAGAAGGGGCGGTCGATGCCGACGTAGCGCGAGAGCAGGTAGTAGTTGACGACCTGCCCGCCGATGGGGTGGACGCAGAAGAAGGGGCGCTTGTCGCCGTGCGGCTGGAGTTCGACGATGGGCGTCCAGGGCTCCTCCCCGGCCCCGTCGCGCAGCATGGCGGCGAGGTGCTCCACCGTCCCGTTCTGGAAGAGGGTGGCGAGCGGGAAGGTGCGGTTGAACGTCTTCTCGATCTGCGCGATGAGCCGCATCGTCAGCAGCGAGTGGCCGCCCAGCTCGAAGAAGTTGTCGGTGATGCCGATGGGGCGCGTGTCGAGCAGGTCTTCCCACATCTGCACGAGCTTGAGTTCGAGCACGTTGCGCGGTTTGACGAACGTCGCGGACGGCGCCCCCGACGCCTCCGGCGCGGGCAGCGCGCGGCGGTCGAGTTTGCCGCCGGGGGTGACGGGCAGGGATTGGAGGGCGACGAAGTGGGCCGGCAGCATGTAGTCCGGCAGGCGGCCCCGCAGGTGGCGCCGCAACTCGCCGGCCGACACGCCGCGCCGCGCCTCCAGCTCCAGCCTCCCCTCCTCCAACCGCCGCCCCAGCTCCGCGCGGCCCTCCCGGCCCTCGCCGGCCGACGGCCGCACGGCGTAGACGTTGTACATCCCCGTGTCCTTCAAGAGCGCGTCCTGCTCGACCTGCACCGCGAAGCCGCGCCCGGCCAGCAGCCCCGTGACCTGCTCCAGCCGCCCGCCCTCGTCCTGCACTTCGAGCACCACCTGCCTGACCTTCGCCCAGTCTTCGTCGGCGATGCCCCTGAGCACGTCCAGCTCGCTCCGCTCCACGTCCACCTTGAGCAGGTCGATGCGCTCGACGCCGTGCTCCCTGATGACCTCGGAGACCGTCGTCAGGCGGCACTCGTGCGACTCACGCTCGAAGCGGCCCTCCAGCAGCTCGTCGGCGTAGGCCGTCAGCCGCTCGTCCTGGTTGCGCATGAAGGCGCGCACGGTCTCGGCGTCCGCCCCCTCGTCCGCGTACCGCCCCGACATCCCCGACATGCGCGGGTAGAAGGTGAAGACCGCCCGCCCCGGCTCGTCCGCCAGCCCGCACTCGAAGACCTCCACGTCGAGCCCGTAGAGTTCGACGTTGGCCCGCAGGACGGCGGCCGTGGCCGGCACCGGCTCGAAGGCGAAGACGCGCGCGCCGCGGCAGACCTGTTGGACGAAGAGCGAGAAGAGGCCGATGTTAGCCCCCACGTCGAAGACGCACGCGCCGTCTTCGAGCGTGACGCCGTGGCGCAGGTAGTTGAGGTCTTCAAAAATCTCCTTGTAGCTCACCTCCGTCTCGTTCCGGTTGAGGTGTGCGACCTCCAGGCCGTTCGGCAACTGCTGGAGTGAGACCCCCTCGGGCTGCGGCGCGCGCTCGCGCGACGGTACGAAGTAGGCCACCAGCTGCGGGTTCCCCGGCCTGTCCTCGCGGACGGCGGCCGCCGCCTCGCGCACGCCGGGGTGGCCGGCCAGCGCCGCCTCCACCTCGCCGAGTTCGATCCGGTAGCCCCTCAGCTTCACCTGATTGTCTGCGCGCCCCAGGTACTCCAGCTCGCCGGCCGGGAGGCGCCGGCAGAGGTCGCCCGTCCGGTACATGCGTGCGCCCGGTTCGGCGGAGTACGGGTCGGGGATGAAACGCTCGGCCGTCAGGTCGGGCCGGTTCAGGTAGCCGCGGGAGAGCCCCGCGCCGGCCACGTATAACTCGCCGGCCGCGCCGGTCGGCACGGGTCGCAGGTGTCGGTCGAGCACGTAGACGCGGACGTTGTCGAGCGGCCGGCCGATGGGCACGCGCGGCCGTTCGTCCCCGCGCCGGCAGTGCCAGTGGGTCGCGTCGATGGAGACCTCGGTCGGGCCGTAGAGGTTGTGCAGCTCCGCGTCCGAGCACTCGAAGAAGCGTCTGACCGAATCGGCCGGCAGCTCCTCGCCGCCGCAATAGACCCGCCGCAGGCTGCGGCAGCGGGCGAGGTCATCGTTGTCGAGCATCACGCGCAGCATCGAAGGCACGAGCTGTAACGTGGTGATCTCGTGCGCCACCACGGCGTCGGCCAGGTAGCGGCTATCGCGGTGCGCGCCCGGCCGGGCCATGACGAGTTGGGCGCCCGCCATCAGGGGCACGAAGAGTTCCCAGACCGAGGCGTCGAAGCCGAGCGCGGTCTTCTGTAGCAGCCGGTCGTCGGCCGCGAGGGGCCAGTGTCGCTGCATCCAGAGCAGGCGGTTGCAGATGGCGCCGTGAGAGATCATCACGCCTTTGGGCCGGCCCGTCGAGCCCGACGTGTAGATGACGTAGGCCAGGTTGTCGGGCACGGCCGCCACGTCCGGCCGGGCCGCGTCGCCGCCGTCGTCCTCCGCGCGCTCCTCAACCGCTTCGTCCACCGATATCACCTCGGCCCGGCCTTCCGGCAGTATAGCCCCGAGCCCCGGCCCCGCAATCACGAAGCGCGCGCCCGCCCCGCCGACCATCTCCGACAGCCGCTCGGCCGGGTACTCCGGGTCGAGCGGCAGGTACGCGCCGCCGGCCTTGAGCACGCCGAGCAGCGCCACGACCGCCTGCGTCGAGCGCTCCAACATCACGCCGACCACCGACTCGGGGCCGACCCCGCGCCGGCGCAGGAGCCGTGCGAGGCGCGAGGCCCGCCCGTCGAGTTCGGCGTAGGTCAGGCGGCCGCCTTCGTCGCTGACGGCCACGGCGTCGGGCGTGCGCGCCGCCTGCGCCTCGAACAGCTCGTGCAGGCACGTCCGCGTCGAATAATCGCCGGCCGTCTCGTTGAACTCGAAGAGCACCCTCCGCCGCTCGTCGGGCGAGAGCAAGTCCAACTCGTCAACTCTCGTCTCGGGCCGCGCGGCGGCGCTCTCGACGAGGCGCAGGAATTGGCCGAGCAGGAGCCGCATGTCCGCCGCGCCGAAGAGGCGCGCGTCGTAGTGCAGCTCGGCCGAAGCCCGGCCGGCGCGCACCTCGCAGACGAGCTGAACCTTGAAGCGTTCGACGTAGACCTGCCGGCGCGCGACGTTGAAGGCCACGCCATCCGCCTCGCGCGGGCCGGGCGCCTCATCATACTCAAAGGCGAAGGGGAAGAAGGAGTCCTCCGGGCTCAGCCCGGTGCCGTCCAGCACTTCGGCCCAACTGAACGTCTCCTGCCTGTCGAAGCCCTCGCGGGCCGAACGGCTCCACCCGCCGAGGAGTTGCCCGAACGTCGCGTCGGCTTCGACGGGGGCTCCGACCGGGACGCAGCGCGCGAAGAGTCCGATGGCGTCGCTCAGCCCTTCGTAGTGTCGGCCGTCGAAGACGTGGCCGACAACGATCTCCGTCTGCCCCGTCAGACGCCAGAGCAGCGCCTGCCAGCAGGCGCCGAGGACGGCCGAGGCCGTCGCGTCGTGGCGCCGCGCGAGCGATGCGACGGCCTCGAAGACCTCCGCCGGGATGTCTGCGCCGACCGCCGCCGGCTCGAAGCCCGGCGCGGGAGGATGCCCCTCCGAGGGCAGCTTGTGCGCGCGCAGGTCTTGGTAATCGAACTGTCGCCAGTGACGCACGTCGGCCGCCGCCTTCGCCTCGTTCTGCCACTCGGCGAGGTCGGCGTATTGCAGCGGCTCGTCGGTCAACTCTTCGCCGCGGAGTGCCGCGCCGTAAGCGCGTGCGACCTCGCCGACGAGCGCGTCGAGCCCCGCGCGGTCGGCGCAGAGCGCCGGCACGGAGAGGACGAGCGCGTGCCGTTCGGGCGCCAGCCGCGCCAGCGCCGCACGCAGCGGCGGGTCGCCGGCCTGCGCGGGGTCGGCCTGCCGGTGCGCGGCCATCAGCGCCTCCAACTGGTCGCGCCCCTCCCCCGGCTCGGCCACGTCGTACTCCTCCAGTGCGGGCGGGCGCTCCTCGGCGATGACCTGCCCGCGCAGGCTCGTGCCGTCGAGCAGTCGGAAGTCCGTGCGCAGGATTTCGTGCCGCGCGACGACCGTGGAGAGGGCCGCGCGCAGGGCGACGGTTCGGAGCGGCCCTGCAAGCGTGACGGCGCACTGCGCGAGCGAAGGGACGGGGGCCTGGCCCCTCTGCAGCAGCCACAGGCGCTCCTGCAGTGGCGAGAGGTAAAACCCCTCGACCGTCTCCTGTTGCGCCATTTCCGTCCCCCCTATCTCTACCTCCCGCACGCCCGCCGTCTTCGCGCCGCTCACGCCCCGCCGCCTGGCGACCTTGATCCGCCCCTGCCGCGCCTGCGCCGCCTCCCGCGCCCGCGCCGCCAGGAACTCGCGGTCGTACTCGGAGAGGCGCGAGCGCAGCCCGGCCAGCTTCGACTCCGGCCGCTCGACCAGCTCGCGCAGGATCGCCCGCAGCCCCCCCAGCATCTGGTCGATGGTGGCCTGCTCGAAGAGGTGGACGCTGTACTGCAAAGAGCCCGAGAGGCCCTGCTCCGAGTCGATGACGGAAAGCATCATGTCCGCCGGCACCATCCCGACCCTCGTCCCGAACTCGCTGACCGTCAGGTCTGAGGTCGTGACGGGCGTGCGTGACGAGGAGGCCGTGTAGGAGAACATCACCTGGTAGAGCGGCGTGTAGCTCATGCTGCGGCGGGGTTGCAGCGACTCCAGAATCCTCTCGAGCGGCAGGTCGTGGTGCGCCTGCGCCTCCAGCACGACGCCGCGTACGCGCCGCAGCACCTCGCGCAGGGTGGCGTCGCCCGGGAGCTTCGTGCGCATCACGACCGTGTTGACGAAGAAGCCGATGAGCCCCTGGGTCTCGGCCCGCTCGCGCCCCGCGAGCGGCACGCCGACGCAGATGTCGTCCTGCCCCGAGTAGTGCGAGAGCATGATCTGGTAGGCGGCGAGCAGCGTCATGAAGGGCGTCGCCCCCTCGGCCCGGCTCAGGGCGCGGAGGGCGCGGCCCAGGTCGTCGCTGAGGCCGAGATCGACGCGCGTGCCCTCGAAGGTCTGCACCTCGGGGCGCGGCCGGTCGGCCGGCAGCTTGAGCAGTTCGGGCACGCCCGCCAACTGCCGCCGCCAGTAGTCCAGTTGCCGCTCGAACTCCTCGGCCGTCTCGGGACGGCGCTGCCAGACGGCGTAGTCCGGGTACTGGATGGGCAGCTCCGGCAGGGGCGAGGGCCGGCCCCGCTTGAAGGCCATGTAGAGCGTCGCCAGCTCGCGCACCATCACCTCCATCGACCAGCCGTCCGAGACGATGTGGTGCATGACGGCCAGCAGGACGTGCTCCTCTTCGCCGAGCCGCAGCAGGAGCGTGCGCAACAGCGGCCACTCTTCGAGCTTGAAGAGTTCCCTCGCCTGCTCGTCCACCAGCCGCCTCGCCTCCGCCTCGCGCTCCGGCTCGGGCAGTTGGCGCAGGTCGATGAGCGGCACGGTGATCGACGCGTCGGGGTGGACGAGTTGGAGCGGGTGCCCCTTGTTCCAGTCGAAGGAGGTGCGCAGCGCGGCGTGCCGCCGCAACAGCTCGTCGAAGCTGCGCTGGAAGACGGCGTGGTCGAGCGGCCCCTGTAGGCGGACGGCCGAAGGCATGTTGTAGAAGGTGCTCTGCGGCATCAGCCGGTGGAGGAAGAAGAGCCGTTCCTGCGCGAACGACAGCGGGTAAGCCTTCGGCTGCCGCGCCTTTTTGCGCAGCAGCTCGGCCAGCAGCGCGCGCTTCTCCTCCGGCGTCATGCCGGCCAGTTGCTCAGGCGTGATGCTCATTGATCGAACCCTCACCGTCCAACATCCTGCCGAGCAGGTCTTCCACCTCCTGGTCGGAAAGCCCTTCCGTGCTCTCCGGCATCAGGGCGTCGGCCTCTTCGCCGAAGCGGGCGGGGCCGCCTTCGTCCGCGGCCCCCGCGCCTTCGCCCCGCGCGACCGCCGCGGCGAGGTTGGCGACCGTGGCCGACTCGAACAGCTCGCGGATGCCCACCTTCAGCCCGAACGCCTGGCGCAGACGCCCGACCAGCTGCATCGCCAGCAGCGAGTGGCCGCCGAGGTCGAGGAAGCCGTCGTTGACGCCGACCGCCTCGACGCCGAGGACGTCCGACCAGATGGCGGCGATCTTCTCCTCCACCTCGTCGCGCGGCGCGACGAAGTCGGCCGCCAGCGCGCGGGCCGTCTCGTCCGGCGCGGGCAGACTCTTGCGGTCGACCTTCCCGTTGATCGTCAGCGGCAGAGACTCCAGCGTCACCCACGCCGTCGGGATCATGTACTCGGGCAGCCTGTCTTTGAGGAAGGCGCGCAGCTCGCCGGCGGTCGGCGGCGGGAGTTCCGCCGGGACGACGTAGGCCGCCAGCCGCCTCTCGCCGCCGGCCTCCGGCACGACCGCGACCGCGACCTCGCGCACGCGCGGGTGCGCGGACAGTTGCGCCTCGACCTCGCCGACCTCAATCCTGTACCCGCGCACCTTCACCTGCCGGTCGTTGCGCCCGAGGTACTCCAGCTCGCCCGCGGCCGTGTAGCGCGCCACGTCGCCCGACTTGTAGAGCCGCGCGCCCGGGGTCAGCGAGAACGGGTTGGGGATGAATCTCTCCGCCGTCAGCCCGGGCCGTCCGAGGTAGCCGCGCGCAAGCCCCTCGCCGCCGACGTACATCTCGCCCGTGACGCCCAACGGCACGGGCTCCATCTGCGAATCGAGCAGGTAGAGTTCGAGGTCGGGAATCGGCCCGCCGATGACGCTCGCCGCCCCGGAGTCTTCAGACGTCAGCGGGCGGTAGGTGACGTGGACGGTCGTCTCCGTAATCCCGTACATGTTGACGAGCCGCGGCGACGTGTCCGCGTGGCGCTCGTACCAGGGGGCGAGGCGCGAAGGCTCCAAAGCCTCGCCGCCGAAGATGACGAAGCGCAGCGCGAGGCGCTCGCCCAGCTCCGGCTGCTCCGCGTCGGCCTGCATCAGTTGGCGGAAGGCGGAAGGCGTCTGGTTGAGCACCGTCACGCGCTCCTCCGCGAGCAGTGCCAGGAAGTCCGCGGGCGAGCGCGCCACCTCGCCCGAGACGATCACCAGCCGCCCGCCGTGGAGCAAGGCGCCCCACAACTCCCACACCGAGAAGTCGAAGGCGTAGGAGTGGAACAGCGTCCACACGTCTTCCGAATTGAAGTCGAACCAATGCTCGGTGGCCGAGAAGAGCCGCGCCACATTAGCGTGCGTGACGCAGACGCCCTTCGGCCTGCCCGTCGAGCCGGAGGTGTAGATCACGTAGGCCAGGTTGTCCGGCCTCACGACCGGCGCGCTCTGCGCGTCGTCGCCGGCCTCCTCCCCGTCCTCGTCCCACCCCTCCAAGACTTCCGCGCCCGAACCGGCCACGAGCTGCCCGAGCCCCCGGCCGGCGACGACGACGCGCGCCCCGGCCCCGTCTATCATCGCCTTCAGCCGCTCGGCCGGGTACTCGGGGTCGAGCGGCAGGTAAGCGCCCCCCGCCTTGAGCACGCCGAGCAGCGCGACCACCAACCCGGCCGAACGCTCCATCGTCACGCCGACCACCGACTCGGGGCCGACGCCGCGCCGGCGCAACAGGCGCGCGAGGCGTTCGGAGCGCGCGTCTAATTCGGCGTAGGTGACCCGCTCGCGCCCGCCGGTGACGGCCACCGCCTCGGGCGTGCGCGAAGCCTGCTCGGAGAACAGCTCGTGCAGGCAGACGTCGGCGCGGAAGCCCGCGCGCGCCTGGTTGCCGCGCGCCAGCAGCTCCGCGCGCTGCTCGTCGCCGAGCAGGCGCAGCGCGCGGAGCCGCCGCCCCGGGTCGGCGACGACCGCCCGCAGCATTGTCTCGAAGTGCTCGGCCCAGCGCCGCACGGTCTGCGCGTCGAAGAGGTCTGTGTTGTAAGTCCAGCGCAGCAGTATCTCGTCGCGCAGTTCGAGGACGTTGAGGTGCAGGTCGAAGCGGGCCATCGGCTTGGGGTTCGGCTGCACCTCGACGGCGAGGTCGGAGAACTGGACGGAGCCGCCGCCCCGCTCGAAGTCGAAGGTGGCGGCGAAGAGCGGGAGGCGGCCGCGGTTGAGGCCGTCGAGCACGCGCCGGAAGGAGTAGCGCTGGTACTCGTAGCCGCCGAGCACCAGCCGCTTCATCGCTTTGAGGTAGCCGGCGAAGGTCGTCCCGTCCTCGACCCTGCTCCGCAGTGGCAGGAGGTTCAGGCAGTAGCCGACCACATCCTTTCCGCCCTCCGACGCCTGTTCGACGGCGGGCGTGCCGACGACGATGTCGTCCTGCCCCGACAGGCGGTGGAGCAGCGCGCCGTAGGCCGTGAGCATGAACATCAGCAGCGTCGAGCCCTGCCTGACGCTCAACTGTCTGAGGGCGGCCGTGAGCGGCGCGTCGAGCCGGAGGTGCAGGTCGTCGCCGTTGTAGGTCGGCAGCGCGGGGCGCGGCCGGTCGGTCGGCAGGTCGAGCGTCGGCACGCCGTCGGCGAACTGTTTGAGCCAGTAAGCCTCGGCCGCGTCCATCTCCGGCCCCTCCTGCGCCTGCATCTGCCGCTCGACGTGCTCGCTGAAGGGGACGGGCGGCGGCAGCTCGGCCCGCCGATGCTCGCGCGCGGCGGCGTACAGCTCGCGGAAGTCCCTCATGAGCGGCCCCCACGAGCGGCCGTCGGCGATGAGGTGGTGGTTGACGACGAGGAGCAGGTGCTCGTCCTCCTTCAGCTTCAGCAGTCGGAAGCGGATGAGCGGCCCGCGGACGAGGTCGAAGGGGCGGCTTATCTCGCCCTCTATCCACTCGGCGGCGGCCGCCTCGGGCTCGCCCTCGCCCGAGAAGTCGAGCGCGGGCAGCTCTACCGTGAAGGTCGGCGCGATCCACTGGCAGTCGCCCTCGGCGCTGAAGGAGGCGCGCAGGGCCTCGTGGCGGTCGACGAGCTGTTGCAGGGCGCCGCGCAGGGCGGGCTCGTCGAGCGTGCCGCGCAGCCGCAGCGTGAAGGACTCGTTGTAGGCGCGGGCCGAGTCTTCGCCCATCTGCGTGGCGAGCCACAGCTCGCGCAGAGCCTCGGTCAGCGGCACGGCGTAAGGCTCGGCGGGCCGCGCGCCCGCGCCGCCGCCGGCCGCCTCGATGACCTCGCGCCCACCGGCGGGGCCGCCGCCGGCCGCGCGCGCGAGGAAACTCTCGCGGAGGTCGTTGACGTGTGACAGGCTCTCCATCACCGACTCGTCGTCGACGCCCCAGTCGATGAGGCAGCCGACCTCGTTGACGCCGCTCGCGGCCAGCCGCTCGACGATGGACGAGCAGGTCTCGGGCGTCCCGATCAGCGCGCCGACTTCGAGGTAGCGCTCGAACCCCGCGCCGAGGATGTACTCCAAATCCGCCTCGGAGAGCTTGTCCAGCTCGATGGAGGGGCCTTGATTCTTGACCCGATTCTTCCGCAGGCCGAGCGAGGACTTGAGGTAGTTGATGAACGGCCGGCGCGACTTCTGCATCGCCCGCCCGAAGTCGTCCGTGATGAAGGTGTGGAGCAGCACCGTGACGTGGCCGGCCTCCGGGTCGAAGCCGTTGGCGGCCAGCGCCTCGCGGTAGAGTTTGACCTTCTCGGCCAGCTCTTCGATGGTCTGGTCTTGCAGGTTGGTGAGGAAGCCGCCGCCGAGCGTGGCGGCCTTGACGGCCGTCCCGGCGCTGGCGCTCGTCAGCCAGAAGGGCAGCTCGGGCTGTTTAGGCAGCGGGGCGATGCGGACGTTGATGAGGTCGCCCTTGCCGTCGCGCAGCCCGACGGCCTCGCCGCGCCAGAGCCGCCTCACCACCTCGACGCCCTCGTCCATCACGCGCCGCCGCTCCGCGTAGGCGTCGGGCGCGAAGACGAAGTCGTTCGAGTGCCAGCCCGACGCGAAGGAGATGCCGACGCGCCCGCCTGAGAGGTTGTCGACGACCGACCACTCCTCGGCGATCCTCAGGGGGTTGTGGAGCGGCACGACGCAACTGCCGGCGCGGATGTGGATGCGCTCGGTCTCGCGCGCGAGGGCCGCGGCCAGCACGGACGGGTTCGGCGAGAAGCCGCCGAAGGAGTTGAAGTGTCGCTCGGGTATCCAGAGCGCGGTGAAGCCGTGGCGGTCGGCGTACTTCGCGCTCCGCAGGATCAGGTCGTACTTCGTCTCGCTGAAGGCCGAGGGGTAGTCGCCGAAGTAGTAGAGGCTGAACTGCGTCTCCGGCCCCGTGTGCAGCCGCGCAGGCTCGTGCCTCTCCGCCGCGGGCGTGACCGAGGCGGGCCGCTCGGGGGAGGAGGCGGCGGCGGCCGGCGCCGCGACCGTCTTAGCCGCCGGGGCCGTCGCGGATACGCCGGCCGCGGCGGCTTCCGGCCGCGCGCGGTCGCCGCCGTCGCCGTCCCCGCCCCGCGTCGATGGCCCGGGGTCACCCGGCAGGAAGCCGCCCGCGCGCGTCTCGCGCAGACTCTTCTTGATGGCGGCGACGACGAAGTCAACGTCCTCGTCCGTGTGCGCCAGCGAGAGGAAGCAGTTGCGGCCCTCCCAGACGAAGACGCCGTTCTGCACCAGGTGGTAGAAGAAGATGTCGATGTACTTGAACTCGCGCCCGGCGAGCATGCGGAAGAGCGAGCCGAAGTTGGCGACGCGGATCGGCACCCGCTCGCCTTCGAAGAACTCGTTCAGCTCGGCGACGAGCCGCGCCGTGCGGCGGTTCAGTTGCTCGACCTCCGCGCGCCCGCCTTCGCTCGCGAGCCGTTCGAGCACGGCCGCGGCGATGGACATGGTGAGCGGGTGCTTGAAGTAGGCGCCCGCGAAGAGCGTCTTCTCGGCGCGCGGGTAGGAGGCGTCGCCGTAGTCCCAGAAGCCGCCGTCGAAGGCGTCCATGTAGGCGGCCTTGCCGGCGACGACGCCGACGGGCAGCCCGCCGCCCAGCACCTTGCCGTAGATGACGAGGTCGGCCGTGACGCCGAAGTGGGCCTGCGCGCCGCCGGGCTGAACGCGGAAGCCGGTCACCATCTCGTCGAAGATGAGCGCGGCGCCGGTCTGCGAGGTCACCTCCCGCAGCGCGTGCAGGAACTCGCGCGGCTGGATGTCAGGGCGGCGGCTCTGCACCGGCTCGACGAGGACGGCGGCCAACTCGTGCCCGCGTTCGCGGAGCGTGTCGAGCGAGCGCGGGTCGTCCCAGTCGAGCACCAGCGTCTCCTCGACGGCGAGGGGCGAGACGCCGGGGGCGAGCGGCGTCGAGCGCGTCCGCCCGTCCTGCGTGATGGTCCTGACCAGCGTCGGGTCGGCCCAGCCGTGGTAGGAGCCTGCGAAGAGGGCGAACTTGTTGCGCCGCGTGACGGTGCGCGCGACGCGCAGCGCCCCGGCCACGGCCTCCGTGCCAGAGTTGCAGAAGTTGACGCGCTCGACGCCCGTCAGCTCGGAGATGGAGCGGGCGACCTGCCCGGCGAGGAGCGACTGCGGGCCGAGGTGGATGCCCTCCTTGAGCTGCCTCTCGATGGCCTCGACGATGAAGTCGGGCGAGTGGCCGAAGAGGTGCAGGCCGAAGCCCATCGTGAGGTCTACGTACTCATTGCCGTCCACGTCCCAGATGCGCGACCCGCGCGAGCGCTTGCCGATGATCTGGTAGACCATCTCCTTCCACAGCGAGCGGTAGCCGGCCGAGACGCGGCTGTCGGCCAGGTACGGGCGGTAGGCTTGCGTCAGCCGCTTCGACTCCTTCGTGCGGCTCGTGTAGCTCCGAATCAGCTCGTCCAGGTGGCGCTGCTGGTGCGGCGTGAGGCCGCCCGCGGCGCTCTTGTCGATGGGCTGGTAGGGGTTGAACAGCTCCGGCGTGATCTTCTGCCCGCCGGCCGCGACCGGCTTCGCGGGCACGGACGCGGGCGCCGACTCGACGGACGGCGCGGACGCGGCAGGCGACGCGGCGGACGACGCGGCCGGCGCTGACGCGGTAGTCTGGGCCGGCTGCTGAGTCGCCGCGGCGGTCTCACGCGCCGGGCGTGCGTCGGCGGCGGCAGGCTGCCGGGCGGCGGGCTGCGCGCCCGGGCCGCCGCGCAGCATCTCCAGTTGTTGCGCCATCAACTCGACCTGCTGAGCGATGATCTGTTCGAGCGCCGACGCGCCGAACGCCGTCTCCGCCGCGTACGGCTTCGTGCCGTTGCCGACGGTCTGCGCGAACGTGCCTGCGACCGGCGGCGCGACCGGCGGAAGGGGCGGTGCCAGCGCCGACGCTTCCTGTTGAGCCGGCTGCTGTGCGTCGACGGCCGGGACGGGCAGGCTCGCGTCGGCAACGTCCGCGGGCTTTGCCGCTGGCGCTTCGGCGAGTGGCGAAGCCGCGGCGGGCGCCGGGGCGTCGGGCGCGGGCGCTTCGGGGGGCGCGGCGGGCGCCCCGTCCGGCAGGGGCGCGTCGGCCGGGAGGACGGCGTCGAGGTGTGCCGCGACGGCGTCGAGCGTGTCGATCTCCTCAAGCAACTGGACGACCGACAGCTTGACGGCGAAGTTCTCCTGTATCGCCTGCGTCGCCTGGATGAGCAGGAGCGAGTCGATGCCTACTTCGAGGAAATTGGCGTGAACGTCGAGCGACTCGGTGTCGAACCCGGTCAGTTGATTGACGATGCCCTTGAGCCCCTTGAGAATCTGCTCCTTGCGCGGCGCGGCGGCCGCCGGGGCGAATTGCGTTGTAGACATTTGAAGTGCTCCTTATCCTCCCGCCCTTTGAGGGAACGGGCGAGACTTGAAGGCGTGCGAGCGCCCGGCCGTGGGTTTCAGTCCCCGGCCCGCCTTCGGCGCAAGAGTTCCAACTGCTGAGACATCAGTGCGAGCTGCCGCGCGACGAGTTCAACTCTCGCCTCGCCGTCCACGCGCGGCGCCTGCGTCTGAACAGGCTCCGCTGCCTGCTCGGGCGTCCCGAGCGGGGCCTGCGCCGTGTTCACGACGGCCGCGCCGTTCCCCGACGCGCCGTTCGCCGCCGCCTGCCGGCCTTCGGCGCGCGGCCGCGGCGCGGCCCCTAAGGCGGGGCGGCCGACCCAGAAGCGACGACGCTCGAAGGGGTAGGTCGGCAGCGGCACGCGCGCGCGCCTCTCCCCGGCGTGAAAGCCCTTCCAGTCGACCTCCACGCCCGACGCCCAGAGCCTTCCCAAAGTCTGTAGGACGTGCTCCACGTCCGACGCCTTCGCGCCGGGGCGCGGGAGCGTGTCGAGCACGGCGGCGGGGGAGTCCCCTGCACGCGCCTGCGCCAGCGTGCCCAGGGTGCGGCCGGGGCCGACCTCCAGCAGCACGCGCTCGCCCTCCCCGAGCAGGAGGCCGACGCCCTCCGCGAAACGCACCGTCCGCCGCAGGTGTCTCGCCCAGTACGTCGGGTCGGTCGCCTCTTCGGCCGTGACCCACGCGCCCGTCACGTTCGAGACGTAGGGGACGCGCGGCGGCCGGAGGCTCACGGAGCGGACGACCTCGGTGAACCGACCCAGAATCGGCTCCATCATCTCCGAGTGGAAGGCGTGCGACGTGTGCAGGCGCCGACCCTCGACGCCGCGTGCGCGCAGACTCTCTTCGAGGCGGCCGACCGCCTCCTCCGCGCCGGAGGCGACGCACGTGCGCGGCCCGTTGACGGCCGCGAGCGAGAGGCCCGGCCCCAGCAGCTCTTCGACCTCGGCCTCCGCGAGCGGCACGGCGAGCATCACGCCCGCGGGCAACTGCTGCATCAGCCGCCCCCGCGCCGCCACGAGCGAGAGCGCGTCCTCCAGCGACATCACGCCCGACAGGCAGGCCGCCACGTACTCGCCGATGCTGTGGCCGATGAACGCCTGCGGGCGCAGGCCCCAGGCCATCCATTGGCGCGCGAGCGCGTACTCGACGGCGAAGAGGGCCGGCTGCGTGTAGGCCGTCTGGTTGATGCGCCCCTCGGCCGCGGCGCGCCCCTCGGGCCGCGGGTAGAGCGTGTCGCGCAGGTCAGCGCCGAGGTGCGGGCGGAGCAGTTCGGCGCAGCGGTCAATCTCCGCGCGGAACGTCTCTTCTGACTCGTAGAGGCCCGCGCCCATCCCGACGTGCTGCGCGCCCTGCCCGGAGAACATGAAGGCGACGGGGCGAGCGCCGCCGCGCAGCTCCGGCCCCGTGAAGACGCGGCCCGGGTCTGTGCCCGCGAGCGCCGCGACGGCGCCGGCCGCGTCGCGGCAGACGAGCGCGCGGCGGTGCCCGAAAGCCTTGCGCCCGACGTGCAGCGTGTAGGCCGCGTCGGCGAGGTTCTGTTCCGGGTTCCGGCGAAGGTGTTCGGCCAGGTTCTCCGTCGCCGCGTCGAGCGCGGCGGCCGAACGCGCCGAGAGCGTGAAGAGCTGCCACGGCCTCGACGCCCCGGAGGGCTCGGGGTCGGGCGCCTCCTCGACCACGACGTGCGCGTTCGTGCCGCCGATGCCGAAGCTGCTGACCCCTGCGCGCCGCGGCGAGCCGTTCGCCTCCCACGCGCGCAGCGTGTGGTTGACGACGAAGGGCGTGGCGTCGAAGTCAATCTTCGGGTTGGGCCGCTTGAAGTGGAGGCTGGGCGGCAACTCCCCGTGCTTGAGCGCGAGCACGGTCTTAATCAGCCCGGCGACGCCGGCCGCCGTGTCGAGGTGGCCGACGTTGGTCTTCACCGAGCCGATGGCGCAGAAGCCTTTGCGCTCGGTGCCGGCGCGGAAGGCTTTCGTCAGCGCGGCGATCTCGATGGGGTCGCCGAGCGTGGTGCCGGTGCCGTGGGCCTCGACGTAAGAGATGGTGTCGGGCTCGACCTCGGCTATCGCCAGCGCCTCGGCGATGACCTTCGCCTGCCCCTCGACGCTCGGCGCCGTGTAGCCGACCTTCAGCGAGCCGTCGTTGTTGACGGCCGAGCCGCGGACGAGGGCGTGGACGCAGTCGCCGTCCGCGAGCGCGTCGGCCAGCCGCTTGAGGACGACGATGCCGACCCCGTTGCCGCCCACGGTGCCCATCGCGTCGGCGTCGAAGGCGCGGCAGCTCCCGTCGGGCGAGTTGATGTTGCCCTCCTGGTAGAAGTAGCCGGTCTTCTGCGGGACGGTGACGGCGACGCCGCCGGCCAGCGCCATGTCGCACTCGCCGTTGAGGAGGCTCTGGCAGGCGAGGTGGACGGCGACGAGCGAGGTCGAGCAGGTCGTCTGGACGTTGACGCTCGGCCCCCTCAGGTTGAGCTTGTAGGAGACGCGCGTCGTGAGGTGGTCTTTGTCGTTCGCCATCACGATCTGCACACGGCTGAGCGCCGCCAGCGTCCCGCCCTCGGCGTAGAGGTTGAAGAGGTAGGTGCTCAGCTTCGCCCCGCCGTAGACGCCGACGGCCCCCTCGTACCTTTCGGGGTCGTAGCCGGCGTGTTCGAGCGCCTCCCACGCGCACTCCAGGAAGAGCCTGTGCTGCGGGTCGAGGATTTCGGCCTCGCGCGGGTTGATGCCGAAGAACGCGGCGTCGAACGTCTCCACGCCTTCGAGGACGTAGGCGGCGTTGACGTAGTTGCCGCCGCGCAAAGCCTCGGGCGAGAGCCCGAGCGCCTCGACCTCATCCGGCGTGAGGCGCGAGACGGCGTCGAGGCCGTCGCGCAGGTTGCGCCAGAAGTCTTCGACGTTCGCGGCGGCGGGGAAGCGCCCGGCCATGCCGACGACGGCGACCTCCGACCCCGTCCACTGTTCGTCCCCGCCCGCCCCGCTCATCCGGCGCCCCCCTCCGAAGACTTGCCCGCGCGGCGGGCGGCGAGCGACTGGCGCCTGCGGCCGGCCGCCTGCTTGCGCGCCTCGGCGCGGTCGAGGCTCTCGCGCAGCGAGGGCTCCGCGGCCCGCCCCGCGCCGAGGTGTGCCGCCAGCGACCTGACGGTCGGGTACTGGAACAGCTCGACGAGCGACAGGTCATGGTCGAACGCCTGCCGCAGCTTGCCGTGCACGCGCAGCATCGAGAGCGAGTGGCCGCCGAGGTCGAAGAAGTTGTCGTCCACGCCGACGCGCTCGACCTGCAAGACCTGCCGCCAGACCTCCGCCACGGCGGCCTCGACCTCCGTGTTCGGCGCGGCGTATGTGACCTCCAGCGACGGGCGCTCGTGGCCCGGCGCGGGCAGCGCCTCGCGGTTGACTTTGCCGTTGGGCGTCAAGGGCAGCGAGTCGAGCGCGACGAAGACGGAGGGCACCATGTACTCAGGCAGACTCTCCTTCAGGTGTCGCCGCAACTCGCCCGCGCCCGCCTCGCCCACGACGTAGGCCACCAGACGTTTCTCACCCGCGGCCGCGTCGTCGCCGCGCGCGGCGACGACGCGGCCGCGGGTGAGAAACGTCTGGTGGCCTACGTCGTGGGCGAGGCGGGCGCGGGCGAGTTGCGGCGACACCTGAAGGAGAGTCTGCCTGAGTACATGGTGCCCTCCGTCTTCGTCGCGCTCGACTCGCTGCCCTTGACGCCCAACGGCAAAGTCAACCGCGAGGCGCTGCCCGCGCCGGGCCACGAGCGCCCGTCGCTGGAGGTCACATACGCCGCGCCGAACACGGAGGTCGAGGCCGCCGTGGCGGAGGTCTGGCGGCAGGTCTTGCAGGTCGAGCGCGTCGGCGTGGACGACAACTTCTTCGACCTCGGCGGCCACTCGCTCTCGATGCTGCGCGTGCACGGCAAGCTGCGGCAGGCGTTCGACCATGACCTGTCGCTCGTCGAGCTGTTCCAGTACCCGACCGTCAGGTCGCTGGCGGCACACCTCGGCGCGGGGCGGGCCGCGGAGCCCTCGCTGCGCGAGAGCCTCGACCGCGCCGAGGCGCGCAAGCAGGCGGCCGGCCGCAGGCGCCAGTCGCTCGCCGCCCGCCGCGCGGGCAAGTCTTCGGAGGGGGGCGCCGGATGAGCGGGGCGGGCGGGGACGAACAGTGGACGGGGTCGGAGGTCGCCGTCGTCGGCATGGCCGGGCGCTTCCCCGCCGCCGCGAACGTCGAAGACTTCTGGCGCAACCTGCGCGACGGCCTCGACGCCGTCTCGCGCCTCACGCCGGATGAGGTCGAGGCGCTCGGGCTCTCGCCCGAGGCTTTGCGCGGCGGCAACTACGTCAACGCCGCCTACGTCCTCGAAGGCGTGGAGACGTTCGACGCCGCGTTCTTCGGCATCAACCCGCGCGAGGCCGAAATCCTCGACCCGCAGCACAGGCTCTTCCTGGAGTGCGCGTGGGAGGCGCTCGAACACGCCGGCTACGACCCCGAAAGGTACGAGGGGGCCGTCGGCGTCTACGGCGGGGCGAAGCTGAGCACCTACCTCTTCAACCTCTACGCCGAGGGCGGGACGCTGGCGGCGCTCAGCCGTGTGCAGATCGTGATGGCGAACGACAAAGACCACCTCACGACGCGCGTCTCCTACAAGCTCAACCTGAGGGGGCCGAGCGTCAACGTCCAGACGACCTGCTCGACCTCGCTCGTCGCCGTCCACCTCGCCTGCCAGAGCCTCCTCAACGGCGAGTGCGACATGGCGCTGGCCGGCGGCGTCGCCGTCACCGTCCCGCAGAAGACCGGCTACTTCTACCAGGAGGGCAACATCAACTCGCCCGACGGGAGCTGCCGCGCCTTCGACGCCGACGCGATGGGCACCGTGGGCGGCAACGGGGTCGGCATCGTCGTCCTCAAGCGGCTGGCCGACGCGCTCGCGGACGGCGACTGCGTCCACGCCCTCGTCCGCGGCTCGGCCGTCAACAACGACGGCTCGCTGAAGGTCGGCTACACGGCGCCGAGCGTCGAGGGGCAGGCGAAGGTCATCGCCGAGGCGCTGGCGATAGCCGAGGTCGAGCCCGACACCATCTCTTACGTCGAGGCCCACGGCACCGGCACCACGCTCGGCGACCCCATCGAGATCGCCGCGCTGACGAAAGCCTTCCGCGCCGGCACCGAGCGCAAAGGCTTCTGCGCCATCGGCTCGGTGAAGACCAACGTCGGCCACCTCGACACGGCGGCCGGCGTCGCCGGGCTGATTAAGACCGTGCTCGCGCTCAAGCACGGGGAGTTGCCGCCCAGCCTCCACTTCAAGCGGCCCAACCCGAAGATTGACTTCGACGCCACGCCCTTCGTCGTCAACCACACGCTGCGCGCGTGGGAGGCGAACGGCTCGCCGCGGCGCGCAGGGGTCAGCAGCTTCGGCATCGGCGGCACGAACGCGCACGTCGTGGTCGAGGAGGCGCCCGACCCCGAGCCCTCCGGGGCGTCGAGGCCGTGGCAGCTCTTCACGCTCTCGGCGCGTTCGGCCGCCGCGCTCGACGCGGCGACGGAGAACCTGGCCGAACACCTTCGCCGGAACCCGGAACAGAACCTCGCCGACGCGGCCTACACGCTGCACGTCGGGCGCAAGGCTTTCGGGCACCGCCGCGCGCTCGTCTGCCGCGACGCGGCCGGCGCCGTCGCGGCGCTCGCGGGCACAGACCCGGGCCGCGTCTTCACGGGGCCGGAGCTGCGCGGCGGCGCTCGCCCCGTCGCCTTCATGTTCTCCGGGCAGGGCGCGCAGCACGTCGGGATGGGCGCGGGCCTCTACGAGTCAGAAGAGACGTTCCGCGCGGAGATTGACCGCTGCGCCGAACTGCTCCGCCCGCACCTCGGCGCTGACCTGCGCGACACGCTCTACCCGCGGCCCGAGGGGCGCGCCGCGGCCGAGGGGCGCATCAACCAGACGGCCTACACGCAGCCGGCCCTCTTCGCCGTCGAGTACGCGCTCGCGCGCCAATGGATGGCCTGGGGCCTGCGCCCGCAGGCGTTCATCGGCCACAGCATCGGCGAGTACGTGGCGGCCTGCCTGTCGGGCGTGATGTCGCTGGAGGACGCGCTCTCGCTCGTGGCGGCGCGGGGGCGGCTGATGCAGCAGTTGCCCGCGGGCGTGATGCTCGCCGTGCCGCTCGCGGAGGCCGAGGTCGAAGAGCTGCTGGGGCCGGGCCTCTCGCTCGCGGCCGTCAACGGGCCGCGCACGTGCGTCGCCTCCGGCGCGGAGGAGGCGGTCGGCCGCCTCGAAGAGAGTCTGCGCGCACGCGGCGTCGAGGGTCGGCGCCTGCACACGTCGCACGCCTTCCACTCGGAGATGATGGAGCCGATTCTGGGTCGGTTCACCGAGGTCGTCCGCTCCGTGAGCCTCCGGCCGCCGCGCGTCCCCTACGTCTCGAACGTGACGGGCGCGTGGGTCACGGCCGAAGAGGCGACCGACCCGACGTACTGGGCGAGACACCTGCGGCGGACGGTGCGTTTCGCGGAGGGCGTCGGCCTCCTGCTCGGGGAGGGCGAGCGCGTGCTGCTGGAGGTCGGCCCCGGCCGCACCCTGGGCACGCTGGCGCAGGCGCGTGCAGGGGACTCCCCCGCCGCCGTGCTCGACACGCTCCCGCGCCCCGGCGCGAAGGCGTCGGACGTGGAGCACGTCCTACAGACTTTGGGAAGGCTCTGGGCGTCGGGCGTGGAGGTCGACTGGAAGGGCTTTCACGCCGGGGAGAGGCGCGCGCGCGTGCCGCTGCCGACCTACCCCTTCGAGCGTCGTCGCTTCTGGGTCGGCCGCCCCGCCTTAGGGGCCGCGCCGCGGCCGCGCGCCGAAGGCCGGCAGGCGGCGGCGAACGGCGCGTCGGGGAACGGCGCGGCCGTCGTGAACACGGCGCAGGCCCCGCTCGGGACGCCCGAGCAGGCAGCGGAGCCTGTTCAGACGCAGGCGCCGCGCGTGGACGGCGAGGCGAGAGTTGAACTCGTCGCGCGGCAGCTCGCACTGATGTCTCAGCAGTTGGAACTCTTGCGCCGAAGGCGGGCCGGGGACTGAAACCCACGGCCGGGCGCTCGCACGCCTTCAAGTCTCGCCCGTTCCCTCAAAGGGCGGGAGGATAAGGAGCACTTCAAATGTCTACAACGCAATTCGCCCCGGCGGCCGCCGCGCCGCGCAAGGAGCAGATTCTCAAGGGGCTCAAGGGCATCGTCAATCAACTGACCGGGTTCGACACCGAGTCGCTCGACGTTCACGCCAATTTCCTCGAAGTAGGCATCGACTCGCTCCTGCTCATCCAGGCGACGCAGGCGATACAGGAGAACTTCGCCGTCAAGCTGTCGGTCGTCCAGTTGCTTGAGGAGATCGACACGCTCGACGCCGTCGCGGCACACCTCGACGCCGTCCTCCCGGCCGACGCGCCCCTGCCGGACGGGGCGCCCGCCGCGCCCCCCGAAGCGCCCGCGCCCGACGCCCCGGCGCCCGCCGCGGCTTCGCCACTCGCCGAAGCGCCAGCGGCAAAGCCCGCGGACGTTGCCGACGCGAGCCTGCCCGTCCCGGCCGTCGACGCACAGCAGCCGGCTCAACAGGAAGCGTCGGCGCTGGCACCGCCCCTTCCGCCGGTCGCGCCGCCGGTCGCAGGCACGTTCGCGCAGACCGTCGGCAACGGCACGAAGCCGTACGCGGCGGAGACGGCGTTCGGCGCGTCGGCGCTCGAACAGATCATCGCTCAGCAGGTCGAGTTGATGGCGCAACAACTGGAGATGCTGCGCGGCGGCCCGGGCGCGCAGCCCGCCGCCCGGCAGCCTGCCGCCGCCGACGCACGCCCGGCGCGTGAGACCGCCGCGGCGACTCAGCAGCCGGCCCAGACTACCGCGTCAGCGCCGGCCGCGTCGTCCGCCGCGTCGCCTGCCGCGTCCGCGCCGTCCGTCGAGTCGGCGCCCGCGTCCGTGCCCGCGAAGCCGGTCGCGGCCGGCGGGCAGAAGATCACGCCGGAGCTGTTCAACCCCTACCAGCCCATCGACAAGAGCGCCGCGGGCGGCCTCACGCCGCACCAGCAGCGCCACCTGGACGAGCTGATTCGGAGCTACACGAGCCGCACGAAGGAGTCGAAGCGGCTGACGCAAGCCTACCGCCCGTACCTGGCCGACAGCCGCGTCTCGGCCGGCTACCGCTCGCTGTGGAAGGAGATGGTCTACCAGATCATCGGCAAGCGCTCGCGCGGGTCGCGCATCTGGGACGTGGACGGCAATGAGTACGTAGACCTCACGATGGGCTTCGGCCTGCACCTCTTCGGCCACTCGCCCGACTTCATCGTCGAGGCCATCGAGAGGCAGCTCAAGGAGGGCATCCACCTCGGCCCGCAGTCGCTCCTCGCCGGGCAGGTCGCCCGCTCCATCTCCGAGCTGACGGGCGTCGAGCGCGTCAACTTCTGCAACTCTGGCACGGAGGCCGTGGCCGGGGCGCTGCGCGTCGCGCGCACCGTCACGCGGCGCAACAAGTTCGCCCTCTTCGCAGGCTCCTACCACGGCTGGGCCGACCCGACGCTGGTCAGGACCATCACGCAGGACGGGCGGACGCGCTCGACGCCGCTCGCCCCCGGCGTCTCGCCCCTCGCCGTCGAGGAGACGCTGGTGCTCGACTGGGACGACCCGCGCTCGCTCGACACGCTCCGCGAACGCGGGCACGAGTTGGCCGCCGTCCTCGTCGAGCCGGTGCAGAGCCGCCGCCCTGACATCCAGCCGCGCGAGTTCCTGCACGCGCTGCGGGAGGTGACCTCGCAGACCGGCGCCGCGCTCATCTTCGACGAGATGGTGACCGGCTTCCGCGTTCAGCCCGGCGGCGCGCAGGCCCACTTCGGCGTCACGGCCGACCTCGTCATCTACGGCAAGGTGCTGGGCGGCGGGCTGCCCGTCGGCGTCGTCGCCGGCAAGGCCGCCTACATGGACGCCTTCGACGGCGGCTTCTGGGACTACGGCGACGCCTCCTACCCGCGCGCCGAGAAGACGCTCTTCGCGGGCGCCTACTTCAAGCACCCGCTCACCATGTCCATCGCCGCGGCCGTGCTCGAACGGCTCGCGAGCGAAGGCGGGCGCGCGGAGGTCGAGCAACTGAACCGCCGCACGGCGCGGCTCGTCGCCGAGCTGAACGAGTTCTTCGAAGGCGAGCGGGTGCCGATCCGCGTCGCCAACTTCGGCTCGCTCTTCCGCATGCTCGCCGGGCGCGAGTTCAAGTACATCGACATCTTCTTCTACCACCTGGTGCAGAACGGCGTCTTCGTCTGGGAGGGCCGCAACTGCTTCCTCTCGCTGGCGCACACGGACGAGGACGTTGACTTCGTCGTCGCCGCCATCAAGAAGAGTCTGCGCGAGACGCGCGCGGGCGGCTTCCTGCCGGGTGACCCCGGGCCATCGACGCGGGGCGGGGACGGCGACGGCGGCGACCGCGCGCGGCCGGAAGCCGCCGCGGCCGGCGTATCCGCGACGGCCCCGGCGGCTAAGACGGTCGCGGCGCCGGCCGCCGCCGCCTCCTCCCCCGAGCGGCCCGCCTCGGTCACGCCCGCGGCGGAGAGGCACGAGCCTGCGCGGCTGCACACGGGGCCGGAGACGCAGTTCAGCCTCTACTACTTCGGCGACTACCCCTCGGCCTTCAGCGAGACGAAGTACGACCTGATCCTGCGGAGCGCGAAGTACGCCGACCGCCACGGCTTCACCGCGCTCTGGATACCCGAGCGACACTTCAACTCCTTCGGCGGCTTCTCGCCGAACCCGTCCGTGCTGGCCGCGGCCCTCGCGCGCGAGACCGAGCGCATCCACATCCGCGCCGGCAGTTGCGTCGTGCCGCTCCACAACCCCCTGAGGATCGCCGAGGAGTGGTCGGTCGTCGACAACCTCTCAGGCGGGCGCGTCGGCATCTCCTTCGCGTCGGGCTGGCACTCGAACGACTTCGTCTTCGCGCCCGACGCCTACGCGGAGCGGCGGCGCGTGATGGACGAGGGCGTCGAGGTGGTGAGGCGGCTCTGGCGCGGCGAGGCCGTCGGGCTGCGCGACGGCAAGGGCGACCTCATCAACGTCCGCATCGCCCCGCTGCCTAAACAGCCCGAGCTGCCCTTCTGGCTGACGAGCGCCAGCGCCGGGACGGCCGTCAAGGCCGCCACGCTCGGCGGCGGCTTCCTCACCAACCTGCAAGACCAGACCATCGAAGAGCTGGCCGAGAAGGTCAAACTCTACCGCGAGGCGCTGGCCGCCAACGGCTTCGACCCGGAGGCCGGCCACGTCACGGTGCTGCTCCACACCTTCATCACGGACGACTTCGGGCGGGCGATGCAGAAGTCGCGCCGGCCGTTCATCAACTACCTCAAGTCCTCGCTCGGCCTGCGGAAGAATCGGGTCAAGAATCAAGGCCCCTCCATCGAGCTGGACAAGCTCTCCGAGGCGGATTTGGAGTACATCCTCGGCGCGGGGTTCGAGCGCTACCTCGAAGTCGGCGCGCTGATCGGGACGCCCGAGACCTGCTCGTCCATCGTCGAGCGGCTGGCCGCGAGCGGCGTCAACGAGGTCGGCTGCCTCATCGACTGGGGCGTCGACGACGAGTCGGTGATGGAGAGCCTGTCACACGTCAACGACCTCCGCGAGAGTTTCCTCGCGCGCGCGGCCGGCGGCGGCCCCGCCGGTGGGCGCGAGGTCATCGAGGCGGCCGGCGGCGGCGCGGGCGCGCGGCCCGCCGAGCCTTACGCCGTGCCGCTGACCGAGGCTCTGCGCGAGCTGTGGCTCGCCACGCAGATGGGCGAAGACTCGGCCCGCGCCTACAACGAGTCCTTCACGCTGCGGCTGCGCGGCACGCTCGACGAGCCCGCCCTGCGCGGCGCCCTGCAACAGCTCGTCGACCGCCACGAGGCCCTGCGCGCCTCCTTCAGCGCCGAGGGCGACTGCCAGTGGATCGCGCCGACCTTCACGGTAGAGCTGCCCGCGCTCGACTTCTCGGGCGAGGGCGAGCCCGAGGCGGCCGCCGCCGAGTGGATAGAGGGCGAGATAAGCCGCCCCTTCGACCTCGTCCGCGGGCCGCTCATCCGCTTCCGACTGCTGAAGCTGAAGGAGGACGAGCACCTGCTCCTCGTCGTCAACCACCACCTCATCGCCGACGGCCGCTCGTGGGGGCCGCTCATGAGGGACTTCCGCGAGCTGTACGCCGCCGCGCGCGAGCATCGGCGGGCCGAGCTGCCGCCGCCCGTCCCCTTCAGCGAGCACGTCGAGCGGCAGATGCAGGCGCAGGAGGGGCCGGAGATGGACGCGGCCGAGGCTTACTGGCTCAAACAGTTCGCCGACGGCGTGCCGACGCTCGACCTGCCGACCGACCGGCCGCGCCCCGCGCTGCCGACCTACAACGGCGACGACCTGCACCTCCGGCTCGACGCGCCGCTCACGGCCGCCCTCAGACAGTTGAGCGTCAGGCAGGGCTCGACGCTGCTGATGTTCATGCTCACGGCCTACGGCGCGCTGCTCCACCGCCTGTCGGGGCAGGACGACATCGTCGTCGGCACGCCCGCCGTCGAACAGGCGTCGGAGGGCGGAAAGGATGTGGTCGGCTACTGCCTGAACCTCCTGCCACTGCGGAGCAGGGTCGAGGACGGGACGACCTTCGCCGGCTACCTCAAAGCGATGAAGCGGCTGGTGCTCGGCGGCTACGAGTACCAGCGCTACTCCTTCCGGCGCGTGCTCGACGGCCTCAACCGCGGCCGCCTCCCGCTCTTCGCCGCCACCTTCGACTTCGAGCGGGGCGGCGGCTCCGTCCAGTTCTCCGACCTCGCCGTCGAGGTGCAGCCGAACCCCAAGCCGATGGCCCGCTTCGACCTGCACCTCAACGTCCTCGAACTGCGCGACGAGATACTGCTGCGCTGGACTTACAACACAGACCTCTTCGACGCGCAGACCGTGCGGCGCTGGGCCGAGCACTTCGAGACAATGCTGCGGGCGGTCGTCGCCGACCCGGGGCGGCGGCTCCGCGCGCTGCGCCTGCTCGGCGACGAGCAGCGCGCGGAGCTGCTGGCGCGCGGCAACCAGGCGCGCGCGGGCTTCCGCGCCGACGTCTGCCTGCACGAGCTGTTCTCCGAGCAGGCTTCGCGCACGCCCGAGGCGGTGGCCGTCACCGGCGGGCGCGAGCGGGTCACCTACGCCGAATTAGACGCGCGCTCCGAACGCCTCGCGCGCCTGTTGCGCCGGCGCGGCGTCGGCCCCGAGTCGGTGGTCGGCGTGACGATGGAGCGTTCGGCCGGGTTGGTGGTCGCGCTGCTCGGCGTGCTCAAGGCGGGGGGCGCTTACCTGCCGCTCGACCCCGAGTACCCGGCCGAGCGGCTGAAGGCGATGATAGACGGGGCCGGGGCGCGCGTCGTCGTCGCCGGCCGGGGGCTCGGGCAGCTCGTGGCCGGTTCGGGCGCGGAAGTCTTGGAGGGGTGGGACGAGGACGGGGAGGAGGCCGGCGACGACGCGCAGAGCGCGCCGGTCGTGAGGCCGGACAACCTGGCCTACGTGATCTACACCTCCGGCTCGACGGGCAGGCCGAAGGGCGTCTGCGTCACGCACGCTAATGTGGCGCGGCTCTTCTCGGCCACCGAGCATTGGTTCGACTTCAATTCGGAAGACGTGTGGACGCTGTTCCACTCCTACGCCTTCGACTTCTCGGTGTGGGAGTTGTGGGGCGCCTTGCTCCACGGCGGGCGGCTGGTGATCGTCTCGGGCGAGGTGGCGCGCTCGCCCGCGGACTTCCTGGCACTGCTCGCGGAGGAGCGCGTGACGGTGCTCAACCAGACGCCTTCCGCCTTCCGCCAACTGATGCAGGCCGACGCGGAGCAGCCGGAGCTGGGCGAGCGCCTCGCGCTGCGCTTCGTCATCTTCGGCGGCGAGGCTTTGGAGCCTTCGCGCCTCGCCCCCTGGTACGAGCGCCACGCGGACACGTCGCCGCGGCTCGTCAACATGTACGGGATTACGGAGACGACCGTCCACGTCACCTACCGCCCGCTGACGTCTGAAGACTCCGGGGCGGCGAGCGTCATCGGCGGGCCGATTCCCGACCTCGAACTCTACCTGCTCGATTCGCAGATGGAGCCCGTGCCGTTGGGCGTCACGGGCGAGATGTACGTCGGCGGCGAGGGGCTTGCGCGCGGCTACCTCGGACGGCCCGGGCTGACGGCGGAGAGATTCATCCCCAACCCGTTCTCGCTGACCCCGGGCGCGCGGCTCTACAAGTCGGGCGACGTGGCGCGCTACACGGCCGCGGGCGAGCTGGAGTACCTCGGGCGCAACGACCGGCAGGTGAAGGTGCGCGGGTACAGGATTGAGGTCGGCGAGGTCGAGGCGCAACTGTCCGCGCACCCGCGCGTGCGCGAGGTCGCGGTCGCGGTCGTGCCGGAGGCCGGCGGCGAGAGGCGGCTGGCGGCCTACGTCGTCCCGGCGGAACTCCCGCCGCCGACCGCCGGCGAGCTGCGCGCCTTCCTCAAAGACAGGCTGCCCGAGTACATGATCCCGACGGCGTGGGTGACGCTGGAGTCTCTGCCGCTGACGATCAACGGGAAGGTCGACCGCAAGAGTCTGCCCGCGCCGGACGAGACGGCCCGCGCGCTGGCGGCCGACTTCGTCGCGCCGCGCGACGAGGTGGAGGAGAAGATCGCCGCCATCTGGTCGGACGTCCTCGGCGTCGAGGCGGTCGGCGTCAACGACGGCTTCCTCGACCTCGGCGGCCACTCGCTGCTGGCGATGCAGCTGGTCGGGCGTCTGCGCCAGGCGTTCGGGCTGAAGGTGGGCATCCGCGAGCTGTTCGAGTCGGCCACGGTCGCCAACCTCGCCGCGGCGGTCGCGCGGGGCGAAGGCGCGGGGGCCGCGGACGAAGGCGGCCCCGCCCGCTTCGGCGAAGAGGCCGACGCCCTGATGCCGGAGAGCACGGAAGGGCTTTCCGACCAGGAGGTGGAAGACCTGCTCGGCAGGATGTTGGACGGTGAGGGTTCGATCAATGAGCATCACGCCTGAGCAACTGGCCGGCATGACGCCGGAGGAGAAGCGCGCGCTGCTGGCCGAGCTGCTGCGCAAAAAGGCGCGGCAGCCGAAGGCTTACCCGCTGTCGTTCGCGCAGGAACGGCTCTTCTTCCTCCACCGGCTGATGCCGCAGAGCACCTTCTACAACATGCCTTCGGCCGTCCGCCTACAGGGGCCGCTCGACCACGCCGTCTTCCAGCGCAGCTTCGACGAGCTGTTGCGGCGGCACGCCGCGCTGCGCACCTCCTTCGACTGGAACAAGGGGCACCCGCTCCAACTCGTCCACCCCGACGCGTCGATCACCGTGCCGCTCATCGACCTGCGCCAACTGCCCGAGCCGGAGCGCGAGGCGGAGGCGAGGCGGCTGGTGGACGAGCAGGCGAGGGAACTCTTCAAGCTCGAAGAGTGGCCGCTGTTGCGCACGCTCCTGCTGCGGCTCGGCGAAGAGGAGCACGTCCTGCTGGCCGTCATGCACCACATCGTCTCGGACGGCTGGTCGATGGAGGTGATGGTGCGCGAGCTGGCGACGCTCTACATGGCCTTCAAGCGGGGCCGGCCCTCGCCCCTGCCGGAGCTGCCCATCCAGTACCCGGACTACGCCGTCTGGCAGCGCCGTCCCGAGACGGCCGAGGAGTTCGAGCGGCAACTGGACTACTGGCGGCGGCAGTTGGCGGGCGTGCCCGAACTGCTCAAGCTGCCGGCCGACCGGCCGCGCCCCGAGGTGCAGACCTTCGAGGGCACGCGCGTCGATCTCGGCCTCAGCGACGACCTGGGCCGCGCCCTCCGCGCCCTGAGCCGGGCCGAGGGGGCGACGCCCTTCATGACGCTGCTCGCCGCCTACCAGATCATGCTCTCGCACTACTCGGGGCAGGACGACATCTGCGTCGGCGTGCCGCTCGCGGGGCGCGAGCGGGCCGAGACCCAGGGGCTCATCGGCTTCTTCGTCAACACGGTCGTGATGCGCACGAAGCTCCCGGGCGACGCCACCCTGCGCGAGGTGCTGCGGCGCGTACGCGGCGTCGTGCTGGAGGCGCAGGCGCACCACGACCTGCCGCTCGAGAGGATTCTGGAGTCGCTGCAACCCCGCCGCAGCATGAGCTACACGCCGCTCTACCAGGTGATGTTCTCCTACACGGCCTCCTCGTCACGCACGCCCGTCACGACCTCAGACCTGACGGTCAGCGAGTTCGGGACGAGGGTCGGGATGGTGCCGGCGGACATGATGCTTTCCGTCATCGACTCGGAGCAGGGCCTCTCGGGCTCTTTGCAGTACAGCGTCCACCTCTTCGAGCAGGCCACCATCGACCAGATGCTGGGGGGGCTGCGGGCGATCCTGCGCGAGCTGGTCGAGCGGCCGGAGTCGAAGCTGGCCGGGCTGCGCTCGCGCCTCTCCGAGTACGACCGCGAGTTCCTGGCGGCGCGGGCGCGGGAGGCGGCGCAGGCGCGGCAGGGGCGGATCAAGGTCGCCAGGCGGCGGGGCGTGAGCGGCGCGAAGACGGCGGGCGTGCGGGAGGTAGAGATAGGGGGGACGGAAATGGCGCAACAGGAGACGGTCGAGGGGTTTTACCTCTCGCCACTGCAGGAGCGCCTGTGGCTGCTGCAGAGGGGCCAGGCCCCCGTCCCTTCGCTCGCGCAGTGCGCCGTCACGCTTGCAGGGCCGCTCCGAACCGTCGCCCTGCGCGCGGCCCTCTCCACGGTCGTCGCGCGGCACGAAATCCTGCGCACGGACTTCCGACTGCTCGACGGCACGAGCCTGCGCGGGCAGGTCATCGCCGAGGAGCGCCCGCCCGCACTGGAGGAGTACGACGTGGCCGAGCCGGGGGAGGGGCGCGACCAGTTGGAGGCGCTGATGGCCGCGCACCGGCAGGCCGACCCCGCGCAGGCCGGCGACCCGCCGCTGCGTGCGGCGCTGGCGCGGCTGGCGCCCGAACGGCACGCGCTCGTCCTCTCCGTGCCGGCGCTCTGCGCCGACCGCGCGGGGCTCGACGCGCTCGTCGGCGAGGTCGCACGCGCTTACGGCGCGGCACTCCGCGGCGAAGAGTTGACCGACGAGCCGCTGCAATACGCCGACCTCGCCGAGTGGCAGAACGAGGCGAAGGCGGCGGCCGACGTGCGTCACTGGCGACAGTTCGATTACCAAGACCTGCGCGCGCACAAGCTGCCCTCGGAGGGGCATCCTCCCGCGCCGGGCTTCGAGCCGGCGGCGGTCGGCGCAGACATCCCGGCGGAGGTCTTCGAGGCCGTCGCATCGCTCGCGCGGCGCCACGACGCGACGGCCTCGGCCGTCCTCGGCGCCTGCTGGCAGGCGCTGCTCTGGCGTCTGACGGGGCAGACGGAGATCGTTGTCGGCCACGTCTTCGACGGCCGACACTACGAAGGGCTGAGCGACGCCATCGGACTCTTCGCGCGCTGCGTCCCGGTCGGAGCCCCCGTCGAAGCCGACGCGACGTTCGGGCAACTCCTCGGCGGGTGGAGCCGTTCGGCCCGCGAGGGCTTCGACAGGCAGGAGACGTTCAGTTGGGCCGAAGTGCTGGACGGCACCGGGCTGAGCCCGGAGGACTCCTTCTTCCCCTTCGCCTTTGAGTATGATGAGGCGCCCGGCCCGCGCGAGGCGGATGGCGTGGCCTTCAACGTCGCGCGCCGGCAGGTCTACGTCGAACGCTTCAAGGTTCAGCTCGTCTGCGAGGTGCGCGCCGGCCGGGCTTCGGCCGAGCTGCACTACGACGCGCGCCTCTTCGGCGCGGCGGACATGCGGCTCCTGCTCGGCCAATTCCTGCGCCTCGTCGAGAGCGCCGCCGCGCGGCCCGAGACGAGAGTTGACGAGTTGGACTTGCTCTCGCCCGACGAGCGGCGGAGGGTGCTCTTCGAGTTCAACGAGACGGCCGGCGATTATTCGACGCGGACGTGCCTGCACGAGCTGTTCGAGGCGCAGGCGGCGCGCACGCCCGACGCCGTGGCCGTCAGCGACGAAGGCGGCCGCCTGACCTACGCCGAACTCGACGGGCGGGCCTCGCGCCTCGCACGGCTCCTGCGCCGGCGCGGGGTCGGCCCCGAGTCGGTGGTCGGCGTGATGTTGGAGCGCTCGACGCAGGCGGTCGTGGCGCTGCTCGGCGTGCTCAAGGCCGGCGGCGCGTACCTGCCGCTCGACCCGGAGTACCCGGCCGAGCGGCTGTCGGAGATGGTCGGCGGGGCGGGCGCGCGCTTCGTGATTGCGGGGCCGGGGCTCGGGGCTATACTGCCGGAAGGCCGGGCCGAGGTGATATCGGTGGACGAAGCGGTTGAGGAGCGCGCGGAGGACGACGGCGGCGACGCGGCCCGGCCGGACGTGGCGGCCGTGCCCGACAACCTGGCCTACGTCATCTACACGTCGGGCTCGACGGGCCGGCCCAAAGGCGTGATGATCTCTCACGGCGCCATCTGCAACCGCCTGCTCTGGATGCAGCGACACTGGCCCCTCGCGGCCGACGACCGGCTGCTACAGAAGACCGCGCTCGGCTTCGACGCCTCGGTCTGGGAACTCTTCGTGCCCCTGATGGCGGGCGCCCAACTCGTCATGGCCCGGCCGGGCGCGCACCGCGATAGCCGCTACCTGGCCGACGCCGTGGTGGCGCACGAGATCACCACGTTACAGCTCGTGCCTTCGATGCTGCGCGTGATGCTCGACAACGATGACCTCGCCCGCTGCCGCAGCCTGCGGCGGGTCTATTGCGGCGGCGAGGAGCTGCCGGCCGATTCGGTCAGACGCTTCTTCGAGTGCTCGGACGCGGAGCTGCACAACCTCTACGGCCCGACCGAGGTCTCCATCGACGCGACCCACTGGCACTGCCGGCGCGGGGACGAACGGCCGCGCGTGCCCATCGGCCGGCCGCTCGACAACGTCCGCGTCTACGTGCTCGACCGACACCTGCGACCCGTGCCGACCGGCGCGGCCGGCGAGTTATACGTGGCCGGCGCGGGGCTCTCCCGCGGCTACCTGAACCGGCCCGACCTGACGGCCGAGCGTTTCATCCCCGACCCGTACTCCGCCGAACCGGGCGCACGCATGTACCGGACGGGCGACCTCTGCCGGCGCCTCCCGGCCGGCGAGCTGGAGTACCTGGGGCGCGCAGACAATCAGGTGAAGCTGAGGGGCTACCGGATCGAACTCGGCGAGGTGGAGGCGGCGCTGGCCGGCCACCCCGGCGTGCGCGAGGCGGCGGCCGCCGTCCGCGAGGACAGGCCGGGGAACCCGCAGCTGGTGGCCTACTTCGTACCGTCGCGCGAGCGCGCGCCGCAGCCCGAGGGGGTCTCACTCCAGCAGTTGCCGAACGGCCTGGAGGTCGCACACCTCAACCGGAACGAGACGGAGGTGAGCTACAAGGAGATTTTTGAAGACCTCAACTACCTGCGCCACGGCGTCACGCTCGAAGACGGCGCGTGCGTCTTCGACGTGGGGGCTAACATCGGCCTCTTCTCGCTCTTCGTCCAACAGGTCTGCCGCGGCGCGCGCGTCTTCGCCTTCGAGCCGGTGCCGGCCACGGCCGCCGTCCTGCGGGCCAACGTCGAACTCTACGGGCTCGACGTGGAGGTCTTCGAGTGCGGGCTGGCGGACGAGCCGGGGCGGGCGGTCTTCACCTTCTACCCGCGCATGTCGGGGATGTCGGGGCGGTACGCGGACGAGGGGGCGGACGCCGAGACCGTGCGCGCCTTCATGCGCAACCAGGACGAGCGGCTGACGGCCTACGCCGACGAGCTGCTGGAGGGCCGCTTCGAGCGTGAGTCGCACGAGTGCCGCCTGACGACGGTCTCCGAGGTCATCAGGGAGCACGGCGTCGAGCGCATCGACCTGCTCAAGGTGGACGTGGAGCGGAGCGAGCTGGACGTGCTCAGGGGCATCGCCGACGAAGACTGGGCGAAGGTCAGGCAGGTGGTGCTCGAAGTGCAGGACGAGGGCGGGCGGCTGGAGCAGGTCACGGGGCTGCTGGCCGGGCGCGGCTTCGCGGTGCAGGTCGAGCAGGACGCGCTCTTGAAGGACACGGGGATGTACAACGTCTACGCCGTGCGGCCGTCGGCCGGCGAGGGCCGGGAGGGCCGCGCGGAGCTGGGGCGGCGGTTGGAGGAGGGGAGGCTGGAGCTGGAGGCGCGGCGCGGCGTGTCGGCCGGCGAGTTGCGGCGCCACCTGCGGGGCCGCCTGCCGGACTACATGCTGCCGGCCCACTTCGTCGCCCTCCAATCCCTGCCCGTCACCCCCGGCGGCAAACTCGACCGCCGCGCGCTGCCCGCGCCGGAGGCGTCGGGGGCGCCGTCCGCGACGTTCGTCAAACCGCGCAACGTGCTCGAACTCAAGCTCGTGCAGATGTGGGAAGACCTGCTCGACACGCGCCCCATCGGCATCACCGACAACTTCTTCGAGCTGGGCGGCCACTCGCTGCTGACGATGCGGCTCATCGCGCAGATCGAGAAGACGTTCAACCGCACCTTCCCGCTCGCCACCCTCTTCCAGAACGGGACGGTGGAGCACCTCGCCGCCATGCTGCGCGACGGGGCCGGGGAGGAGCCCTGGACGCCCATCGTCGAACTCCAGCCGCACGGCGACAAGCGCCCCTTCTTCTGCGTCCACCCCATCGGCGGGCAGGTCGTCAACTACTACCTGCTCTCGCGCTACGTCGGCATCGACCGCCCCTTCTACGGCCTCCAGGCGCCGCTGCTCCACGAGGTCGGCGACGAGCTGATCCCCGTCGAGGAGTTCGCGCGGCAGTACATCGAGGCGGTGCGCGGCGTGCAGCCCGAGGGGCCGTACATGCTCGGCGGCTACTCCTTCGGCGGCGTCGTCGCCTTCGAGATGGCCGTGCAGCTCAGGAGGCAGGGGCAGGAGGTGTCGCTGCTCGCCATGCTCGACACCTACTCGCCGCTCTACACGCAGCTCATCCCGGAGGACGACCCCGCCGGGCAGTTGGCGAAGCTGGCCTGGGTCACCTCGCGCAAGAAGGGGCTCAAGCTGCAACTGCCCGTCGAGGAGATGCGCAAGCTCGACCCCGACGGGCAGCTCCAGTTCTTCATGCGGGAGATGAGGAAGTGGGACCTGCTGCCCTCCGAGGCCGAGGTCGAGTTCCTGCGCCGCTTCATGCGCGGCTTCACGGCGCGGCAGAAGGCGCTGCGCGTCTACCGGCCGCCCGTCTACCCCGGGCGCATCACCGTCTTCAAGTGCGAGGACGAGGAGCCGATCTTCTACGAGCCGCTGGAGCAGGCGGGCGTGGACGCGCACGACCCCGGCCTCGGCTGGGGCCCGCTCACCGCCGAGCCGGTGACGACGCTGCACATCCCGGGGAACCACGACCGGCTGATGGTCGAGCCGTTCGTCGGCGAGGTGGCGGCCGTGCTGCGCGGCTGCCTCGACCAGATCGACTCGGCACCGTTGGCCCGCGCCGCGGGGTAGGGCCTTCGCCCCGCGCCGGGAGCACCCTCTTCGCCGCCGCCGGCCGCCCGGCCCCGCGCGGCGACCACAGCCCTCTTAAGGGGTGAGTACGTTAAGGAGTGAGTCCGTATGAGACTGATTACGTTTCTGTTTAAATACTCGCGCGCGACGACCATCCTGGCCGTGATCATCGGCCTGGTCTGCGGCGCCGGCAACGCGGGGCTGGTGGCGGCGATCCACACGGCGCTGAGCGGCCCGGGGGCGCGCACCCCGGGGCTCGTGTTCAAGTTCGCCGCGCTGAGCCTCATCGTCCCGGGCTTCCGGCTCTTGTCCTCGATCCTGCTCACGTCGCTCTCGCAGCGCGGCATCTACGACATGCGGCGGCGGCTCTCGCGGCAGATCGCCCTCGCCCCGCTGCGCCAGATCGAGGAGTTCGGCTCGCACCGCATCATCGCCACGCTGACCGAGGACGTCTTCGTCATCACCAACACGCTGATCAAGATTCCCGTCCTCTGCATGCAGCTGGCCGTGGTCGTCGGCATCCTGGTCTACCTGGCGTGGCTGTCCTGGGCGGTGCTGCTGGCCGTGGTGGTCTTCATGGCGGTCGGCGCGCTCAGCTTCAAGCTGGCGGTCAACCGGGCGATGAAGTACCTCGTCACGGCGCGCGAGTACGCCGACACGCTGCTCGGCCACTTCCGCGCGCTGACCGACGGGGCGAAGGAGCTGAAGCTGCACCGCCGCCGCCGCACCACGTTCCTCGCGGACGTGATGGAGGAGGCGATGCGGGGGCTGCGCCGCAACAACGTGACGGGGACGAACACGATGTCGCTCTCCAGCAGCCTCTCGAACTTCCTCTTCTTCACGCTCCTCGGCCTGCTGCTCTTCGCCCTGCCGGCCTTCCAGCCGACCGACGACCGGCTGCTGACCGGCTACGTCCTCGCCATCTTCTACCTGCTCATCCCGTTCGAGGACCTGACCAGCCTCATCCCGGCCGTGGCGCGGGCCAACATCGCGATGGGCAAGGTCGAGTCGCTGGGCCTCTCGCTGATCGACGCCGCCAAGAAGGAGCCGGTGCTCGCGGACGCGCCCGAGCCGGGGCCGGAGTGGGAGAGCCTCGAACTCGTCGGGGTGACGCACACCTACCACCGCGAGCGCGAGAACACGACCTTCACGCTCGGCCCCATCGACCTCTCGTTCCGGCCCGGCGAGCTGACGTTCCTCGTCGGCGGCAACGGGAGCGGCAAGACGACGCTGGCCAAGCTCATCACCGGCCTCTACACGCCCGAGGGGGGCGAGATTCGCTTCAACGGCCGGCCCGTCACGGACGAGAACCGCGACGACTACCGGCAGTTCTTCTCGGTCGTCTTCTACGACTTCTTCCTCTTCGAGAAGCTGCTGGGGCTGGAGACGGGGGGCCTGGACGAGCGCGCCCGCGAGTACCTGGGGCAGCTCCAGCTCGACCACAAGGTGCAGGTCAAGGAGGGGGTGCTCTCGACCATCGACCTCTCGCAGGGGCAGCGCAAGCGCCTCGCCCTGCTGACGGCCTTCCTCGAAGACCGCCCCTTCTACATCTTCGACGAGTGGGCGGCCGACCAGGACCCGGTCTTCCGCGACGTCTTCTACCTGGAGCTGCTGCCGGAGCTGAAGGCGAGGGGCAAAACTGTCCTTGTCATCAGCCACGACGACCGTTACTATCATCTCGGCGACAGAGTCATCAAGCTGGATTACGGGAGGATCGAGTACGACCGCGTGCTCGCCCCGGAGGCCGAGCTGACGAATTCCGCCGAACCCGTCGCCTCCTAGCCGCGGCCCCGCCACCGCGGCCTTCAGTTCTTGCAAAACGCCCGCGCCGCCCGCCGGCCCCCGGCGGCGCACGACCCGCGCCGCCGGACCCCCGGGTCCGGCGGCCGACCCATCCTTTCGCCGACCTTCGAGGAGGAGCCGATGAGCAGAGACGAGAGAGAGGACACGACGATCTACAAGGTGGTGGTCAACCACGAGGAGCAGTACTCGATCTGGCCCGCCGACCGCGAGAACGCGCTCGGGTGGACGGACGCCGGCAAGCAGGGGACGAAGCAGGAGTGCCTCGCCTACATCGAG
>DASVQJ010000211.1:0-4742 GCA_036389235.1 Pyrinomonadaceae bacterium | reverse complement strand
TGTGCAACCTGGCCGCGGCGCAGGCCAGCGAGTTCGGCATCAGCCGCGGGAGCCGGGTGCTGCAGTTCGCCTCCTTCAGCTTCGACGCGTCCGTCTCGGAGGTCTTCACCGCGCTCGTCTCCGGCGCGACGCTCTGCGTCGAGCGCGAGTCGAAAGTCCTGAGCGGCGACGACCTCGTCAACGTCCTGCGCGAGCGCGAGATTAACGTCGTGACGCTGCCCCCGGCGGTGCTGGCCGTCACGGAGGCGGAAGGGCTCCCGGCGCTTGAGACGGTGGTCTCGGCCGGCGAGAGCTGCCCGGCCGAGGTGGCCCAGCGCTGGTCTTACGGCCGCCGCTTCATCAACGCGTACGGGCCGACCGAGGCGACCGTCTGCGCCACCATGCGCCTGTGCGACGGGCTCGAAGAGGAGGTCGTGCCGATCGGCCTGCCGATGGCGAACGTGCGCGTCTACGTGCTCGACGCGAGCTTGCAGCCCGTCCCCGCGGGCGTGATCGGCGAACTCTACATCGGCGGCGGCGGGCTCGCGCGCGGCTACCTGCGCCGGCCCGGCGCCACGGCCGAACGCTTCATCCCGAACCCCTTCGCCGCCGAGCCCGGCGAGCGCCTCTACCGCACGGGCGACCTCGCGCGCCAGCGTCAGGACGGCCAACTCGTCTTCGCCGGCCGCGCCGACCAGCAGGTGAAGGTGCGGGGCTACCGCATCGAGCCGGGCGAGGTCGAGGCGGCGCTGTTGCAGCACGAGGCCGTCAGCGAGGCCCTGGTCGTCGCGGACGGCGCCAGGGAGGGCGACAAGCGTCTGGTCGCCTACCTCGTCCCGCGCGAAGAGTCCGCGGCCGACCGCGCGGCGCTGGTCAGGGAGGCGCAGCAGCACGCGAAAGAGCGCCTGCCGGAGTACATGGTCCCGTCGATCTTCATGGTGCTCGACGAACTGCCGCTCACGCCCCACGGCAAGGTTGACCGCCGCCGCCTGCCCGCCCCGGAGGTGACCCGAACCGACGAGGTGACGGGCACGAACGCGCCGCGCACCCCCGTCGAGGAGATGCTGTGCGGCGTCGCCGCCGACGTGCTCGGCGTGGAAGAGGTCGGCATCAACGACAACTTCTTCCAGGCCGGCGGCCACTCGCTGATGGCGACCCAGCTAATCTCGCGCGTCCGCGAAATCTTCCAGGTCAACCTCTCCCTGCGGAGCTTCTTCGAGGCGCCGACCGTCGTCGGGCTGGCCGAGGTGATCGAGGCCGAAATCCGCGCCGGCCAGGGCGTGCAGTCGCCGCCCATCGAGCCGGTCGCGCGCGAGGAGGGGCTCCCGCTCTCGTTCGCGCAGCAGCGCCTCTGGTTCCTCGACCAGTTGGAGCCAGGCGGCAGCGCCTACAACGTCCCGAGCGCCGTCCGCCTCGAAGGCCCGCTCGACCTCGGCGCGCTGGAGCGGACGGTGGGCGAGATCGTGCGGCGCCACGAGACGCTGCGCACGAGCTTCCCGACCGCCGAGGGCCGCCCGCAACAGCGCATCGCCCCCGTATCGGAAATCCGCCTGGCCGTGACCGACCTGAGCCCGCTGCCCGCGGCGGAGCGCGAGGCGGCGGCGCGCAGGCTCGCGCGCGAGGAGGCGGAGCGCCCCTTCGACCTGGCGACCGGCCCGCTGTTCCGCGTCGGCGCCCTGCGGCTCGGCGAGGAGGAGCACGTCGTGCTCTTCACGATGCACCACATCGTCTGCGACGGCTGGTCGCTCGGCGTCATGGTGCGCGAGATCGTCGCGCTCTACGGCGCGTACTCCCGCGGCGCGGCGCCGGCCCTGCCGGAGCCGCCGATTCAGTACGTGGACTTCGCCGTCTGGCAGCGCAACTGGCTGCGCGGCGACGTGCTCGAAGCGCAGCTCGACTTCTGGAAGAAGCAGCTCGGGGCCGGCGAGCTGCCCGCCCTGAAGCTGCCGACCGACAGGCCGCGCCCGGCCACCCGCTCCTTCGTCGGCGCGCAGGAGCAGTTCACGCTCCCCTTCGCCTTCCTCGAAAAGGTGAAGGCGCTCAGCCGCCAGGAGGGCGTCACCATGTTCATGACGCTGCTCGGGGCCTTCCAGGCGCTGCTCCACCGCTACTCGGGTCAGGACGAAATCCTCGTCGGCTCGAGCATCGCCAACCGGAACCGGGCCGAGATCGAGGGGCTCATCGGCTTCTTCGTCAACACGCTCGTCATGCGCGGCGACTTCGGCGGCAACCCGACCTTCAAGGAGTTGCTCGGGCGCGTGCGCGACGCGGCTTTGGGAGCCTACGCGCACCAGGACCTGCCTTTCGAGAAGCTGGTCGAGGAGATGCAGCCCGAGCGCAGCCTGGGCGGCGCGCCGCTCTTCCAGGTGGCCTTCAACCTACAGAACGCGCCCTGGGAGAACCTCGAACTGCAAGGGCTCCGGCTCAGCTACCTGGGCGTCTCCAGCGAGACTTCTAAGTTCGACCTGGCGCTCTACATGTCCGAGTCGCACGAGGGGCTGCACGGGAAGTTCGAGTACGCCACGGACATCTTCGAGGCGGAGACCATCCGGCGTCTGGTCGGCCACTTCCGGCGACTGCTGGAAGCGGCCGTCGCCGACCCCGAACAGCGCGTCTCGACGCTGCCCCTCCTGACCGAGGAGGAGCTGCGGCAGGCGCTCGCCGGCCCCGCGCGCGAAGAGTTCGACCGCGAGTTCTGCATCCACGAGCTGTTCGAGCGGCGGGCGGCCGCCGCGCCGGAGTCCGTCGCCCTGACTTTCGAGGACCGACACGTTACCTACGCGGAGCTGAACGAACGCGCCGAACGGCTCGCCCGCCGGCTGCGCGGCTGCGGGGTCGGGCCGGAGGCGCCCGTCGCGCTCTGCCTCGAACGCTCGCCCGAGCTGGTCGTCGCCATGCTGGCGGCGCTGAAGGCCGGCGGCGCGTACGTCCCCCTCGACCCGCAGTACCCGGCCGAGCGGCTCGCCTTCATCCTCGAAGACACGGGCGCGCCGGTCGTGCTGACCGAGGAGGGGCTGCTGGGGCGTCTGCCGGAGACGGCGGCGCGCCTGATCTGCCTCGGCGGCGCGTCCGCGGACGAGCCGGCCGCCGAAGGCGTGCCGGCCGGGCCGGCGCGGAAGGCGTTGCCCGACAACACGGCCTACATCATCTACACGTCGGGCTCGACGGGCCGGCCCAAGGGCGTGGCCGTCAGCCACCACAATCTCGCGCGGCTGCTCAGCGCGGCGAACCCGCTCTTCGACTTCGGCCCCGAAGACGTGTGGACGCTGTTCCACTCCTACGCCTTCGACTTCTCCGTCTGGGAGATCTGGGGCGCGCTGCTCACGGGCGGGCGCCTCGTGGTGACGCCCTACCTCGTGAGCCGTTCGCCCGCCGACTTCCGCCGGCTGCTGTGCGAGCAACGCGTGACGGTGCTCAACCAGACGCCGTCGGCCTTCCGCCAGCTCGTGACGGTTGACCAGGAGGCAACGGGCGGCGACCACCTCTCCCTGCGGCTGGTGATCTTCGGCGGCGAGGCGCTTGAGTTCGCGAGTCTCCGGCCGTGGTTCGACTGCCACGGAGACGAGCGGCCGCGACTCGTCAACATGTACGGCATCACCGAGACGACCGTGCACGTCACCTACAGGCCGCTCGGCGGCGCCGACGCGGAGCGCCAGGCGGGCAGTCTCATCGGCGACCCGCTGGCCGACCTCGAACTCTACGTCCTCGACCGGCACCTCCAGCCCGTGCCCGTCGGCGTCCCAGGCGAGCTCTACGTCGGCGGCGCGGGCTTGGCGCGCGGCTACCTGAACCGCCCCGCGCTGACGGCGGAGCGCTTCATCCCCAACCCGTTCTCGCAAGAACCGGGCGCGCGCCTCTACCGCTCGGGCGACGTGGCGCGGCGGCGCGCCGACGGCGAGCTTGAGTACATCGGGCGCGGCGACGAGCAGGTGAAGGTGCGTGGTTTCCGCATCGAGCTGGGCGAGATCGAGGCGGCGCTGAGGCAGTACGCCGGTGTGAAGGACGTGCTGGTGCTGGTGAACGACGAAGTCGAAGGGGACGAGCGGCTGGTGGCCTACGTCGTTGCGGACGCCGACGCACGGCCGGCCCCCTCGGAGTTGCGGCGCCACCTGAAAGAATTGCTTCCGAGCTACATGGTTCCGGCGGCCTACGTGCTGCTCGAACAGTTCCCGCTGACGCCGAACGGGAAGCTCGACCGGCGCGCGCTGCCGTCTCCTTTCGTCAACGGCGCGGCACAGGGCGAGCCCGCGCGCGCCACGGCCGGCCCCGTCGAGGAGGTCGTGTGCGGGATCGCGGCGGACGTGCTCGGCGTCGAGCGGCTCTGCGGCGAAGACAACTTCTTCGACGCGGGCGGCCACTCGCTGCTCGCCACACAGTTCATCCTGCGCCTGCGCGAAGCCCTCCAAGTCGAGGTGGCTCTGCGCAGCGTCTTCGAGCGGCCGCGGCTGGCGGAGCTGGCGGGGCTGGTGGAGGCGGAGCTGAAGGCCGGGCGCGGGGCGCAGGCCCCGCCGCTGGGGCGTGCGGAGCGCGGCGGCGGGCTGCCGGCCTCCTTCGCGCAGCAGCGCCTCTGGTTCCTCGACCAGTTGGAGGGCGGGTCGCACGCCGCCTACAACATGCCGGGCGCGTTCCGCCTGCGCGGGGCGCTCGACCTGGAGGCGCTGGGGCGGACGCTCTCCGAGGTGGTGCGCCGCCACGAGGTCTTGCGCACGAGCTTCGCGACGGCGGCCGACGGCACCCCGGTCCAGGTCATTCACGCCCCGCAG
>DASVQJ010000210.1:0-18011 GCA_036389235.1 Pyrinomonadaceae bacterium | reverse complement strand
TTGGTGCCGATTGAGGAGGTGCGGCGGGTGGTCGAGTTGGCGAACTCTGCGGGGGCGGACATGGTGGCGTTGACGGGCGATTACACTACGTCGCTGCGGCGTTACGTGGAGCCGTGCGCGGAGGCCCTGGCGGGTTTGCGTGCGCCGGAGGGCGTGTGGGCTGTGTTGGGGAATCACGACCATAATACGGACGGGACTCTGACGCGGCAGGCGCTCGCGCGGCGCGGGATAGAGGTCCTGACGAACGCGAACACGACTCTGCGGCGCGGGGCGGACGTGTTGCAGTTGGCGGGCGTGGACGACTGGGGCTGGGGCAAGGCCGACTTCGCGCGCGCGATGGCCGGCGTGGACACGAGCCGGCCGTCGCTGCTGCTCTCGCACGAGCCGATGGCGCTCGACGTGCCGGAGACGCGCGGCGTCTCGCTCATCCTGAGCGGGCACACGCACGGCGGGCAGGTCACGCTGCCCGTGGTCGGCGCGCCGGCGGCGTGGGTGTGGGAGCACCTGAAGTACCTGCGCGGGATGTACGAGAGCGAGGGGACGCAGCTCTACGTCTCGCGCGGGACGGGCGTCATCGGCGTGCCCGTCCGGCTCGGCGCGCCCCCCGAGGTCGCCGTCATCCGCCTGCAAAGGGCCTAGCCGATTTCAGTCCGTGCCCACGGTTTGGCTCCGGCGCTCAAGTAGAATCGTGTCGCGCCAGCGCCCCTTGAGCCTGCCGACGCGCTCGCGCCGCCCGACCTCGCGGAAGCCGCAAGCCTTGTGCAGCGCGACGCTCGCGACGTTCTCGGGGAAGATGCCCGCCTGCAGAGTCCAGATGCCCTGCGACTCGGACTCGCGCACGAGCGCCGAGAGGAGCGCGCGGCCGACGCCCCGGCCCCTGAACTCCGCCCCGACGTAGACGCTCACCTCGGCCACGCCGGCGTAGACCTCCCGCGCGGACACGGGGCTGAGCGCCGCCCAGCCCGCGACGCGCCCACCCGCGAGCGCGACCAGCCGGCACGCGCGCAGGTGCGAAGCGTCCCAGCGCTCCCACCCGGGCGCCTCCGTCTCGAAGGTCGCGTCGCCGGTGGCGAGCCCTTCGAGGTAGACGGCGCGCACCTCCGGCCAGTGTCCGGGGAGCATCCTTTCGACCGACAGCGGCATAAGAACCGACGGCGCGCGGTTAAGAATCGTCAGTTGCCTTGCGGCTTATCTTCTTCGGGCTCGTCCGCGGACTCGCCGGGGGGGAGGTTGTCGGGCGGGGGCTCGCCCTTCTCGCCGCGGAGGCGGAGGATGGAGCAGTCGCCGTCCACGTAGACCTCGTCGAACCAGCCGCTGTCGAGCGCGTCGTTGAAGAAGTCCTCGTGCTCGTGGTCGGTGAAGACGTAGCGCGCGCAGCGCCTCCGGTCGCCTTCGCCGACGCAGAAGTTGTCGCGGATGAGCGGGCCGAGGTTGGCGACCTCCGCCTCCGAGAGGTCGCGGGCGATGGTGATCTTGCCGTGCAGCTCGGCGAGCCTGCGATCCTTGTCGAGCAGGTAGGTCGGGTCGAGCCCCGAGACGTAGGCGAGGCGCGGGTTGTAGAAGAAGAGCTTGGGGAAGTCGTCCCAGTCGGTGTTGACGATCAGCTCGCCGGGCTCTGCGTGCTTCGAGAGCCACTCCATGCCGCCCTTGTACAAGTCCGGCCCGGCCATCCCCGCGATGTCCTGCGCGGTGACGCGCGCGTACCAGACCATCGGCGCCGCGAGCAGCACGAAGGCCGTCGCGACGAAGATCATCTCCCACGCGCGCGCGTTCTCGACCCGGGCGGGCTCGGGCGCGCGCGACTCGCCCCCGACCTCCTGACCCTCGACGGCGGGCTCGCGCGAGGTGTACAGCTCGCGGGCGCGGCGGATGAGCGGCTCGGCGGCGAAGGCCGCGAAGAGGACCGCGAAGGGCGGGAAGTACTCGGCGAAGCGGCGCCAGCGCATGTTGGCGAGCATCAGCAGCGTCGCGAAGAGCATGAGGAGGAACGCCCTCTGCCTCCCTTCGCTCGCCGAGTCCTTGAACGAGACGTAGCCGACGACCATCGCCGCCAGCGCCACGCCGCAGTTCCCTAAGAACTCCCAGGTGCTGTACGGATACCACTCCGACCCGACCGTCGTCGTGAAGTCGCCGGGCGTGACCTTGATGACGAGGTGCTCGTAGAGCAGCCGGAAGTTGTGCGGGAAGTAGGGGTTGATGATGAAGCCGAGGAGGGAGCCGGCGATGACGAAGGCGAGCGGCCTCCACTCGACGCGGCGCTCGCTCCAGAGGATGACGAACGTCCACATCGCGGCGACCGCGCCGAGCAGCACGAACATGTCGTAGGCGAGCGCGAAGACGAACGCGAGCGGGAGGAGCCAGCGGTACCTGCGCTCGAACAGGAGGTGGATGCCGGCGACGAAGAGGACGATGGAGAGGCTCATCGCCTTGCCCATGTTCATGCGGTAGAGGAAGGGGGCGGAGCTGCCGACGAGCGCGACGAGCCACACGAGCGGGTAGCTCAGGCGGTTGCGCACCAACAGCCAGTAGCACGAGAAGACCGCGAGGCACGCGAAGAGCCACGTCCCGATCTTCGCGCCCGTCTGGAAGTCGGAGAAGAAGGTGAACGGAATCTGTAGGACGTGGAAGAGGAAGTGGTGGTCGACGTAGTCCTTCGGGTTGAGGGTGGTGAGCGGCAGCGCGTCGAACGAGGGCGGGAAGTGGCCCGCGCGCATCCCCTCCCAGAGCATCCGGCTCCAGCGGAAGTGGTAGTAGGCGTCGTAGTCGCCGCAGCAGAGCGACCCGGTCGAGAACTGCAAGTACCAGAAGACCGCGCCGATGAGGACGGCGCCGACGACGAGCAGCGCCGCCCGGCCGTTCAGAATATCGACCAGGCCCGCGCGCCGCGCCGGGGCTTCGTCGGCTTCGACGACTTCCGCGACCTCGGTCTGCCCCGCCGGCTCCGCGGGGAGAGTCCCGCCCTGTACGTTCTCCATAGTTCCCTCGTTAATCTGCACGGACACGCCTCGCAGGATTTAGTGGGGCCGAATCGAGTCAACGAAAATAACACGAACGCGCGCGGTCATGAAGTGAAGGAAAAAGGGCAGGCGGAGTTTTATCGCCCTTTGCAGTCGCGGATAGCTGAAAGGCGTCGAACACGGAGACACGGAGACACGGAGACACAGCCTGGAGCGTAATTCTCAACGGGCTGTGTCTCCGTGTCTCCGTGTCTCCGTGTTGAAATGCGTTCCGCCATGCGCGCGACTGCGAGCTCGTCGCCTTAACCGCAGAGCTTCCTGACGGCGTCGAGGAGGTCGGAGGGGTTGATGGGCTTGGGGAGGAAGTCGTCGAAGCCGGCGCGGCGTGCGCGCTCGCGGTCTTCGAGGTGCGTGAAGCCCGTGACGGCGATGAGCGGCGTGCTCTCGTAGCCGGGCAGCGCGCGCAGCGCCTCGGCCAGTTGGTAGCCGTTCATCCCGGGCATGCCGATGTCGGAGATGACGGCGTCGAAGTGGCCCGCGCGGGCGGCGTCGAAGGCTTCCGGGGCCGAGAAGGCCGTCGCCACCTCGTAGCCCGCGTGGCTCATCAGGAGGGCCAAAAGCTCCGTCACGTCGGGCGCGTCGTCCACGACGAGGACGCGCAGGCACCCGGCCGCGCGCGCGAACTCATCCGCCGCGGCGGCGGGCTCGTCGCCGGAGTAGGCTCCGTGCGCGTCGGGCGGGGCGGCCGCCGCCGGGTCGCGGCCCGGGCCGCGGTCGGGTCGGGTGTCGGGCTCGTACATCTTCTTCAGCGCGGCGCGCGCCCCGGCGGCGCGCGCCAAACTCCCCCTTGCTTACGAGTAGGAACGCCGAACTCCGAACTGAAAGCCTCGTGCCTTCAGTTCGGCGTTCGGCGTTCATCGTTCCTGACCTTCATTCCCCGGCCCGCGGCGCGTGAGCTGATCCATCCGCTGGGCCAGCTCGGCCGGGTCGACGGGCTTGGGGACGTGCGCGTCGAAGCCGGCGGCGAGCGCGGCCTCGGCGTCCCGCCGCGCGGCGTAGCCCGTGAGCGCCAGCGCCGGCACCTCCCGCAGGTGCGGCAGCTCGCGCAGCCGCGCGATCAACTCGTATCCGTCTATTCGTGGGAGGCCGATGTCGGAGACGATTATATCAAACCGCCCCGACTCGGCAACGCTGAGCGCCTCCTCGGGCGTCGCGCAGGCCGCGGCCGTGTAGCCGCGCGACTCGAAGACGACCCTCAGCATCTCAAGCGTGTCGGGCGCGTCCTCGACGAGCAGGACGCGGCAGGACTCCCCCGCGCACGGCCCGGCCGCGCCGGGGCTGAGGTCGCCGGAGCCGCGCCGCGCGCCGTCCGACTCGACCGAAGGGAGCGCGACCGTGAAGCGGCTGCCGCGCCCTTCGCCGGCGCTCTCGGCGCTGACGCTCCCGCCGTGCGCCTCGACGAAGCTCTTGACGAGCGCGAGCCCGAGGCCGAGCCCGCCGTGCGCGCGCGTCGTCGCCATGTCGGCCTGCCGGAAGCGCTCGAAGACGTGCGGCAGGAACTCCGGGGGGATGCCGGCGCCCTCGTCCTCGACCTCGACGCGCGCCGTGCCGTCGAGCGCGCCGACGCGGACGCGGACGCGCCCGCCCTCGGGCGAGAACTTGACGGCGTTGTGCAGGAGGTTCCAGAAGACCTGCACGAGGCGCGTGCGGTCGCCGCTGACGACCGCCGGGGCGAGCCCGCCCGTCTGGACTTCGACCGAGACGGAGCGCGCGTCGGCCTGCGGCCGGACGGTCTCGGCCGCCTCGCGCACGACGGCCCCGAGTTCCACGGGCGCGCGCTCGATGCGCATCTTGCCCGAGAGGATCGAGGACATGTCGAGCAGGTCGTTGATGAGGCGCGCGAGCGACTGCGAGTTCTTCTCGATGACGCGGACGCCCTGCGCGACCTCCGCGTCGCCGAGCCGGCCCGAGCGGATCATGTGCGTCCAGCCGAGGATGGGCGTCAGCGGGGTGCGCAGCTCGTGCGAGAGCGTGGCGAGGAACTCGTCCTTGGCGCGGTTGACCTGCTCGGCCTGCGCGCGCAGCGCGCGCTCGCGCTCGATGACCTGCTCGCGCTCGCGCTCGGCGCGCTGCTCCTCGCGGATGTCGCGGACTTCGATGATGGTGCCGACGGGCCTGCCGCCCTCGCGCACGGGGCTGGCGGTGAAGGCGACGGGGTAGAAGTGGCCGTCCTTGTGGACGAAGACCTCCTCGCCGCGCTCGCGCATGTTCTGCGGGAGCGCCTGGTCGATGGGGCACTCTTCGAGCGGGTAGGGCGTGCCGTCCGGCCGCGTGTGGTGGAGGTAGTAGTGGAGCGGGCGCCCGCGCACCTCCGCGAACGCGAAGCCGGTCAGCTCCTCGGCCGCCGGGTTCATGAAGACGCACTGCTGCCGCTCGTCCATGATGAAGAGGGCGAGCGTGGCGTTGTCGGCGACCGTCTCCAGCAGCCTTCGGTTCTCGGCGAGCGCCTCCTCGGCGCGCCTGCGCTCGACGCTCGTCCAGATGCGCGCCGTCAGCTCGCGCAGCAGCCGCATCTCGTCCTCGCGCCACCCGTAAGGCTCCTCGCGGTAGACGCCGAGCGCGAACTTCAGCTCGCCGCCCCTGACGTGGGGCGTGTTCAGGAACGAGCCTATCCCGAGCCGGCGGTAGTTCTCCACGGCCTGCGACGTGCGCGGGTCTGTCGCCACGTCGTTGACGACGACGGGCGCGCCCGAGATGAGCGTGCGCCGCAGCTCTCCCGTCGCGTACTCCGACATCGCGTAAGTCCCGGCGTAGCCGACGGCGTCCGCGTCCCTGCGCCAGTCGTAATGGATGACGGCCGTCTCGGCCTCCCGGTCGAACTCGACGAAGGCGCAGTGGGCGACGCCGAAGAACTCGCCGACGGGGCCGGCCGTCGCGCGCATCACGTCCCCGGCGGTCGCGGCGGAGGCGAGCGCCTCGTTGATTTCGAGCAGGAACTGCGTGACGGCCTCGCCGCGCTTGCGCTCGGTGATGTCCATCGTCACGCCGCGCATCCCGGCGGGCTCGCCCCGCTCGTCGAGGATGACGCGCGACTGCGACTCGACGTGGACGACGCGGCCGTCCCTGGCGACCCAGCGGAACTGGCTCGTGCCGCCCCGGCCCGACTCGAAGATGGCGCGCGCCTCGGCGGCCGCGCGGTCGCGGTCTTCGGGGTGGACGATTGAGAGCCAGAAGTTCGGCGTCGCGAGCCACTCCTCGACCGTGTAGCCGAGCATCTGCTCGACGTGCTCGCTGACGAAGTCGATGCGCTGCGAGCCCTCGTCGGGCTCGCCCCAGGCCTCCCACACGATGCCGGGGACGTTGGCGACGAGGTTCTTCAGCCGGCCGCGCTCGTGCGCGACGAGGAGCGCGAGCCGCGCGCGCTCCTCGTCGCCGCGCTTCTGCGCCGTGATGTCGCGCGCGACGGTCGAGGCGCCGACCACGGCGCCCGACTCGTCGCGGATGGGCGAGACGATGAGCGACACGTCGAGGCGCGAGCCGTCCTTGCGCACGCGCACCGTCTCGGCGCGCTCGACGCGCTCGCCGCGCGCGAGCCGCGAGAGGATTTCCGTGAGGTCCGCCCGCAGCTCCTCGGGGACGATGAAGGAGATGTGGCGGCCGACGGCCTCTTCGGCCGTGTAGCCGTACATGCGCTCGGCCGCGGCGTTCCAGCTCGTGACCGTGCCTTCGAGCGTCTTGCCGATGACGGCCTCGCTCGAAGACTCGACGATGGCGGCCTGGAGCGCGCGCACGCGCTCGACCTTGCGCTGCTCGGTCACGTCGTGGAAGACGAGGACGACGCCCGACGTGCGCCCGCGCTCGTCGCGGATGGGCGCGCCGCTGTCCTCGATGGGCACCTCGCCGCCGCCGCGCGCGATGAGCACCGTGTGGTTCGCCAGCCCGACGACCTTCCCCTCGCGCAGGACTTTATCGACCGGGCTCTCGACGCTCTCGCGCGTCACCTCGTTGACGATCCTGAAGACCTCGCCCAGCGGGCGCCCTTCGGCCTCCGCGAGCGTCCACCCCGTCAGGCGCTCGGCCACCGGGTTCATGAAGCGGACGCGCCCCGCGGCGTCGGTCGAGATGACGGCGTCGCCGATGCTGCGCAGCGTCGTCTGCAAGGACCCGCGGTCGGCGCGCGCGCCGGACTGGGCGCGCGCGCTGCGGTCGGCCAGCGCCGAGATGAAGAGCGAGACGGCGACGAAGACGCCGGTCTGTAGGACGTCCGAGAAGTCGAGCGCGAACGCGTTGGGCGGGCCGAGGAAGAAGAAGTTGGCGGCGAGCGCCGAGAGCGCGACGTTCAGCAGGGCGGGGCCGCGCCCCGCGTAGAGCGCGACGACGATGACGGCGACGAAGTAGAAGACGAAGGGGACGCTGCCGCGCTCGATGCCCGAGGCGGCGTAGAGCGCGAACATCAGCAGCGTGGCCGCCGCCGCCGCCGCGACGGCCAGCGCGTAGCGGGCGGGCGCCGCCTCGCTCCAATGCCGGTTGGGACTCTGAGCGCCGTGGGGGCGGGGGTCAGGCATCTCTCTTCCTTAGCTCGTTCCCGGGCGGGGGCCGTACGCCCGAACTGCCAAAGATGCGGCCGTCGTTGCCGTCCGTCGCTTGCGCCGACAACCTACTGCTTTTAGCCGCGGCAAGTCAAGAATAAGGTGAGCGGTGGGCGGTGAGCGGTGAGCAGTTGAAGGCGTGTATTCGCCAACGCGAGCCGTTTCTGCTAAAAGAAAGAACGCGAACCGTCTCAATTTAAGTTAAAGGAAAAGTGGCGGGCGTGGCTCTGACTGCTCACCGCCCACCGCCCACCGCCCACCGTCATGTACCCGGCAGGCAACCTACACATCCCGGCGCCGCACGGGCGGCTGGAGGCGATATTGAAGGAGCCGCGCGGCGAGGCGCCGCGCGCCGCCGCGCTCGTGCTCCACCCGCACCCGCTGCACGGCGGGACGATGCACAACAAGGTCGTCTTCCGCACGGCGCGCGGGCTCGAAGACGCGGGCGCCGTCACGCTGCGCGTCAACTTCCGCGGCGTCGGCCACTCCACCGGCGAGCACACGGGCGCGCGCGGCGGCGAGCAGGAGGACGCGCGGGTCGCCCTGGATTACCTGTTCGAGAAGTACCCGGGCCTGCGCGTCTTCCTCGCCGGCTTCTCCTTCGGCGCGCGCGTCGGGCTGGAGGTGGGCACGCGCGACGCGCGCGTCGGCTACCTCGTCGGCGTCGGCACCCCCGTCAGCATCCCCGAGCGCGAGTACGACTTCTCCTTCCTCTCGGACTGCCGCAAGCCCCTCCTCCTCGTCCACGGCGAGCGCGACGAGTTCGGCTCCGTCCCCGACCTCCGCGCCCTCGCCGCGCGCCTCCCCGAAGAGGCGCGCGTCCGACTCAAAATCATCCCCGGCGCCGGCCACTTCTTCGACCAACAACTGGAAGACCTCAGGCGGGCCGTCGCCGAATGGGCCGGGGAGCTGCTCGATAAATCCGAAAGGTAGGGTGGCAGAGCGCACGCCTATGGACGTTGTTTCGACCGAGGGAGCTTTCCGCCGGCCGGCCGCCGGGGGTGTTTATCTGGGCGAGTTGAAACAGATCGCCGACGAGCTGCTTTTTCAGAACCAACCCGGGGCACTCCGTGAAGCCGCCGCCCGGCTGTACTCGTTCTTCTCACGCGTCACGGGATTGGACGAAGGCCCGCAACGCCCCGGAGATTCGTCCGGCACCCTCCTCCCGACCGGGAAGGCCCTCTCTTTGAGGGACGCCGCCGTGTGTGTCCTTGACTATGCTAGGACGTCGGCGTTTCTAAAAGGCACGTACGCCGCGGTGCGCCGGGCTCAAGGGCGATTCCCGGGCGGGCCGGTCATGATCCTCTACGCCGGGTGCGGGCCGTTCGCCACTTTGGCCCTGCCGCTGGCGACGCAGTTCGGCCCCGGACAGGTTCAGTTCACGCTGCTCGATATACACCCAGAGTCTCTCGAATCCGCGCGGCGCGCTTTCCAGTCCCTCGGGCTGGGCCGGTACGTCCGCGATCACGTGCGGGGTGACGCGTCCACTTACGCCCATCCCCCCGCGGAGCCCCTCCACATGGTTATCACCGAGACGATGCAGAGGGCTTTGGAGAAGGAGCCGCAGGTGGCCGTGACCGCCAACCTCGCCCCGCAGCTTTGCCCGGGGGGCATCCTTATCCCGGAGAGAATAACCGTCGACGCTAATCTCTGCGACTTAAGTAAGGAGTTCACGCTTGCGGCGGACGCCCCCGACGGCGTGTTTCACCCGGGGGGGACGGACAGGGCGAGGATTAATCTCGGCCGGGTGTTCGAGCTGACCGCCGAAAACGCGCGCGGCCTGTTGGCGCGTCGGAAGGACTCACCCGCAGGGGAGGCGCGCCTGCCGGCGGCGGCGGTGGAGATTCCGGAAGGCGTGGGGGAGGGTTTGCAGTTGGTGCTTTCCACGACGGTCACGGTTTTTGATTCCGTCGTCCTCGGCGAATACGACTCTTCCATAACCCTGCCGGTCATACTGCGTGACGTAAAGGTGGGCGGGCGAAGAACCGGCATAGAGTTCTCGTACGCCCTCGGGAGCGCGCCGGGCTTTAGGCACCGGCGTGTGTGAAGGGGCCGGTCTGGACGGCGTGCCAGGTCTGCCGAAGGCGTGCACCCGCCCCGCGGCGGCGCGATTCCCCTTCAGCCTTCCCGACTCTGTCCCGCCGCCTCGGCCCCTTCGTAGATGCGGTCGATGACGTCCTTGTACTTCTCGTCGATGACGCGGCGCTTGATCTTGAGGGTGGGGGTGAGTTCGCCGCCCTCTATGGTCAGCTCGCGTTCGAGGAGGGCGACGCGCTTGACGCGCTCGAAGCGGGAGAGGTCTGCGGTGAGCGAGTCCACCTGGCGCTGGAGGAGGTCGATGACGCGCGGGTGGCGGCAGAAGTCGGCCGGCGTCTGACAGTCGAGCCCCTTGTGCTGCGCGTAGGAGCGGAGCTGCTCCCAGTCGGGGACGATGAGCGCGGCGGGGAACTTGCGCCCGTTGCCGACGAGCACGACCTGGCTCACGAAGCGCGACTGCTTGATGAGCTGCTCGACCGGCTGCGGCGCGACGTACTTGCCGCCGGAGGTCTTGAACAGCTCCTTCTTGCGGTCGGTGATGCGCAGGTAGCCTTCCGCGTCGAGCGCGCCGATGTCGCCGGTCTTGAACCAGCCGTCGTCGGTGAAGACCTCGCGCGTGGCCTCGGGCTTGTTGTAGTAGCCGCGCATGACGTTGGGGCCGCGCGTCTCGATCTCGCCGTCCGCGGCGATGCGCACCTCGACGTGGCGGATGGGCTGCCCCACGGTGCCGACGCGGTTGTCCTCGGGGCCGTTGACGCAGATGACGGGCGAGGTCTCGGTCAGCCCGTAGCCCTGCACGATGGGCAGACCCGCGCCGTAGAAGACGAGCCCGAGTTCTTCCGGCAGCGCCGCCCCGCCCGAGCAGAAGAGGCGGATGCGCCCGCCCGTCGCCTCGCGCCACTTCGAGAAGACGAGGCGCGACGCGACCCCGTGCTGCAACTTGAGAAGCGGACTGACCGGCCTCTTCCAGACGGTCGCGTGCGCCCAGCGCTTGCCGACGCCGACCGCCCACGTGAGCAGCGCGTTCTTGACGCGCCCGCCCTCGGCCGCCTTGTCCTTGATGCGCTCGTAGATTTTCTCGAAGAGGCGGGGGACGGCGACGACGATGGTGGGGCGCACCTCGCGCATGTTGTCGCCGATGCGCTCGATGGCCTCGGCGAAGTAGACCTTCGCGCCGTGGTGCAGGTACATGTACATCGCGCCGCGCTCGAAGACGTGCGAGAGCGGCAGCACGGAGAGCGCCACGTCCTCGGGCGCGAAGGCCAGGCGCTCCGACGTGCCGACGAGGTTCGAGACGACGTTCGAGTGCTTCAGCATCACCCCCTTCGGCTCGCCCGTCGTCCCCGACGTGTAGATGACGGTCGCGAGGTCTTCCGGGGAGACCGCGCCGCAGAGCTCTTCGACCAGGCGCGGCTGCTCGGCTTCGAGCTTCGCGCCGCGCGCCTCAAGCTCCGCCAGCGTGAGCGCGCCTTCGCCCGGCTCGTCCGAGAGGAGGACGACGGTCGAGAGCGCCGCGCACGCCGAGAGGGCTTCGCGCACGCGCCCGTAAGCCTCCCGGTTCTGGACGAAGAGGAGGAGCGCGCCCGAGTCCTCCGTGATGTAGCAGACCTGCGGCGGCGCGAGCGTCGGGTAGAGCGGGACGTTGACCACGCCCGCGAACTGGCACCCCAGGTCGGCGACGACCCACTCGGGCGAGCTCTCGGAGAGAATCCCCGCGCGGTCGCCGCGCCGCAGCCCCAGGGCGTGGAGGCCGAGCGCGACGCGGCGGACGCGCCGCAGCAGCTCCTCCGAAGAGATGGGCCGCCACCCGCCGTCGCGCTTGTAGTTGAGCGCGTCGGGCCGCGCCTTCAGCGTGAGGGCTTGCAGCATGACTTCGATGATCGTCTCGGGCGCGCGCACGCCCACCCGCTCGCCCACGGCCGCGCCCGTCGTCACCGTCCCTGTGCCCCCCGTCGTCAAGCGCTCACACCCCCGAGGAAGATGTCCAGCACCTCGTCGGCCAGCGGCGCGAGCTTGTAGCGGCGCTTCGACAGAATCCAGTTGGTCGCCATCTCGTCGAGCGCGCCGAAGAGGACTTTGGCGACGAGCTTCGCGTTGAGCCCCCGCCGGAAGACGCCCGCCGCCTGCCCCTCCTCGAAGACCTCGCGGATGAGGCCGAGGTACTCGGCGAGCCCGGCGGCCGAGAACTCCTCCATGAACTTGGTCGTGCCGCGCAGCTCGACCTGGAAGACGATGGCCAGGTCCCGGTCGGCGCCGAGCCGTTCGAGGTGGTGGCGCGCGATGCGGCGGAGCTTCTCGCGCGGGTCTTCGATCTTCGCCAGCTCCTCGCGGCCCGCGCGCACGGCCTCGCCCGTGTTGCGCTCGAAGATGGAGCGCAGAATCTCTTCCTTGCTCTTGAAGTAGAGGTAGACGGTGCCGTCGGCGACGCCGGCCTCGCGCGCCACGTCGGCCACCTTCGAGTTGAAGTAGCCCGAGCGCGCGAAGACCTTCGTCGCGGCGCGCATGATGGCCTCGCGCTTGTCGCCCGCGGGGACGGCGGGAAGGGAACGTGCGGTACGCATCCGGCTCAAGGGTCTCCGTGCCGCGCTCGCGGCGGGGCTGCTGAATGGCTATTCATTCAGTCGAACGCCCCTAGCCTAACGTCCGCCCGTCGGGTAAGTCAAAAGTAAAACGTGAACCGTGAACCGTGAACCGTGACGAGAGACGAACTGTTTTTATCCCGCCACGGTTTACGGTTCACGGTTCACGCCTTTTTCCTGTCACGGCTCACGCCCCTTCAGGGCCGGGCTTCCGCCCCTTCGCCCTCTTCCGCGGCGAGTTGTTCGCGGCCGTCGAGGCGGAGCGAGCCGGTGCGGATGTGGAGGTCGCGCTGGGGGAAGGGCATCTCGATGCCTTCCTCTTTGAAGAGGCGGTGGATGTTGTAGCGCAGCGCGCTCTTGACGACGAGGTGGCGGCGCGGCTTGTCCGACCAGACGAGGAGGCGGAAGTTGAGCGAGGAGTCGGCGAACTCCATGAACTGCACGGTCGGCTTCGGCTCTTCGAGGACGAACTGGACGCCCGCGGCGGCGCGCAGGAGGGTCTCCGAGACGTGCGCGGGGTCGGCGTCGTAGGCGACGCCGACGGGGACGGCGATGCGCACGCGGCGCTCGCGGTTATACGTCCAGTTGAGGAAGTTCTGGTTGACGATCTTCGAGTTGGGCACGAGCGAGGCGACGTTGTCGTTGGTCATGACGACGGTCGTGCGCAGGTTGATGCTGCGGACGAGCCCCTCGGTCAGCTTGCCGTCGGGGCCGGGGATGGTGACGAAGTCGCCGACGCGGACGGGGCGCTCGAAGAGGATGATGAAGCCGGAGGCGATGTCGCCCGCGATGAACTGGAGGCCGAAGCCGATGCCGATGGAGAGCGCGGTGAAGGCCACGGCCAGCGAGGTGAAGTCGGCCGAGATGGCGATGCGCAGCGCCACGATGACCCCGGCCGCGATGACGAAGTAGTGGACGAGCCGGAGGATGGTGAACTGCACGCCCGGGTCGAGGTGCTTGTGGGTCGCCATCCGCCGCTCGATGAAGCGGCGCAGGTAGCGCGAGAAGAGGACGGCGAAGATGATCGCCAGCAGGCCGAGCGTCAGCGTCGCGACGGAGAAGGGGAAGTCGCCCACCGTCCACTTGTAGTTGACCCAGTAGCGCACGGGCTCGCTCAGGCGCCAGAGCCTCTGCAACACGTTCTCCCCCTGCCACAGCGCCAACACCCGCACACCGGCCGCGAAGATCAACACTCGAAACCTCCCCCCGTCGGACTACGCCCGAAAGCCGAAGCCGCCCGCGCCTCGTTGCAGGGGGCGGGCGGCTTCTTCTTCAGGAAAGATGTCTTGGCGGAGGGGACAGGACTCGAACCTGCAAGCCCGTAAGGGCGGCGGTTTTCAAGACCGCTGCATTACCAAATTATGCTACCCCTCCGCAAACCCTCGTAAATAATCTGCTGCTTTAACCAGCCGAACCGGGTCGTCCTTCATGTTGCCGAGTGCGAGATTACACCCTCTGCATAGTAAGCCACGAATCCGACCCGTACGATGACAATGGTCTACGTGAAAGCCTCTTCCCGTCGGAACTTCAAAACATATAGCACAACGACCGTTCTGCGCGGCAACTAACGCGGCGAATTCCTCGTTGGTCATCCCGTAGGCTTGTCGCCGGTATCCACCATTCTGCCGGAGCCACTCACGCCTTCTTTGAAGGATTCCGTCACGATTCTTAACGTAGCGGTTTCTCGACTGATCGGCCCGACAAGTCTTACACGCGGGATGCCTGCCGTCAGCCCCCTTCTTAAGAACACTGAAGGCATTTAGGGGTTTGCTTGCATGGCAGATATTACAAGTCTTCACCGCCGTTCTGCCAACCCTCCGCGTGATTGCTCTCAAAATATAACCCGCGTCGGAAGGGAAGGCAAAACGCACGGCCGCGCGCGGTCGGACGGAAAATTTTAAGGGGGGTGAACCGAGTTCGCGTTTTTTGTCGCGTTAACAGTCGGGCGGGATGTTGGCCCGGGCGTGCAGAGGGGCGGGTAAATTTTCGACGCGGAGGTCGTGGTGATGGCGGGGAAGTGGAAAAGGCGTTTGCTGAAGGCGGCCGGGTACGGGGTGGCCGTCGTTGTGGTCGTCGTGTGCGTGGGCATCACGGTGACCGTCGGGTGGCGGCCGTTCGTGGGGCCGAAGGCGCGGCCGCTGACGGCGCGGCGGTTCGAGGCGACGCCCGCGAGGCTGGAGCGCGGGCGCTACCTGGTCGAGAGCGTGTCGGCCTGCTTCGCCTGCCACACGACCTACGACCCGAAAGACCCGGCCAGGTCTTACGCCGCGGCGACGAACAAGGGCGGCGGCGGCTCTTTGGCGATGGACGGCGCGCCCTGGCTCATCGCGCCGAACATCACGCCCGACGAGGGGACGGGCGCGGGCACCTGGACGGACGACATGTTCGCGCGCGCCATACGCGAAGGCATCGGCCACGACGGCCGCGCGCTCTTCCCGGCGATGCCGTACCAGAACTACCGCAACTACTCGGACGAGGACGTCGCCTCAATCGTCGTCTACCTGCGCTCGATCCCGGCGGTGAAGAACAAGCTGCCGAAGTCGGAGATACCGTTCCCACTCTCGCGGCTCATCAACACCGTGCCGGAGCCCCTGAAGGAATCCGTCCCCGAGCCTAACGTCTCGACCGCGGCGAAGCGCGGCGAGTACATGATTAAGGTCGCCGACTGCTCCGGCTGCCACACGCCGCGCGGCGACAAGGGCGAGCCGCTCGCGGGGATGGCCTACGGCGGCGGCAACCCGTTCGACGACGGCAAGGGCGGCGCCGTCACGCCGATGAACCTGACGCCGGACGCGACCGGCATCTCCTACTACGACGAGGCGCTCTTCGTCAGAACGCTCCGCACCGGCCACGTCGGCGCGCGCCAGCTCAGCCCGCACATGCCCTGGTGGGTCTACAAGAACATGACGGACGAAGACCTCAAATCCATCTACGCCTACCTGCGCACGGTCAAGCCCGTCGAGCACCGCGTGGACAACACGGAGAAGCCGACCTTCTGCAAAATCTGCAAGCAGAAGCACGGGCTGGGGGAGAGGAACTGAAGGGAAGTAGACAGTAGACAGTAGACAGTAGCAAAGACAGGCAGCGCGGCTCTCATCGGTTAAAGATGAGAGCCGCGCTGTTTTTATCTTCCCTACTGACTACTGTCTACTGTCTACTGCGGTGGCGCGGGCGCGGGCGGGTAGGCGTTAGGGCGGCGGCGTTGCTCTTCGAGCCTGCGCTGGCGTTCCTCTCGGAGGATTCTGTCGCGTTGCAGCAGCGCCTTGCGTCGCTCCTGGGCGGCGCGGCGGAGGATCGCGCGCAGCTCTTCGCGCGTGAGCGGCTGGGCGTTGAGGTCGCGGCCGCGGAGGATGGGGTCTGCGGCGGCTTCGGGCGGCAGAGGGGGCGCGCCGGGCTGAGGCGTGCGGGGCTCGGGCACGGCGGGCTGTTGCGGTTCGGGCTGTGTGACCCTGGGCGTGGGGGCGGCGGTCGCGCGGCGTTGCGCGGCGGCGGGGGTGACCGCGGGCGTGGGCGTCGCTTCGGCCGCCTGTTGCGTGGAAGGGGGGACGAACTCGGGCGGGGTGGACTGTGCGGTCGGCTGCGGCGTGGGCAGCGCGGCCGGCTCTACGGTCGATTTGTTCCGCAGGTACGAAAAGGCGAACACGCCCGAGAGCACGATGCAGACGAGGCCGAGCACCTGGTAGAAGAACGTGCGGCGCGAGCCCTCGCGGGCCGGCGCGTCGGCGACCCTCACGCGCGTGACGACCGACCCGGCGCCCGCACCTTCGAACGCGGTCGGTTCGGCGCCGCGCGCGGAGGTGCGTGCGGCCGAAGGCCCTTCGTTGATTAACGTCGCGGCCTCCTGCGCGACGGCGGGGCGGGTGCCGGCCGCGCGCGGCTCCTGCGGCGAGGTGCGCGCGGCGGCCGGGTCCATGAGGCGCGTCTTCTGCTCGGACTCGACGCCGCCGACGAGCGTCGCCGCGGTTCCGGGGTTCGAGGTCTCGGCGACGCCGCGCGCGGCCTCGCGCAGCGCGGCGCGCATCTCTTCGGCCGAGCCGAAGCGGCGCGCGGCGCTCAGGGCCATCGCGCGCGCGAGGACGTTTGAGACTTCGGCGGGGACGTGCGCGGCCGTCTCGCCCGCGGGGCGCAGTGGGTCGGGGTCGCCGTTGAGCACGGCCGTCGCGCGCGTCAGGGCGTCGGGCGGCGTCGTGCCTGTGAGCAGGTGGTAGAGGGTCGCGCCCAGACTGTAGAGGTCGCTGCGCGGGTCTGTGCCGGCGCCCTGCATCTGCTCGATGGGGGCGTAGTTGAAGGAGTAGCCGAAGAGGCTCGCCGTGTTGGTGACGCGCGTCTGGAGCGGAGTCCCTTTGGCGAGCCCGAAGTCGAGCAGCACGACCTGGTCGCGCGCGGTCAGCTTGAGGTTCTGCGGCTTGATGTCGCGGTGGATGACCGGGGGCTCCTGCGTGTGCAGGTAGTCGAGCGCGTCGAGCAGTTGGTCGGCCCACCCCAGAACCTGCGGCGCGGGGAAGCCCGGGCCGTTCCGCGCCTTCAACATCTGCGAGAGGTCTTCGCCGGGGATGTACTCCATGACGAGGAACTGCCCCTCGGCCTCCTCGAAGTGGTCGCTGACGCGCGGCAGCGCGTGGTGGCGCAGGCGGTTGAGGAGGCGCGCCTCGCGCTCGAAGGCTTTGCGCAGGTTGGGGTCGTCGAAGAAGGTCTCCTTGAGCGCGACCGTCGAGCCGAAGCGCCGGTCCGTTGCGACGTAGACGGCGCCCATGCCGCCCGCGCCGATCTGCCGCTCGACGGCGTAACGGTTCTGCAAGACTGTGCCGGGCTCGATCATCCGCGCAATCGTAAATCGAAAACCGTGAGCCGTAAACCGAAAAGACGTGAACCGTGAGCCGTGAGCCGTGACAAGAGAAGACGGTTCTTTCTTATCACGGTTCGCGGTTCACGGTTCACGTCTCTTCACGGTTCAGGGGTTTTGAAGAACGGCGAGCATCGCGTCGTGGACGAGGCCGTTGCTGGCGGCGATGGGCGGCTTGTAGATGTGGAAGGGCGAGCCGTCGTAGTGCGTGACGCGGCCGCCGGCCTCCTCGACGAGCAGCACGCCCGCGGCCACGTCCCAGGGGCGCAGGCCCTCTTCGTAAAAACCGTCGAAGCGGCCCGCGGCGAGGTAGGCGAGGTCGAGCGCGGCGGCGCCGTCGCGGCGCACCGACTGCGCCTTCATGATGAAGTCGCGGAAGTGGCGCGCGAAGTCGGTGCGCTCGCGCACGTCGTAGGGGAAGCCGGTGCAGATGAGCGCGCGGTTCAGCTCGTCCGTCTCGGAGACGCGCACGCGGCGGCCGTTGAGGGTCGTGCCCTCGCCGCGCTCGGCCGCGAACAGCTCGTCGCGCGAAGGGTCGTAGACGACGCCGACGACGACCCGCCCTTCGTGTTCGAGCGCGACGGAGACGCAGAAGACCGGGTAGCCGTGCGCGTAGTTGGTCGTGCCGTCGAGCGGGTCGATGATCCACTTGTGCGCGTCGTCCGGGCCGCCGGCCTCGGCCACGTCGCCCGACTCCTCGGTCAGAATCCGGTGGCGCGGGTGGTAGCTGCGTATGCGCTCGACGATGAGGCGCTCGGCCGCGAGGTCGGCCTCGGTGACGAGGTCGATGTCGCCCTTGTTCGACACCTGCAAGGCGCGCCCGAACTTGTCGGCCAGAATCTTCCCGGCCTCTCTCGCGGTCTGGATGGCGAAGTTGAGCATAAGAGCAGTTGGCAGTCGCCGCGGAGCGGCGTTTGAATTTAGCCCGGCCTTTCAAGGCCGGGACAGCCGAACATTCCCAAGAGGTGCGTCGCGTCAGCGACGCCTGAACCCATCCGGCACGCTT
>DASVQJ010000209.1:0-19159 GCA_036389235.1 Pyrinomonadaceae bacterium | reverse complement strand
CTCGATGTAGGCGAGGCACTCCTGCTTCGTCCCCTGCTTGCCGGCGTCCGTCCACCCGAGCGCGTTCTCGCGGTCGGCGGGCCAGATCGAGTACTGCTCCTCGTGGTTGACCACCACCTTGTAGATCGTCGTGTCCTCTCTGTCATCCTGGGTCATTTCGTGTCTCCTCCATTCGGGCCGTAAAGTACGGCGTTCTATTCTGATGTGAACCCCCACACGCGTCAAACGGAACCATCCACGGCTCCCCCGGCCGAGCGACCCGGCGGCCGGCGCTCACTTCTTCACGCCGCCGCCGGACGGCCTGAGCTGCGCGGCCACGCGGTCGCGGTTCGCCTTGTAGGCGTTCACGTTCGGGTCATTCGTCTGCACGCCGAGCGCGTGCGCCTTCTCGTAGTTGGGGAGCGCGAGGTCGGGTTTGCCGGCGCGCTCGTACGCCTCGCCGAGGCTGTCGTAGACGTTGGCCGACGCGGGGTAGCGCTCGACGTTGAGCTTGAAGGCGGCGACCGCCTCCTCCACGTTCCCCTGCCCGAGAGCCTGGTAGCCGACCTGATTCATCAGCGCCTCCGGCGCCGGCACCGTGAAGCCGAGACGCTCCGACAGCTTGCGGTAGTGCTCCTCGACGCCCTTGAGGCCGCCCGCGATCACGTTCGTGTTGGGGTCGATGGGGTAGAGCCAGCCGTCGAAGACCCTCCGCAGGCCGGCGTAGTAGCCGCGCAGGACGGCCGAGAAGTGGTCTTCATCTTCGAACCGCGCGGCCTCCCAGACGAAGCCCTTGGCCTGCTGCCTGCCGAGCACGTCGCGGAACTGGCCGAAGGCGGAGCCGATGCCGCCCGCCTCGGCGGCGAGCGAGACGAAGAGCGTACGGTTCAACTCCCTGCGCGCCCCGAAGAACTCCCTGGCGCGGCCGACCAGGAGGAAGTTGTCCCACTGGAGCGCGGGGCTGGCGGCGATGTAGGCGTTGAAGAGTTCGGGGCGCGTGAAGAGCGTGTGGACGGCGAAGAGGCCGCCGAGCGAGTGGCCGGCGAACACGCGGTAGGGCTGCGTGCGGTACTTCGACTCGACGAGCGGGATCAGCTCGGTCTCGACGAACTTGAGGAACTTGTCGGCGCCGCCGCTCGTCGGCCAGCGGAGGCCCGGGTTGGTGGGGAGCTGTTCGACGTGCGTGGGCGTCAGGTCGCGCGTGCGGTCTGTGTTGGTGATGCCGACGACGATCATCTCCGGCATGCGCGCGTTGCCCGCGAGGAAGGCGACCGTGGCGCTGGCCTGCTGGATGTGCGCGTCTCCGTCGGTCAGGTAGAGGACGGGGAAGCGTTCCCTGCCCCGCGCGTAGCCCGGCGGCGTGCGGACGTAGATGACGCGCTCCTCGCCGAGCACCTGCGACCTGATGACGACGCGCTCGGGCGCCTCGTACGGCGGCGGGGACTGCGCGGCCGCGCGCGTCCCCGTCAGCAGCGCGGCGAGCAGCGCGAGCAGGGCGGCGTTGAAGCTTGTGAGGGGGCGCGGGCCGCGGGCTCGCTTCGCGGCGTGAGAAGGTGTCGGTTCCATCGGTGCCTCCGAAATCTTAAACTTTGCCGCGCGTGTGACGGTGTGCTAAAGTCGGCTCTATCCTTACGAGTAGACGGCCACACCAAGCCCCGGTGCGGCGGACGTAAACAGGTTCGGCGGGCGGGCTGAATCGGAAAAAAGCCCTCCGCATCTTTCTCTCCTTTGCGCTCCTGACGCTTCACGCCAGTCCGTATGATTCAAAGGGTGCTTGCCTTCGTCTTGACACTTTCGGGCGCGGCCGTCGCGCCCGCGCAGACGAGCCCTGCCGGCGTGTCGCCCCGCGCGGCGGCCGCCGCGTCCCGCGTCGTGCTGCCGCCCGAGAAGGCACAGCCGGCTCGCGCCGCGCGCCTCGAACGCGCCCCCGTCATCGACGGGCGGATAGACGAAGGTGAGTGGCAAGAGGCGCTCGTCCTGAAGGACTTCTACCAGACGCAGCCGGGCGACAACATCCCGCCGAGCAGGCCGACGGAAGTGCTGCTGGGCTACGACGCGACGCACCTCTACCTCGCCTTCCGCGCCCACGACGAGCCGGACAAGGTGCGCGCGACCATCGCCCGGCGCGACGACATCTTCAGCGACGACCACGTGGGCGTCTACCTCGACACGCACAACGACCGGCGCAAGGCGTACGCGCTCTACTTCAACCCGCTCGGCGTGCAGGCCGACAGCATCTACACCGAGGGGCGCGGCGAAGACTTCAGCGTGGACGTGGTGATGACCTCCAAAGGGCTCGTCACGCCCGACGGCTACACGGTCGAGGTGGCCGTCCCCTTCAAGTCTCTGCGCTACGAGGCGGGGCCGGGCAAGCTCTGGGGCCTGCACGCGATCCGCGTCATCCAGCGCTTCAACAACGAGCAGAACTCCTGGATGCCCATCTCGCGCGACGACTCGGGCTTCCTCAGCCAGGGCGGGCACCTCAGTGGGATAGAACAGACGTGGGCCGGGCGCTCCGTCGAGGTCATCCCGACGCTGACGTTCGCGGAGACGGGCCGCCGCGTGCGCACCGTCCCGCCGGCCGTGCTCGCCGCCGACCCCCTGCGCCGCGAGCCGGGCCGCTTCGTCAACGAGCCTTTGAAAGTAGACCCCGGCGTGACGGCGCGGCTCGCCGTCGCGCCCTCCGTCACGCTCGACTTCACCGTCAACCCCGACTTCGCGCAGGTCGAGGCCGACGCGCTGGTGGTGACGGCCAACCAGCGCTTCCCCATCTTCTTCGAGGAGAAGCGCCCCTTCTTCCTCGAAGGCATCGACATCTTCCAGACGCCGCTCACGGCCGTCCACACGCGCACCATCGTCGACCCGGACGCGGCGGCCAAGCTGACGGGCAAGCGGGGCCGGAACACCTTCGGCATCCTCCTGGCTTCGGACAGGGCGCCCGGCAACTTCAGCGAGGACGAGCGGACGGAGATTCGCGAGAACACGGAGCGCTACGTCGCCGACCGTCTGCGCCCGCCGGCCGCGCGGCTGGGCGTCCCCTTCGACAACCGCGCGCGCCTGCTCGACCGCAACGCCGCCGTCGGCGTGCTGCGCCTGAAGCGCGACGTGGGCGCCGAGAACAGCCTCGGCCTCATCGCCACCACCTACAACTTCGTAGACCTGCACAACCACCTCGGCGGCTTCGACGGGCGCTTCCGCCTCGGGCCGCAGACCGTCCTCAACTTCCACGTGCTCGCCACGCACACCCGCGGCTTCTTCTACGACCCCGCGCTCAACCGCACCGCCTACCGCACGGGCAACGGGTTCGGCTACTACTGGGACTACAGCAAGTCCGCGCGCCGCTTCGGCCTCAACCTCAACGGGCTCGGGTTCACGCGCGACTACCGCGCCAAGGTGGGCTTCACGCGCCGCCCCAACACGAACCGCACGGCGCTCTTCGCGCGCCAGAACTCGGAGCCCGACCCGAAGGCGGCGCTGACCTCCTGGCGCGTGACCTACACCTCTTTCGCCGACTACGACTGGCAGCGCCGCCTGCAACTGTGGCTCACGGCCGCGCAGGTCAGGTTCGACTTCAAACGCCAGAGCTACTTCAACGCCGGCGCCAACACCGGCGCGGAGCGCGTCTTCGAGGAGGAGTTCGGCCCGAAGCGCACGGCGAACCGCGCGGGCGCCTTCGCGGGCGACGACCCCGAACGCACCACGCACTTCCGCAACCTCTTCGTCCGCGCCGGCACGACCCCGAACAAGAAGTACTCGGCCTTCGTGCGCGTCAGCCACACCTGGGGCGAGCTGGATTTCGACGCCGGCGGCGGCCCGCGCTTCCCGCGCGTCAGCCCCGGCGCGCTCCGCAACCCGCGCGCGCCGCGCGACCCCGGCCCCGGCAACTTCCTCGACGTGTCGGCCAACTTCACCCTCCAGCCGACGGACGCGCTGCGGGCCTCGCTCGACTACACGAGGTCGCGCCTGCGCCGCTACGACACGGGCCGGGTCGCCTTCGACGACAACATCTACGCCCTGCGCGCCACCTACCAGTTCACGCGCTTCACCTTCGCCCGCGCGCGCGTGGACTACGACACGCTCGACGCCAACGTGCGCGGCCAGTTCCTCTTCGGCTGGACGCCGAACCCCGGCACCGCCTTCTACGCCGGCTATAACGAGGACACCAACCGCAACGGCTTCAACCCGTTCACGGGCGAGCCCGAGCCGGGCCTGCGCCGCAACGACCGCACCTTCTTCCTCAAGCTTTCGTACCTGTTCCGGCGCAACCTCTAGCGCGCCCCGCCCGCCGCCCGACTCAGGTGCACCTCCTTGTGGCCGTAGAGCAGCTCGGCCGTGATGCCGCGCCGCCGGCACTCCTCGACGAGCTGGTTCGAGTGCACGATGGGGCGCGACTCGTCCGTGTACTGGAGCGAGGTCAGGAAGGTGCACCAGGGCTCCCGGCCCATCGCGTAGACGTAGACCTGCTTCGGCCGGAGCCTGTCCACGATGAGGACGGCCTTGTCGTAGGTCGAGCCGCTGAAGCGCCGCGACTGGTCGTTCTTCCGCGTCAGCGGGCGCGTCAGGAGCGGGCCGTAGAGCCAGCTCATCGGCGCCCCGTCACACTCCATCCCGAGCAGCAGCAGGTCGACTTCGCCGACCAGCTCGTGGATGTGGTCGTAGAGCCGCGGTTCGAGGTTGTTCGAGTCGGCCGCCATCACGACCGAGCGCCCGCCGACGTTGACGTGAAAGGCCGTCTTCGTGCGGATGTCGAGGTCGGCGTGCTCGCCCAGGAAGGGCAGCCCCATGATGTAGCCGCCTTCGACGGGTATCTGCTCAAGCCCCGCCGTCTCGTAGACCTGCCTGAAGCCGACGGCGTGGAGGATGCGCTTGAGGGACGGGTCGATGCGGTCGCCCCCCGCGCTGGCGGGGATGATGACGTTCTTCGTCTTGTGACGGAGCTGGAGCAGCGTCTCGAACATGACGTGATCCTGGTGGTTGTGCGTGAGCAGGACGTAGTCGATGGTCTCCGGCAGGTCGGCGAACGTGTAGCGGCTCATCCCGCCGTCGTACTTGTAGCTGACCATCGGGTCGCAGAGGATGCTCACGCCCCTCGCTTCGAGCAGGACGCAGGCGTGGCCGAGGTAGCGCACGCGCAGGCCCTCGCCCTCGAACCGCGGCGGCGGCGCGGGCGCCTCCTCCGTGAAGAGCGCGGAGAAGAGCGGCTCGTCCGCGGCGCCGACGCCCAGCAGCTCGCGCGCCCGCCCGTAGGGCCGCGGCACAGACTTCATCGAGAACAGCTCGTCCAGCCCTTCGTGACGGAAGGGGACGTTCAGGTACAGGCCGCCGTCGCTCTTGAGGCGCGGCGTGCTGAAGACGAAGGGGCGGCCGTCGCACGTCGCCTCGGAGAGCAGGACGCTCTGCGACGCCTCGTTGTAGTACCTGCTCCGGTAGAGCAGGCCCTCGATGAAGCGCACGGCCGGGTGGTCGTTCAGGTCGTAGACGAGTTCCACGTAGCCCCGCAGCGGCTCCGGCACGCGCTCGTAGAAGGGCTCCAAAGAGTAGCCGTCGGCCTCGGCCGCGAGCATCTCCTCAAGCTCCTTCACCGCGCCCGCCAGCTCAAGCAGCGGCGCCTGCTCGGCCTTCGTGGTTTGCAAGAGTTCCCTCACCTCGCCGACCTTGTCCGCACCGTAGTTGAGGAACGGGCCGCCGAGCATGGCCGGGTTCTTGAGCGCGGCGACGTGCACCTGCGGGGCGGCCACGAACGACTCCATCATCTTCAGGTGCGCGTTGGCGACGTACATCGCGGCGCACACGGGCGGGATGAGATAGGGCCACGCGTACCACTGGTTGAACAGCGGCTCGGCGAGGACGTTCTGCTTGAGGTAGACGCTTTGACTCATAACGCGTGACTCACTTTCCTCCGGTCTTCTCTCTCAGTATGTAAACGTCTTGCTGACGAGGGTCGCGTCCGTCAGCCCGAACCCGAACTGCGCGGGCATCACGCCGGGGCCGCGCGCGGCGTAAGGGCGGTCGCTCAAGGGCGCCAGCCCGTAGGACTGATCGACGGCGCGGAGCGTGACCGTCGCGCCCGGCCTGCCGACCAGCGTCAGCTCCGCGCCCCCCTCCTTCAGCCCCCAGTATTGAACGACGAGCCACTTCGCCGTGACGCGCGCGTCGCCGATTGGTTCGAGCGGCCTGCCGCCGAGGCTGGCGGCTTGCAGCCAGTCGCCGCGCTCGACGCCGAGTTGCAGGAGCGGCGCGCCGCGCGCGGAACTGACGCGGACGCGCAGAGTCCTCCGGCCGTCGCGCGTCGAATCTTCGAGCAGTTCGGCCCGCGGCGGCTCGAACGGGGCGGCGGGCGCGGGCGCCTGCAAGAACTGGAAGGAGGACGCGGGGAAGAAGTCCGGCAGCGCGGCGTGCGCGGCGTCCGCGCCTAAGAATTGAGCCGTCCAGTCGTCCGCGTACTCGTCCGTGCTGGCCCAGACGGCCTTCCCCGTGTCCGCGTTCAGGCCGTAGAAGATGCTGTCGGGCGCGGGGCGCGTCGCGCCGTAGCCCGAGACGAGACAGCACCACAGCACGAGGCCGACGCCGCCCGCCGCGGCGCACGCCTGCACGGCGCGACCCGCCCTCAGCCCCAGCAGGCTCAGGTGCGGGGCCAGCAGGCTCAGCATCAGCGCGTAGAGCAGCACGACGGCCCACGACCAGACGAGCGAAAGGCCGACGAAGAGCAGGTAGACGAGCGGCGCCAGTAGCAGAAGCCCCGGCAGCGCTCCCAGCGACGAGGCGACGAGCAGCCGCCGCGGCGCGCGCGAGTCGGCCGCGTCAGTCGAGGTCAGCAGCGCCGCGGCGAGCCCGGCCGAAGCGAAGAGCAGCGGCCACACGAACAGGTAGCTCGCGCCCTTGAAGGCGACGCCCGTCGCCAGGCCGAGCAAGACCCACCACAGCAGGCCGCCCAGCGTCAGCTCGTACGCATTCGCCCTCCTGCCGAGCCGGCCGTAGACGAGCGAGGCGAGCGCGACGCTCTGCAGCGCGAAGCCCAGGACGTAGAGACGCAGGTTGTAGGCGTCGCTCCAGGTGACCGTCGCGTCGGTGACGCGCGCCGCGCGCACGACCCACCAGAACAGCGCGACCGACGCCGCCGCCAACGCCCCGCTCAGCGGCAGCGCCGCCAACCCGAGCCCCACGCCGCCCCACGTCAGGCGGCCTTTGCGCCGTGCGAGCCAGACGACCGCCGCGAAGGCCAGCAAGCCCAGCCCCGCCAGCGGGAGCGCCCAGCCTTCGGCGTACGAGACGAGCCCGCCGCCCGGCCCCGTGAAGTAGACGGCGTCCCCGCCCCCCTTCGGCGCGTCCGCGTTGCCGAGCCCGCGGGCGAGGTCTAAGGCGTTGTCCCCGTGATGCTGAAGGCTGCGCTCGTCGAGCGAGGCGAGGCTGTCCCGCTCGCTGTGGTAGCCGACGGGGTCGTCTATGTAGGCGAAGTTCATCCCCGCGAACCCCGCCTCTCTGAAGACGGTGAAGTCTGTGCGGTTCGTCAGGAGCTTGTAGCCCTCCTGAAAGACGGAGCTGGCTAAGGGGTAGCGCGCCGCGCGCGCGAACTCGCGCACGAGATGCCGGTTGCCGTCGCTGGTCTCGAACATCAGCGACGGGCCGCTCGTCCCGCGCGCCTCGAAGTTGATGACGACGGAGTCGGCCGCCGTCGCCCCGTGCCGCTCCACGAAGGCTTGCGCGCCCAACATGCCCGCCTCCTCCGCGTCGGTGAAGAGCAGCAGCAGGTCGTTCTTCAAAGGCGGGCCGGCTTTGACGGCGCGCGCCGTCTCAAGCAGGGCCGCCACGGCGGCGCCGTCGTCGCTCGCGCCCGGGCCGGTCGGTGCGGAGTCGTAGTGCGCCGCGAAGACGACGGTCTTCGCGCCGACGGCTCCGGGCAGACGCGCCAGGATGTTCTCCACGTCACCCGCCACGAACTGCGCGCCGTTTCTTCTGAGTACGCCCGAGGTACGTTCGACCTGCGGCGCGAGGCCGAGCGCGGAGAGCTGCCCCACAAGGTAATCGCGCACCTCTTCGTGCGCGGGCGCGCCGACCGGGTGCGGCCTCTGCGCGATCCGCCCGAGGTGCGCGCGCGCGCGCGCCGCGGAGAAGTCCGTCGGCGGCGCCCCTTCCCCGACGGCGGCCGGCGGCGCGAGCGCGTTGAGGGCGTGGAGCAGGGCCAGCCCGAGGAGCGCCGCCAGCGTGAGCGCGGCCCAGGCGCTCGCCCCCACGCGCTTTACAGCGCCCGCGTCCGCGCCCGGCTGCGCGACCGAAGCGGGCGTGACGACCGGGGGCGTCGCGTCCGCGGCCGACGGCGGCGCCTCGCGGCCCGCGTCGGCCGTCGTCGGCAGGTCGGGGATGGCGTCGGCCAACTCCAGGTCGAGGAGGCGCAGCCTCGGGTAGAGCCAGCCGCAGCCCACGGCGACGACGGTCAACGCTCCCATCAAGACGAACAGCAGGCCGATGCCGCGCCCCGGCCCCGTGCCGATGACGGCGCCGACGCTGCCCGCCAGCGGGCCGCCGGCGGCCATCAGCGGCTCGAAGACTTTGTCGGCCAGCGGGCCGGCGGTGAAGTACGCGAGCGGCAGCGTCGAGTTGGCGATGAGTCCGCTCAGCGAGAAGACGCGCCCCTGTATGCCCGGCTCCACCTTCGTCTGGACGATGATGCGGAAGCACGCGCCGACGACCTGCATCGCGAAGAAGAAGACGAAGGCCGCCCCCGCGATGAGCGGCAGCGACGCGCGCAGCCCCGCGGCCGTGATGCTCACGCCCGCCAGCGCCGTGAAGGCCAGCACGCGCAGCGCGCGACGACCCGGCCCCCCGAGCCGCGCCGTCAGGAGCCCGCCCGCCAACAGCCCGAGCCCGCTCACCGTCATCGCAGTCCCCAGCGCCGCGGGGCGGAACCTCGACAGGATGAGCGGCGTCGCCAGCGCCAGCACGACCCCCATGAAGAAGTTGGTCACGCCGAAGAGCACGACCATGCCGAGTAAGCCCCGCCGCTCGCGCAGGTAACTCCAGCCGCGCGCCGCCTCGCGCAGCAGGGACTTCCTCTGCGCCGCGGCGCCCTCGTCCGCGCGCCGCGGGCTCGGGATGGGCACGACGAAGAGCGTCGTGACGGCGAACAGGAACGTCACGAAGTCGATGAAGAGGACGCCGTGCAGGTCTATGAGCGTGATGAAGAGTCCGGCCAGCGCGGGCGAGACGATCTGCGCGACGCCCGCCGACAGTTGCGCGAGGCTGCCGGCGCGCGGCAGGTCTTGCTTGGCGACCAGCAGGGGCACGGTCGCCGAGAAGGCCGGCCCCTGGAACGCGCCGAACCCCGCGCTCAGGCCCGTCGCCAGGTAGACGTGCCACAGTTCGAGCCGCCCCGCGTAGATGAGCAGCGCCAGCAGCAGCGTGCTCAGGGCCGCGCCCGTGTCGCAGGCGATGAGGAGCCGCCGCCGATTCCACCTGTCCACCAGCGCGCCCGCGAACGGGCCGACGAGGATGTTCGGCAGGACGGCGAACAGCGAGACGAGCGCGAACTGCGTGGCCGAGCCCGAACGCTGGTAGACCCAGACGCCGAGCGCGAAGCGCGTCAGCCCCGTCCCGGTCATCGAGATGAACTGGCCCAGGTTGATGAGCTTGAAGATGCCCATCCCGCGCGCACGCGCGCGCGCCGCCTCGGCCGGCAGGTTGACTTGCGCCGTCGTCATCTACGCGCCCCCGCCCCGGAGCAAGTCCCCGAGGGTCTGTTCGGCGCCCGCAGCGGCCACGCGCTCCAGCACCTTCCGGAAGTCTTCCATCAGCCGCCCCGTCGCCTCCGCGCCAACCTTGCCCGGGTAGTACGAAGTGAGAATCAGCATCGGCGAGGCCGGGAGCGGCCAGATTTGCACGCGCAGCGGGTGCTCCGTCTGCGTGATGGCGCTCGACACTTGCAGGTTCCAGTTGCGGCCGTGTTCGAGCACCGACTCGTCGAAGGGGTAGTTCTCGAAGACGAGGTAGCTGTCGAAGAGCAGCCTCTCCTTCGGCAGCCCGCACCATTCGAGCACGTCGAGCAAGGACGTGTGCTCGTACTGCCGCTGCTCGACCTGCGCGGCCTGCAACTCCTTGAGCCAGGCGGTGAGCGCCTGTTCCGGCCGCAGGCGCAGGCGCACCGGCAGCAGGTTGTTCAAAGAGCCGACGATGTTCTCGACCCCGGCCAGCTCCGCGGGCCGCCCCGAGCTGACGCTCCCGAAGACCACGTCGCGCTCGCCCGTGTAAGCGCTCAACAGCAGCGCCCACGCGCCCTGGACGACCGAGTGCAGCGTCAGCTGGTGACGGCGCGCGAGCGCGCGCAGCGCCGTGGTCGTCGCCAGCGAGACGACCATCTTGTGCTGCACGTATGCGTCGCCCGGCCGCGTCCTGTTGTCGGGGAGACTCTCGACGAGCGGCGTCGGCGCGTCGAAGCCGCGCAGGGTCTCCCGCCAGAAAGCCGCGGCGCCGTCGAGCGTCTGCCGGCTCAGCCACTCCGCGTAGTCGCGGTAACGACCCGGCTCGTGCAGCTCGGGCTCGGCGCCGCGCGCGTAGGCGTCGTAGCAGGCGAAGAAGTCTTTGAGGATGAGCGGGTAGCTCCACCCCTCCTGAATCATGTAGTTGAAGATCCAGACGAACTCGTACGTGTCCTCCTCGGTGCGGATGAGCGTGAGCTTCATCTGCGGCGCCGCCGACAGGTCGATGCCGCGCCGCCTCGCCTCGCGCACGTACTCGCCGATGCGCCGCTGCTGCTCGTCGCCGTCGAGCCCGCGCCAGTCGTGCCGCTCGACGGGCACGCCCACATGACTCCAGACGGCCTGCATCGGCGTGTCGAGTCCGTCGAGCACGAACGAGGTGCGCAGCGCGGCGTGGCGCGCGACGACCGTCTGAAAGGCGCGCTCGAAAGCCTCGACGTTCAGGCGCAGGTTGCGCAGCGGCGTGACCATGTGAATCACGTAGAGGCCCGGCACGTGCTGGTGCCTGTGGCGGTGGGCCATGTACCTCTGCATCGGCGCGAGCGGGTACAGGTCTTCCAGATGGCCCGCGCCCGCGAACAGACGGTCGAGTTGCCGCTGGTCGAGTCGCGCCAGCGGGAAGTCGGACGGCGTGTAGCCGCGCCGTCCCGGGGTCGAGCAGTGTCGGACGACGGCCGAAAGGTGTTCGCGGAAAGCTTCGGCCAGCCTCTCGACCGTCGCGCCCCGGTGGACGCGCGCGCCGTACTCCCATTCGACACGCAGACGCCCGGCCGCCACCAAGGGGTTCACTTCGATGAGGTACGGGCGCGGTGCCTTTGGCTCCGCGGGCGGGAGGCGCAGGGCTTCGCCACGCAACGTGGCGGCGTCGGGCGGCGGGGCCGTGCCGACGGCCCTGTACTTTAATTGAGCCGCGGTCGGCAGGCGACTCGCCCGCCCGTCGCCGCCGTGGCGCAGTTGTTCGTACGACAGCCCTTGACCCGACGCGCTGCGCACGCGCTCCTTGACGCCCTTGACCGTCTCTTCGATCCGCGCCGCGCCGCCCGCTTCCAGCAGTAACGGGTAGACGACGTCGAAGCGCCCGACCGTCCGCGACAGGTCGAGCCGCGCGTCCGGCCTCTCCCTCGCGTCCTCTTCCACGTCGATGAGGACCGCGCCGCCCCCCGTCCAGTCCGACAGGGTTAGGGCCAGCGCCGCGAGCAGCAGCTCGTCGGCGCTCGTGCCGTAGGCTTCTCCTGCGACGCCGAACAGCGCCTCAGTCTCTTCCCTGCTCAGGGAGACGGAGACCCGCGCCGACGCGGCCTCTGTGTTGAGGTCGGCCGTCTCTTCGTCCGCGCAGTCGGCGGGCAGCGCGAGCGCCGCACTGGCGTCCGACGCGAGTCGGCGCTCGCACTCGCGCAGCCCTTCGAGTTTCTGCTCCCGCTCGGCGAGCCACTCCGCCCAGCGCCGCGGCGAGTCAGACCGTGCGGGGAACTCGGCCGCCTCCCGCAACGCCGTGCGGCGGTAAGCCACTTCGAGGTCTTCCAGCAGCACGCGCCACGAACGCTCGCCCGCGATGAGTTGGTGCGCGACCAGCAGCAGGCGCGCGCTTGCGCCGTCAACGGGCTCGAAGAAGGCGGCTCTCATCAGAGGCCCTTCCGACAGACTCAGGCCCGCGCGTAGTTCGACTGCGGCCGATTCGAGCGCGCGCCCTTCCGTCTCGTCTGCCCGGTCTTGCGCGGCGACGCGTGTGACCGGGAGCGACTCCTCTCCCTGCCGGTACGCGGGCTTCCAGCCGCCGTCTTCTTCAAACCGCAGCCGCAGCGCTTCGTGGCGCTCCGCGACCTGACGCAGAATCTCTTCCGCCGCCGGGCCGAAGTCGCCTGGCACTTCGACGACGAACGCCTCGCCCCAAAGGTCTGGGTGCCGCGGCGCGCGCTCGAAGAAACGCCGCTGGCCGGGCGTCAGGGCGAACGGGCCGGCGCGCTCGACCTCGTGCGGCGCGTCGGCCCGCCCGGCGTCTATCGCGGCGGCCAGCTCCGCGACGGTCGGGGACTGAAACATCTGCTTGGTCGTGAGCCGCAGCCCGGCGGCGTTCACCCTCGCGACGATCTGGATAATCCCGATGGAGTCTCCGCCCAGCTCGAAAAAGTTGCTCCTGACGCTCACGCGTTCGAGGCCCAGCGACGCGGCCCAGACCTCCGCGAGCACGCGCTCCGTCTCCGTGCTCGGGGCGACGAACTCGTCGGGAGATTCGGCGGCGACGACGGGCGCCGGCAGCGCGGCGCGGTTCACCTTGCCGTTGGGCAGGAGGGGCAGACTGCTGAGCACGACGAACGCGGACGGCATCATGTACTCGGGCAGCTCGGCCTTCAGCTTCGCGCGGAGCGCGGGCACGAACTCGCGCGCGAGCCTGTCGCCCAAAGGGTTGTTCGCGTACGCGGCGAGCGAGACGTCGGGGCGCGTCTCTTCCGTCCCCGTCGGTTCCGCGAACGCATCGCGCGCGACGTCCTCCGAAGCGTCGGACAGGACGGCGTCGAAACGGCCGCGCGCGTCCGCGTCGGACGCACACAACACCTCGACCTCGCATGACAACTCTTCGGCCAGCCGCCAAACGTCCTCGGGGTGTACGCCGGCCCGACTCTCTTCGCGCAGGAGTCTCCTCAAATCTCCGACCGTCGCGGGCGCGCCCGGCCCCGACATCAGGCTCAAGACCCGCAGGTCTTGCTCGACGCGCGCGTCCGGCACGCGGCGCGCGGCGAGGGGCGCCGGGCGGCCCTCGACGAAGCGCCGGCTCAGGCCCTCCAACGTCAGGCGCTCGCGCTGCCAGTCGAGACTACGGGGTGGCGCCTGCGCGTCGCGTTCGCGGCCGACGCGCAGGACTACGTCGTAGCGGTAGCGCGTCATCTCGTTGTCGAAGCGTCCGCGCCGCGGAGACGCCTCGACGCGGCTGATTCGCGGCAGGCCCGCGGCCAGCGCCTTGAAGAAGGCCGGGTCGAGGGCGAGTTCCCTCTCCTGCGCGACGCGTCTTTTGACGCGCTGCCGGAAGTGCTCGACCGACAGTTCGTCGGGCGCGTGCACGAGTTCGACCCCGGCGTGGAAAGCCTCAAGGAGCGGGAGGCTCCGCACGTCGCCGACGAAGACGAAGCCGCCGTCCGCGACCGCCTCGACGGCCTGCTCAAGCACGCGCGCGAGGTAGGCGGCGCCGGGGAAGTATTGCGCGACCGAGTTGAGGATGACGGCGTCGAACGTCCCCGGCTCGATGCCCTCGAAGTCGTCGGCGCTGCGGCGCAGGAGCCGCGGCGGCGCCGCCGCCCCGTTCCAATGCCGCGCGACGTAGTCGAGCGCGGCCTGCGAGATGTCCGTCCCGCAGTACTCGGCGCAGTGCGGGGCGATGCGGAAGAGCAGAAGCCCCGTGCCGCAGCCGACTTCGAGCACGCGCGCCGGGCGCCGCGCGAGGACGCGCCCGACCGTGCCCTCGACCCACTCGCGCATCTCTTCCGAAGGGATGGGCTCGCCCGTGTAGCTGCTGTTCCAGCTCGTGATGTTGAAGGTCGCGTCCGTTCCGCCCGACTCGTCGGCGTACGCGTCTTCGAAGACGCGTTCCCATTCCGCGACGCGCTCGGCGCCGAGGCTGCCGCGGGCCGGCCTCTCGTCCGCGGCGTCGCCCGCCGCCTCCGCGCCTTCGCACAGCACGAGGTAGGCCGCCAGGCGCTTCTCGCCCGGCGTGTCTTCGCGCGCCAGCACGACGACGTCCTCGACGGCCGGGTGCTCGCGCAGCGCGGCTTCGATCTCGCCCGGCTCGATGCGCAGGCCGCGTATCTTGACCTGGTCGTCCGTGCGCCCGAGGAACTCGATCTGCCCTTCGGGGAGGTAGCGCGCGAGGTCGCCCGTGCGGTAGAGGCGCGCGCCCGGCTCCGAGGAGAAGGGGTCGGGGATGAAGCGCTCGGCGGTCAACTCGGGCCGGTTCAGGTAGCCGCGCGCGAGTTGGACGCCGCCGATGTAAAGCTCTGCGGGTACGCCCGCCGGGACGGGCCGCAGGTGGCGGTCGAGCAGGTAGATTTGCGTGTTGGCGACGGGGCGGCCGATGGGGACGGTGTGGCTGTCCGACTCGCGCTCGCACGCCCAGAAGGTCACATCGACGGAGGCTTCCGTCGGGCCGTACAGGTTATGCAACCCGGCATGGCTCGCGGCGAAGAAACGTTTCTGGAACTCGGCGGGCAGCGCCTCGCCGCTGCACACCACGCGGCGGAGGCCCGCGCAGTCTTGGAACGAAGGCTCCTCGACGAAGAGGCGCAGCATCGGCGGGACGAAGTGCATGGTCGTCACGCCCTCGCGCCGGACGACTTCGGTCAGGTAGGCCGCGTCGCGGTGCCCGCCGGGGCGAGCCATGACGAGCCGCGCGCCCGTCATCAAAGGCCAGAAGAACTCCCACACGCTCACGTCGAAGCTGAACGGCGTCTTCTGCAACACCACGTCCGTCTCGTCGAGCCGGTACTCATCCTGCATCCAGAGCAGGCGGTTGCAGACGCCGCGGTGCGCGACCATCACGCCCTTCGGCCTCCCCGTCGAGCCCGACGTGTAGATGACGTAGGCCAGGTTGTCCGCGCCGCCCGTACGCGCGTGCGGCGCGTCGCTCTCACCGGCGCCCTCTTCGGCGAGCGAGTCCAACTCCGCGTCGAGACTGATGACGCGCGCGCCGGTCGGCGGCGCCTGCCCTTCGAGGTGCGTCTGCGTGAGGATGACTCGGAGGCGCGTGTCTTCGAGCACGAAGGCCGTGCGTTCCTGCGGGTAGTCGGGGTCGAGCGGGACGTAAGCGCCGCCGGCTTTTAAAATCCCGAGCAGGGCGACGACCATCTCCGACGAGCGCTCCATCAGGACGCCGACGAGCACTTCCGGCCCGACGCCGAGCCTCACCAGGCGGCGCGCGAGTCCGTTCGCCCTGCGGTCTAGCTCGGCGTAGGTCAGGCGCCCCGCCTCGCTGACGACGGCGACCGCGTCGGGCGTCCGCTCCGCCTGCGCCTCGAACAGTTCGTGGAGCGTCAGGTGCGGCGGGTACTCGACGCGCGTGTCGTTCCAGCCCTCGACGACCTGCGCGCGCTCGGCGTCGGACATCAGGGGCGCTTCGGACAGGCGCAGGTCGGGGCGCGCGGTGAAGGCTTCGAGCAGACGCAGGTAGTGGCCGCACATCCGCTCGACGGTGTCGCGCCGGTAGAGGTCTGTGTTGAACTGCATCGTGACGAACGGCTGCTCGTCGCCCTCCGTGACGGAGAGCCAGAGGTCGAACTTGGCCGTCCGGTTGTCCGCCTTCAACAGGTCGAGCGTCAGCCCGCGCAGGCGCATCTCCCCCATCGGGGCGTTTTGCAGCACGAACATCACCTGAAAGAGCGGGTTGCGGCTCATGTCGCGCTGCGCCTGTAGCTCGTCCACGAGGTGCTCGAAGGGCACGTCCTGGTGCGCGAAGGCTTCGAGCGCCGTCGCGCGCGTCGCGCGCAGCAGCTCGCCGAAGGTCTGCGCGTCCGACAACTCGCCGCGCAGGACGAGCGTGTTGGCGAAACAGCCGACGAGCCCTTCCGTCTCGACGTGCTGGCGGTTGGCGACCGGCGTTCCGACGAGCATGTCCCGCTGGCCCGAGTAGCGGTAGAGCAGGACTTCGAAGGCCGCGAGCAGGGCCATGAACGGCGTCACGCCCTCGCGCTGGCAGAGCGACTGGACGGCTTCGTAGAGGGCGCGCGGCAGGAAGAAGGAGTGCGACGCGCCCCTGAAGGTCTGCACGGGCGGGCGCGGGAAGTCCGTCGGCAGGTCGAGTACCGTCGGCGCGCCGTCCAGGCGACGCTTCCAGTAGGCGAGCTGCTCGTCGAGCGCGCCGCCCTGAAAACGCTTCCGCTCCCACGCGGCGTAGTCGCCGTACTGTATGGGCAGCTCCGCCAGCGGCGACGGCGCGCCCGTGAGGAACGCCTCGTACAGCTCCGCGATCTCGCGCACGAGGATGCCGATAGACCAGCCGTCCGAGATGATGTGGTGCGTCGTCAAAAGGAGGAGGTGCTCCTCGTCGGCGAGCCGGACGAGCGTGGCCCGCAGCAGCGGCCCCTTGGTCAGGTCGAACGGGCGGTTGGCCTCCTCGCGCGCGAGGCGCAGCGACTCCGCCTCGCGCTCCCGCTCAGGCAGCGCGGAGAGGTCGAGGGTCGGCAGCCCGACTTCGAGGTTCGGCCGGACGAGCTGCACCGGCAGGTCTCCGTGCGTGCCGAAGGTCGTGCGTAGCGCCTCGTGCCGGCGCACCACCTCTCCGAGCGCCGCGCCGAGCGCGCGTGCGTCGAGCGCGCCTGAGAGCCGCACGCCCGTGGGCATGTTGTAGGCCGGGGAGCCGGGCACGAGCTGATCCAGAAACCACAGGCGTTGCTGCGCGAACGACTGCGGGAGCGGCTCGTTGCGCGGGCGCGGCGGGATAGTCCGCGCGCCCCCGACGCCGGCAAACTCGCCCCGCTTCCAGCGCTCCATGAGTGCGCGCTTGGCGGGGGAGAGCTGCGACACCCTGTCAGATAATGTTTCCGTTTCGGGCATGATGATTTTCGCGGCCGGGCGTCTAGTGGCCGAAGACGGTCGCGGCCAGCCGCTCCGCCTCGTCCTCCGGCAGTTCCTCAATCAGTTCGAGCAGGCGCTCCTCGATCATCGCCGCGAGTTCGGCGATGGTGGGCGTCGTGAAGATGACGTTCAAAGGGAACCGGACGGGCACCGTCTCCTGTAGGCGTGCCACGAGTTGGGTCGCCATCAGCGAGTGGCCGCCCAGCTCGAAGAAGTTGTCGTGGATGCCTAGCGTCTCGACGCCGAGCAGTTCCCTCCAGAGCGCGTGCAGGGTTCGTTCGATCTCGTTGCGCGGGGCCGAGTCCGCGGCCTGCGTCCAGACCTGCTTCGACTCTTGCGCCGGCCCGACTCCGTCGCCGTTCGGCGAAGTGACTTCCGCCGCGGGCGTCTCGTCCGCAGAGTGAGCCTGCGCGGGATGGGGTTGGGGTCGAGTCTGCGGCTCGACCCAGTACCTCTGGCGCTCGAAAGGGTAGGTGGGCAGCGAGAGCAGGCGGCGGCGACGCCCGGCGTGATACCCGGCTGTCTCGACGGCGACGCCAGCCAGCCAGAGCCTTCCCGCCGCGCCGAGCAGGGATTCGAGGTCGGTCTGCCGCTCCTCCGGGTGCGGGAGCGAGTTGACGACCGGCTGCTCCTGCCCGCGCCCCTCCTGCCGCGCGGCGAGCGCCGACAGCGTGCGGCCGGGGCCGACTTCGAGCAGAGCCCTCCGCCCGTCGCCCGACAGCTCGCGCAGGTTCTCGCCGAAGCGCACCGTCCCGCGGAGGTGTCTGGCCCAGTACGAAGGGTCTTTGACCTCCTCGGCCGTGGCCCACGTCCCCGTCAGGTTGGAGAGGTACGGGACGGCCGGCGCGTTAATCTCCGTCCGCGCGACCCGCCGCGCGAAGGGTTCGAGCGCGGGCTCCATCATCCGCGAGTGGAAGGCGTGCGAGGTGTGCAGCCGCCGGCACTTGATGCCGCGCGCGGCGAGCAGCGCCTCGCACGACTCCACCGCCTCCGCCGTGCCCGAGAGCACACACTGCGCCGGGCCGTTGACCGCCGCGAGGCTCAGGTCGGCGTTGAGGTAAGGCTCCGACTCCTCGGCCGTCAGCATGACGCTCAGCATGTCGCCCTTCGGGAGCGCCTGCATGAGCCGCGCCCTGTAGGCGACCAGCGCGAGGGCGTCTTCGAGCGAGAAGACGCCCGCCAGACAGGCCGCGACGTACTCGCCCACGCTGTGCCCCGCCAACGCCTCCGGGCGCACGCCCCACGCCATCCAGAGTTGCGCGAGCGCGTACTCGACGGCGAACAGCGCCGGCTGCGTCAGGAAGGTCTCGTTCAAACGCTCCGCCGCTTCGGCCGCGCGCTCCGGCGTCGGGTAGAGGAACGCGCGCAGGTCTAACTCCAGTTGCGGCGCGAGCAGTTCGGCGCAGCGGTCGAGGTGTTCGCGGAAGACCGGCTGCGTCTCGTAGAGTCCGCGACCCATCCCGGCGTGCTGCGCGCCCTGCCCCGGAAACATGAAGGCCACGGGGCGCACGCCCTGCGCCCCGGCCCGCGTGAAGAGTCGCGCGGGGTTCCGTGTTTCGAGCGCCTCGGCCGCGTCCGCCAAGCCTTCGCAGACGAGGAAGCGCCTTTGAGAGAAGGCGCGACGCCCGACCTGACAGGTGTATGCCACGTCAGCGAGGTTCAGCCCCGGGTGCCGCCGGAGGTGTGCGGTGAGGTTGGCGGTCATCGCTTCGAGCGCCGCGGGCGTCTTCGCCGAGAGAACCAGCAACTCCGACGCGGAAGGCTCCTCCGAGGGCTCGACCGGCGGCGCCTCTTCCAGCACGACGTGCGCGTTCGTCCCGCCGATGCCGAACGAGCTGACGCCCGCGCGCCGCGGCACACCGTCGGCCGCCTCCCACGCCCGCCGCTCGGCGGCGACGAAGAAAGGGCTCTGCTCAAGCCCCGTCTTCGGGTTCGGCTCCGTGAAGTGCAGCGACGGCGCCACCTCGCCGTGCTCCAGCATCAGCACCGTCTTGATTAACCCTGCCACGCCCGCCGCCGCGTCCAGGTGCCCGATGTTCGACTTGACCGACCCGAGCGCGCAGTAGCCGACGCGCTCCGTCGCGGCACGGAAGGCTTTCGTCAGCGCCTCGACCTCGATGGGGTCGCCCAGAGGCGTCGCCGTCCCGTGCCCT
>DASVQJ010000208.1:0-71642 GCA_036389235.1 Pyrinomonadaceae bacterium | reverse complement strand
AGGTTGTAGAAGGGCTTGGTGCGCAGGTGGTGCAGGCGCTCCGGCGTGATGCGGCGCGGGTACTCGACGGCCGCGAGCTTGTAGTCCACGCCTTCGAGCTTGCGACCGCGGCCGTGGCCGTTGTGCGACGCGGCCGAGCCGTTGTCGGAGAGGCCCGCGCGTTCCGCGGGCGCGAGCGCTTCGGGGAAGGCCGCGTCCGGCTGAACCCAGGAGCCCTTCGGCCCGGGTCGCTCGGGGGCGAAGAGGTTCTCGGGCGCGAGCGCGGCGAACTCCGCGGCCACGCCGCGCACGAGCGCGTCGTCGAGGTCGGGCTCGACGCCGAGCGCCGACAGCTCCGCCGAGAGCCCTTCGAGCAGGCGGCGCCGCGGGCGCGCGGCCACGACCTCGCGGACGAACTCAAGGTAGCCTTCGGCGCTGCGACGTATGTCGTGCTCCGCGACGACGTGCCTGCGCGCGTTCGCGCCGAGGCGCGCGCGCAACTGCGCGTCCTCGATGAGCCGCGCGAGGTAGGCGCGCAGCAGCTCGTCCGCGTGCTCGCCGGGCTCGACCTTGACCACGCAGTCGTCGGGCAGCTCGCCGAACCAGCCGACCGCGGAGACGACCGCGCAGACGCCCGCCGCCATGATGCGGCACAGGCTCCCCGAGGTCTCGCCCACCGTGCGCTCGCGCAGGTTGAGCGCCACGTCGGTCTCGGCGATGCGGCGCTCGAACTCTTCGAGCGTGACGTGCCCCGTGATCTCGACGCGGTCTTGCAGGCCGCACTCGCGCACGAGCGCGCGCACGTCGAAGTAGCTGTTCGGGTCGCCGACGAGCGTGTAGCGGAAGTCGTAGCGGTCGCGCAGGCGCGCGAGCGCGCGCAGCGCGCGCTCGATCCCCTTGTCCGGCGTGATGAGGCCGAACGAGGCGAGGCGGACGGCCTCCCTCCCTTCGCGCCTGCCGCGCGGGAGGCTCTCGGCGGCGGCGGGCGTGATGTGGTGGTTGACGCGGCGGACGGGGACGCCGGGCGCGATGCGCTCGAAGCGCGCGCGGCTCCAGTCGGAGTGGACGAGGATGCCTTCGGCCCCGCGCGCGAGGCGGCAGTTGAGCGGGAAGTCCAGGGGCCGCGCGAAGGCCGCGGGCGTGGCGCCGCGCGCGAGGGCCTCCTCCGCCTCGCGCCGCGCCTCGTCGCCGTGGCAGGCGGCCACCTCGTCGAGGTAGACGCGCATGTCGCCGCGCGAGCGCGCGAGCCCGAGGAAGAAGTCTTGCAGCGCGAAGTCGTGGAAGACGACGACGCCGGGGTGCCGCCGGGCCGCGTCGAAGACGCCCGCGTGGTAACGGTGGTCGTTGCCCATGTGGTAGACCGCCGCGTCGAACTCGCCCAGCGCCGCGAGCGCATCGGGGTCGCGCCCGTAGTCGCGCACCTCGAACCTCCCGGCCGCCCCCCACTCCGACGGCCGGAAGCCCTCGACGAACAGCGTCAGCTCCGCGCCCGCCGCCGCCAGGTGCGGCAGCAGCTCCTCGCTGTAATCCGCGATCCCCGAGCGCTGCGGGCCGAGCGGGCTGAAGTAGGCGAGACGCATAGGCAGTTTTCAGTCTTCAGTTTTCAGTTTTTAGTCGGCAGCTTCGCATTCGCTGAAAACTAAAAACTGAAAACTGAAAACTCGCTAACGAACCACCGTCACCTTCGCCCTCGCGGTGGGCGAGCCCTTGTCGCTGAACCAGGCGACCTGCTCCTGGACGAGGTCGACTTCGAGGATGTAGTCGCCGGGCTCCTTGGGCGCGGTGACGGCGAGGGGGACTTCCGTCTCCTCGCCGGGCTTGAGGTCTTTCGAGATGCCGTAGCGGCCGTCCATGTCGGTGACGAGCGAGCCGTCCGCCTTCAGCCAGCGGTTGCCGGCGGCGATGTAGAACCAGTTGTCGTTGCGCTCGTTGACCTCGCCGCCGCGCGACCACCAGAAGACGCTGCTGTCGTTCTTGATGTGCACCTGCACGGTCTCCTTCTGCCCGGCGCGCAGCTTGGCCGGCGCGTCGGGCAGGGTGAGCTGCGCCTTGAAGCCCGCGTCGGGCAGAGGCCCCGGCGTCTTGGCGGGCGCGGGCGCGGGCGCAGAGTTCGTCGCGGCCGTGTCGCCCCCCGACCCCCGGCCGCACCCGGCGGCGAGCAGCGCACACGCCATCACGGCGGTAAAAATTTTTCCGAGTCTCATGCTCAATCGTTCCTCTCCGTTCTTATATTCCGCAACGTGCCGACACGCGCCGGCGGGAATTAACGCGGGCGGACAGGGCGGTCAGGATTAAGCAATTACTGATTCGAGATTTGAGATTTGAAATCTCAAATCTTCAATCCTGTAAACCCTGTCCGCCCATGTTAATTCTTCCGTTCGTCATCACGCAGCCGCGCGGGCTCACGGCCCGACCTTCACGTTCATGCGCAGCGTCTTCGAGCCCTTCTCGTGGAAGAAGGTGACGCCCTCGTGGATCATGTCGATCTCAAGCACGTAGTCGCCGGGCACGGGGGGCGCGGTGACGGGGAGCCGTAGCTCCGTCTCGCCGCCGGGGGGGAGGTCTGCGGCGAGCGCGGTGCGGCCGTCGAGGTTGTTGACGACGCGCGTGCCCTCCCGGTCGAGCCAGCGGTCGCCGGCGTTGACCTTGTACATGCCGCGCTCGTCGCCGAGCGCGGGCCAGGCCACGGGGCCGCGGTTGCGCACGCGCAAGTTTAAGGTCGAGCGCTCGCCCGGGCGCAGCCGCGTCGGCGCGGCCGTCGCCTCGATCTCCGCGCGGTAGTCCTGGTCGCGGAAGGCCACCGACTGCCAGAACCTTCGGAGCGACGCGCGCCCCTCCTCGCCTTCGGGGAGCGTGGTTTCGACCAGCATCATACCGAGCGGGCGGCGCTGCGAAAAGAAGGGGAGCTGCACGGGGCGCGCGCCGACGAACGTGAGCCCGCGGCTCTTGACGTACTCGCGCGCCTGCGCGAGGTCTTCGGGCATGCAGAGCGAGAGCATGCGTTGCGGCCCCGCCTCGACCGTGCGGACGAAGTGCTGGCGCGCGTCGCGCGTGGCGAAGTACTCGGGGTGGCTCGCGGTGACGATGGGGAGGCCGGGGTCGATGAGGGCCTCGGGGCCGTTCGACTTGGGGCCGCTCTCGACCCAGCCCTGTAAGCCTTCGAAGAGCGCGCGCGTCTCCGCGTTCATGAAATCTTTCAGGCGGCGGTCGCGGAAGACGTAGCGCGCCTCGTGCCGGTACGAGCGCCAGTCGGAGAGCGCCGTCGGCCGCATGCTCCACTCGTACCTGAGCGCGTATAGACACGCCAGAGTCGCCTGCGCGCAGAGCGCGAGGACGAGAAGCGCGGGGACGGCCGCCCTCCGCGAAGGCGCGCCGGGGGCGGTCGTCGGGGGAGAGGGGGCGGAGTCCGACCGCCTCACCTTCAAGAGCGAGGCCGCGACGGCGACGAGGGTCACGCCGGAGAGGACTTCCAGGTAGAGCCCGTAGCGGCTGTAGCCCATCCCGCCCGCGCTCCAGGCCAGACACCCGACGACCAGCAGCAGGCAGAGCGTGCGCACGCGCTCGTCGCGCCCGCGCAGCGCGAGTCCCAGCAGCGCGGCGGCGAAGCCGAGGGTGATGCGGCCGGAGTAGACGTTAAGCTCCGAGTGCCGCCCCGGCTCGAAGGTGGCGAGCACGGGCCACGCCAGCGTCTCCCAGAGACCCTTCGGCCCCCAGCGCGCGTCCCAGCCGCCGTCGGTCGGCCAGTAGGCCGACTTGAAGAAGGTGTTCGCGAGCGGGAAGAAGGGGTTGCCGGTCAGAAGCCAAAGGTAGACCGCGAACGGCAGGAGCGGCGCGACGAAGGCGACGAAGGTGAGCGCGACGGCGGCGGGCAGTTCCTTCATCCCCAACTTGCCCGGCCCGACAAGCGCCTTGTAGGCGCAGAGCAGGACGACGGGCAGGGTGGCGGCCGCGTACGTCAGCTTGAGCGCCGCGCCCAGGCCCAGCAGCAGCGCGACGCGGACTAGCACGGCGCGCCTGTCCTCCGCCTCTTCGACGCGCAGCGCGAGCCACGTCGCCTCAAGCAGCAGGGGCAGCGCGAGGAGGTCAACCATGTACTCGTTGACCTGATAGAGAAGGTGCTCGGCCAGCAGGACGAGGAGCACGGAGGCCGCGCGCGGCCACGCGCCGGCGACGAAGGGGCGCAGCAGTTTATCCACGACGCGCGCCGTCCAGAGGAGCGCGAGCAGGTTGACGACGGTGCCGAGGCGGTAGCCGAGCGCGTATCGGAAGAGCGCCGTGACGGTGTCGGGCGCGGGGTTGAAGGGCACGGGCGTCGGGAAGTAGTCGCCCGGCGCGAAGAGCGTGCCGCGCAGGGAACGCTCGGCGTGGAGCAGGCGGTAGTTGAGCACGTCGAACGAGAGGTCCGGGAAGGGGAGCCGCAGCAGGTAGAAGAAGAGGAGCGCCGGCAGCACTACCAGCCAGAACTCGCGCCCCGCGCGTCCGGCGGCGAAGGGTTTGTGGACGACGTAGAAGTACCAGGCGACGCACGCCGCCGGGAGGGAGAGGCCCCAGGCGAGCGCGTTCGAGTCGAGCGGCCAGAGGTACTGGCGTATGAAGACGAGCAGGTAAAGGAAGACGAGCGCGTCACCGAACTCCGCGCGCCCGCGCAGGCGCGCGAGCGCGCCGGGCGTCGCCGCCGCGGCGCGGCGCACGGTCGGCGCTTCCGGCTGGACGGCGGCGCTCGTCATACGTCGTTCGGCGCCCCGCCGCGCCGCCGCCGTTCTGCTCTTCGGCCGCGCGCGCGGCCGGAGCGCAGCTCGTCCGCCGGCACTCGCATGTGATACTCGAACTCCTGCGGGCGGCGCGCGACGGGGTGGGGGATGAGTCCGGCCGTCGGGGAGAGCAGCCCGCACACGAAGAGGCCGGCGGCCTCCGCGATGAGGAACACGCCCGGCGCCACGGCCGTGCGGTCGGTCGGGTTGTCGTCGAAGACGTAGACGCGCGCGCGGGGCGGCTCCGCTCGGAAGCGCGCGACGACGCGCGCCGCCGTGGGCTCCTCGTCGTAGCACGGGACGAGGACGGCGACCCCGCGCCGCGCGGCCCCGGGCTCGGCGAGAGTGACGACCTCCTTGGCGTGCGTTCTTGACATCAAGGTTGCGGGAAAGTGATAAGAGAGCGGTCGGCCGTGACTTGCTTATCCCTGGTTGCTAAACACCCATCACTTGGAGAAGGGGCAAACTAACATTTCGCGTCGGAAAATGCCAAGCGTGCTGGCCGCGGCGTGGCGCGTGCGGGCGCTCAGGGAGCTGGCGGTGGTGCTCGCCTTCTGCCTCTTCACGGCGTTGCTGACGTGGCCGTACGTGACGCGCCTGCGCGACGCGGTCGTGGACCCGGGCGACCCCTACCTCGTCACGTGGATCATGTGGTGGGACTACCACCAGACGTTCCGCGAGCCCCTGAACCTCTTCCACTCGAACACGTTCTACCCGCTCAAATACACGCTGGCCTTCAGCGAACACTGCTACGGGCTGGCGCTGCCGTTCTTCCCGCTCTTCGCCCTGGGGCTGAGGCCGCTGACGGTGCACGCCGTGGCGCTCTTCCTCGGCTTCGCGCTGTCGGGCTACGGCGCGTACAGGCTCGCGCGGACGCTGACGGGGTCGGAGGGCGTCGCGTGGGTGGCGGGCGTCGCCTTCGCGTTCGTGCCGTACCGCTTCCAACTGATGTCGCAGCTCGTCTACCTGTTCTCGCCGTGGCTGCCGCTCGTGTTCGAGGCGCTGGTGCTCTTCGCGCGCGAGCGGACGCGGGGGCGCGCGGCGTGGCTCGGGCTCGCCTTCTTCATGACGGGGCTGACGAGCGTCTCGTTCTTCGCGTTCGCGCTCGTGCCGCTGGCGCTGTGCGGCGCGGTGCTGGTGACGCGCTACGGGCTCTGGCGCGACGGAGAGTTCTGGCGCAGGGGCGCGGCGGCCCTCGGGCTGGCGGCGCTCGGGCTCGTGCCGTTCATGCTGCCTTACTACGTCGTCTCGAAGCTCTACGGCTTCAAGCGGAGCGTCGAGGAGGTGAAGGCCAACTCGGCGTGGCCGAGGCACTGGCTGTCGGTCGAGAACCGCAACAAGCTCTGGTTCGGGATGGGCGAGTCGATGGAGGGCGGCGCGCGCTTCAAGCTCTTCCCCGGCCTGCTCACGCTGCTGTTCGCGCTGGCGTCGCTGCTGCTCGTCGAGCCCCTGCGGCGCCCGGCCGGGGGGGCGCCGCAGGGCGCGGCGGGCGGCGCGTGGCGCGCGTGGCTCCCGCGGCTCGACGCCCTCATTTTCTTCGCCTTCGCCGTGTCGCTGCTCGCCGTCGGGTTCGACCGGACGAGCTATTTCGGCGGCGTCTTCGGCTACGTCACGTCGGAGCGCGCGCTCGCGCTGCTGGCGGCGGCCTGCGCCGTGCGCGTCTGCGCCGCCTACCCCGCGCTCCTCCGCCCGGTCAACGCCAACTTCATCCAGACGCTCACCTCCCCGCGGCGCTGCGACGCCTTCTGGCTCGGGCTCGTGCTCGCCCTCGTCGGGTTCTTCTACTCGCTCGGCTGGAACTTCTTCTTCTACCGCATCTGCTACGACCTGCTGCCCGTCTTCCGCAGCATGAGGGTGCCGGCGCGCGGCGCGATGTTCGCCTACCTCGGGCTCGCGCTGCTCGCGGGCCTGGGCGTGCGCGCCGTCGCCGGGGCGGTGACGGCGAGGCGGCCGCGCGTGCGCGCGCGGGTCGTCTACGCGGCCGCCTGCGTGCTGCTGCTGTTGGAGCTGAACGGCGCGCCGCTTCAGTTCATGCGCGGCGCGGTCTACCCGGACGCGGTGACGCTCAGGCTGAAGGAGACGGAGATGCGCGGCGGCGTCGTCGTCCTGCCGGCCGGGCCGGCCTTCAACCACGCGTACATGCTGCGCGCGGCCGACCACGGGAAGCCGCTCATCGTCGGCACCTCCGGCTTCAACTCGCCGCAGTCGGACGAGATACAGAACTGGACGGCCGCCGGGACGATACCCGCGGGGCTCTTGAATCTGTTCGAAGAGATTCCGGCCTCCTACGTCGTCGTCAAGAACGCGTCCGTCCCGCCCGAGCGGCGCAGGAACTACGTGACCTTCCTCTCGCGCGCGGTCGCCGCGGGCCGCCTGCGCTTCATCAACCGCTTCGACGGCCGCGACGACCTCTACGCCGTCGTCAAGACCGAGCCCGACGCGCGCGCCGAAGCCTCGCCGCCCGCGGAGCTGGAGCTGCGCGACTGGGCCTCGATGCTCGAAGAAGACCAGCTCAACCTGCTCGGCCAGTACGCCGACTGGGGCCGCGCTCTCTACCGCCTGCACCTCGTCGCGCGGGGGCGCATGCCGCGCTACGCGGAGTTCATGCAGGACGCGCGCGCGCTCGGCCGCGGGCTCATCCCGGCCACGGAGGAGGCGCCGCGCGACTTCGAGGGCCGGCTCGGCGCGCTCGCGCGCGACTGGGAGAGGCGCGAGGAGTTCCGCGCACTCTTCGGCGAGCCGGACGACGCGCGCTTCGCCGCGCGGCTCTACGAGAACGCGGGCGTCGAGGCCGACGCCGCCGAGCGCGCCGCGCTCGCCGACGCCCTCTCTTCGCGGACGGAGACGCGCGCGGGCGCGCTCCTCAAGGTGGCCGCGGACCCGCGGCTCGAACAGCGCGAGCGCCAACGCGCGCTCCTCCTGCTCCACTACTTCGCCTTCCTCCGCCGCAGCCCCGACGACCCGCCCGACCGCAACCTCGAAGGCTTCGACTTCTGGCTCTCGAACCTCGAACGCAACAACGACCCCGACAAGATCGCCCTCGCGTTCCGGGACTCGATTGAGTACAAGGCGATGAAGAGCGGTGACAGGTGACGGGTGTCGGGCGATGGGTTTTAGGCGTCGGGGAAGAATCGGGTTTTCACCCGACACCTAAAACCCGGCACCCGACACCGTTCCCACACATGCTGGCGACACTGTTTCTCGTCGGGTCGGCGTTGCTCGGCGCGTGTTTGGCGCGGCGGGTGTTGCGCGGCGTGCTGGGGGCGTGGGAGCAGGCGTTGTGGGGGACGGCGGCGGGGTGTGTGCTGGGGGCAGCGTTGACGTACGTGCTCGCGCGCTGGCAGGGGCGGCTGACGTGGGCGTCGGTGGCCTGGGCGACGTTGCTCGTGTGGGCCGGGGCGGCGGCCGTGTCGGCCCGTTGGCTCGCCGGGTTGAAGCGCGGGCGGTTGAAGTCGTTCGGGCCGTCTGGTCTCTTTAAGCCCGTGCACGCCGGACTCGCGGCGGTGCTGGTCGTCTTCGCGCCGGTCTTGTGGGGGCTGTTCTCGACGCACACGTTCGCGGGAGGGCCGGGCGGGGTCTATGCGGGCGGGAGCGCCTGGTACGACCTGAGCTTTCACGCGGCGCTGGCCTCCTCGTTCGCGCACGGCGAGAACTTCCCGCCGGCCTACACGCCGATGGCGGGCGAGCCTTTGCGCTACCCGTTCCTGCCGGACTTCCACGCGGCGGCGCTGATGGCGGCGGGGCTCTCGATGCGCGCGGCGTTCCTGGCGACGGCGCTGCCGCTGGCGCTCTCGCTCGTCGGAATCTTCTACGGCTTCGCGCTGCGCGTGGCGGGCGGGGCGCGCGCGGCCGCGCTGGCGACGTGCCTGTTTCTCTTGAACGGCGGGCTCGGGTTCCTGAACCTCTACGCAGACTGGCGGCTGAGCGGGCGCGGGTTCGTCGAGTTCTGGGACGCGCTCCCCGTCAACTACGCGAACGACTGGTCGCGCGGGATTCACTGGACGAACCTCGTCGCCGACACGCTGTTGCCGCAGCGCGCGGCCGTTTACGGCCTGCCCGCCGGCTTGATAATTTTCACCCTCTTCGCGATTGTCTGGCGGGGGCATGATGAGTCAGTACCACCCGCGGTAGCGGGTGGTACTGACCCGGTGGCACACGCGGGTAGATTACTCTTCGCGGCGGGCGTGCTGGCGGGGGCGCTGCCGGTCTTTCACACGCACAGTTACGTCGCGGTCGGGTTCGTGAGTGTCGCGCTCTTCTCTTTGAGGCCGCGGCGTGCGTGGCTCTGGTTCTGGGCGCCGGCGGTGTTGCTGGCGTCGCCGCACCTGTTCGAGCTGGCGCGGCACGCGGGCGCGGGGCAGATCGTGCGCCTGCAAGCGGGTTGGATGGGCTCGGACGAGCCTTCGTTGACGGCCTACCTGCTGCGCAACTTCGGGGTGCCGCTGCTGCTCGCCGTCCCGGCGTGGGCGGCGGCGCCGCGCGCGTGGAAGAGTTTCTACGTCGCGGCGCTGCTGCTGCTCGCCTTCGCGCTGACGGTCGTCGTCTCGCCGAACGTCTTCGACAACGGCAAGCTCACGTACTACTGGCACGCCGTCAACAGCGCGCTCGTCGCGCGCTGGCTGGTCTCGCTCGCGCGCGCGCGGCGTCTGAGGGTGTTGCTGGGGCCGCTCGCGTTCGTGCTCACGCTGCTCTCAATTGTGACCGGCGTCGCCGCGCTGCGTGCGGAGGGCGGGGCCTCGGCGCTGCTCTTCTCGGAATCGGACATGGAGGCGGCGCGCTTCGTGCGGGGTGCGACGGCTCCGCGCGCGCGCTTCCTGACGGCGCCCGCGTTCAACCACCCGGTGCTCGCGCTGGCCGGGCGCGCGGTCGTGCGCGGGCCGACCGATTGGCTCTGGGGTCACGGCCACGAGTTCCGCGCGCGCGAGGCGGACGTGCGCCGGATTTACGCGGGCGCCCCCGAAGCGCTTGAGCTGCTCGGCCATTACGGCGTCGATTACGTCTACCTCGGCGAGGCGGAGCGGCGCGACCTGCGCGCGGGCGCGCGCTTCTTCGACGACAAGTTTCCCGCCGTCTACCGCTCGGGCGGCGTGGCCATTTACGCGGTGAGTTCGGCCGCAGACGCTTCGAAGCCGGCTCCCGGGCCGCGCGAGCTGGCGGCGCGCGTCGGGCGCGACCCCTTCGCGCTCGTCGAGGAGTTCCCGCGCGTCGGCTTCTTCGTCTACCGCATCCTCAAGGCCGAGCGCGGGCGCGCGCCGACGCGTGAAGAGTTCGTGCCGGCGGTGCGTGAGCTGGGGCGCGGCCTCTACGTCGGGGCGCGCGGGTGGGAGCGGCGACTCCTGGAGAACAGGCGGGCGCTCGCGGCGCGGCTCGCGGGGGGCGATGCGGTGAGGGCTGACAGGTTGTTGGGTGCCGCCTCGGACGAGAGCTTCGACGCGCGCGAGTACAGGGAGGCGTACGTGCGCGCGCACTTCTTCGGATACCTCGGGCGCGACCCGGACGGTGAGGGCTTCGACTTCTGGCTCGGGGTGCTCTCGCGCAACAGGGACTACCGCAGCCTGAGCCGCGCCTTCCTCGAATCGGAGGAGTATAAGAGGAGGGCGGTCGAGCGTTGAGGCTGAGGGGATTAAGAGAACGTTGCTTGAGTGTGGCGCCGGGGCGGTTAACCACAGAGGCACGGAGGGCACGGAGGGGGCACAGAGTTTGATTCTCTGTGCTTCCTCCGTGCCCTCCGTGCCTCCGTGGTTAAATTCAACTCACGCAGGACTCAGCTCGAAAGGGAAGAACTCAACCGGCGGCGGCGATGATCTTCTCGACGACGTTCTCCCAGGAGAGGTTCAGGGCGAGGAGTTTCTCCCGCCCGCGCTCGCCCATGCGGCGCGAGCGCTCGCGGTCGTCGTAGAGTTGGTCGAGGCATTCGGCCAGCGCCCGCGGGTCGGGGTCGGAGACGAGACCTTCGGAGCCGTGCTCGACGAACTCGGTCGCGCCGCCGCCGTCGCGCGGCACGACGACCGGCTTCGAGGAGAGCATGCCCTCCAGAGTCACGTAGCCGTAATCCTCGTCGAACGGCAGGTAGCAGACGCCGAGCGCGTTCGCGTACAGCTCCAGCAGAACGTCCTCGGCCACGAACCCGCGCAATTCGACGCGGTCGCCGACGCCCAGGTGCTTGACGAGGGACTCGTAGCGCGCCATGTCCTGCGCCGAGCCCGCGAAGACGACGCGGACGGGCGTGCGCGTGAAGTACAGCGCCTCGATCAGAAGCTCCTGCCGCTTCTGCGGCTCAAGGCGGCTCGGGTAGAAGACGTAGTCGCCCTGCGCGCCCGCGCGCAGGGAGCCGGCGCGCGGCGGCGGGTGGTAGAGCGGCTCACTCTCGATGCGGTTGTAGCGGAGCATCCTTTCGGCCACCGCGCGCGAGTTGGCGAAGACCTTGCGCGCCTCCGGGATGAAGCGCTCGTCGCAGTGGCGCACGAGGTCGCGCACGCGCGCGCCGTCGGGGTAGGTCGAGAGGTCGTCGAAGGGCGTGCCCCAGAGGTTGTAGGCCGAGCGGTACTGGTGAATGACCCACAGGACTTTGCGCGGGTGCGCGACCGTGTAGGCCGGGAACTTCATCCCGACGACGAGGTCGATTGTCTTGCCGTTGGCCTCGGTCAGGTCGAGCATCCGCCAGGCGAGCGCGCCGCGGACGATCTCCGCGGGCGGATACCACTTGAAGGGGAGCGCCGCCACCTCCGCGTTGTACCCGGCGTTAACGAGCGCGCGTCTTAAACCCTCGACGTGCGACTCCGCGCCGCCGGTCGTGAACGGGACCTGGGTCGTGCAGATGAGTACGTTTCGGATGGGCATCTTGGAACAGTGGGCGGTATGCAGGCGGCGGTGGGCGGTAATGAGATCAGGCTGACATCGCGTTCCGGCCCCGGGGGGCGGCATGTTTATAGCCCAGGGTGGTTATTAATTTCCAAGCCCCGGAGGGGCGGCAGGTCACATGTCGCCCCTGACGGGGCTCGGGATGCAATTAACCGGCGGGGCCATACACATGCCGCCCCTCCGGGGCTCACCGCCTGCTGCCGTCTGCCTACCGCCTGCTTCATTAATGTATCATGTCCGCAAACGCGGAGGTGAACATGGCGGACGGGCGGGAGTTGATTCGGGCTGAAGACGGGGGAGGGCAGCAGCACGTCCTCGTCACGCACGCGGTGTTGACGGGTCTGACGCCGCTCATCCCCGTGCCTCTGGTGGACGACCTGGTGAAGAGTTACTTCCGCAAGCGTCTGGTGCGTCGTCTCGCGGCCGGGGCGGGTCGAACGTTGAGCGGCGAGGAGCTTGACGCGCTCGCGGCGGAGGGCGAGGGCGGGTGCCTGCGCGGTTGCGTGGTCTCGGTGCTCGTCTACCCTTTGAAGGCCGTCTTCCGCAAGCTCTTTTACTTCCTCGAATGGAAGCGCGCCGTTGATGTGACGAGCCGCACATACCACTTCGGCTATCTGGTCGCCCACGCCCTTCGACGGCAGGAGGGCGCCCCGAGTCTGCTCGACGCGCACGGCGCACGCGCCGTCAACGAGGCGATTGAGGCCGTCTGCCGCGAGGCGCCAATCAAGCCTTTGGAGTCGGCCGTCGGCGGCACCTTCCGCAAGTCGAAGGGCGTGCTGCGCTCGGGGGCGGCGCTGCTCTCGAAAAGTCTGCGCCGCCAGCCCCCCCGGCCCGAGCGCGTCGCCGAAGCCATCGAGAGCGTCGAGCCCGACGAGGAGCGCGAACTCCGCCCAGTCGTCACGCGCCTCCAAAGCTCCATCGGCTCCGTCCCCGAAGAACACTTCCGCAGCTTACGCGACAACCTCGAAGCCCGCCTCAAAAGCACCCCGCGCGGGCCTCAAGGCGGCGGCTGATTGGTAACGGCTGCATGGTTTCAGGTCATCTCCCACGCCCGCGCACCTCTCTGAACAACTCGCACGGCCTTCTGAACAAGCCGCACGGGCACCTGAACAGCCCGCGCGGGCATGTAAACAGCCCGCACGGGCATGTGAACAGGCCGCGCGGGCTCCTGAACAAGCTGCACGGGCTCCTGAACAAGCCGCACGGGCATGTGTACAGCCCGCGCGGGCATGTGAACAGCCCGCACAGGCACCTGAACACGTCGCGCGGGCATGTGAACAGGCCGCACGGGCACCTGAACAGGCCGCGCGGACACCTGAAACGGCCGCTCAATCGACTGTAACGGTCGTGCGGTCAATGTTTACGGTCGAAAAGTCGTCTCGCAGGCCCGGACGGTCGGGTGACGCCGCTCTCCGTCCGGATTTGAGACGGCGAATCCCGAATTGCCTTATCCCGCCCGGCCCGCGCACCAAAACCTGCGAGGTAACCGGGGCGGTGTCCGTGGCTCCGGTTTCTTAACCTTGACGGCCCGCGGGGGCGGGCGTATAAGACGGCTGTCGGGAGTATCGCCCCTCAACCTCAAAGCCTCGGTCGTCATGGGCTCCGCCAGGCTCACAGCCCCCTCGAAAGGAGAGACGCCGTGAACGCTCACAGCCTCCGCTCGATACTCCGCCGCCGGAATCTCGTCCCCTTAACCGTCTTCTTCTCGCTGTCACTCGTCGCCTGCTTCGGGTTCGCCGCGAGCGGCGCCCGTCCTCAACACGGTGACGCGGCCGCTTCCGCCGCGAACGAGCGGGCATTCGAGAACGCAATACCCAGGCACGTGCCCATCAAGGTGAAGCTCAAGAGCGAGAAGTCGTTTAAGGACTTGAAGAATAAGGGTTGGGCGCGCGAGTTAAAGCTGGAGGTGAAGAACACGGGCAGTAAGCCGATTCACTACCTTTACGTGATACTTCTCCTGCCCGACTCATTACTCGAAGATGGCATATCACTAGGCTTCCGGGTGAGCTATGGCAAGAGTTGGCTGAGTGAGTCGAGCACCCCTCTGCGGCCCGGTGAGACCCCGATACCGCCGGGCGAGAGTGTGACGCTGAAGATACGCGAGAATGTGGTGAAAGCCTTCGAGATGCTGCGGGAGGAGAAGAAAAGGACAGACCCCAAGCGGGTCAGACTTGAGCTACAGATTCTTGATTACGGGGACGGCACCGGATTTGAATCAACCGAGGGCGCGCCTCTGCTGTACCCGCCGAAAAAGTCTTCGCCGGATAAATCTCCGGCAAAGGAAAGCGGCAGCGCCTAACATCTTGACGGCCCGCGGCGGCGGGCGTATAAGACGGCCGTCGTTCGCAACGCCCCTCAACCTCAAGGCTTCGGTCGTCATGGGCTCCGCCAGGCTCACCGCCCCCTCGAAAGGAGAGATGCCATGAACGCTCACAGCCACCGCTCGATCATCCGCCGCCGGAACCTCGTCCCCTTAACCGTCTTCTTCTTGCTGTCACTCGTCGCCTTCTTCGGGTTCGCCGCGAGCGGCGCGCACCCTCAAGACGATGGCGCGGCCACTGCTGCCCATGACGGGCGGGAGTTCAAGGTCGAGATACCCGAGCGTCTGCCCATCAAGGTGAAGCTCAAGAGCGAGAAGTCGTTCAAGGACTCGAAGAATAAGAGGTGGCTGCGTGAGCTGGAGGTCGAGGTGAAGAACACCGGCACCAAGCCGATCTATTACGTCGCGTTACATCTCGGCCTGCCGGATGTCTACGTCGGCGGCCCCCTGTTAACCATCGGCATGCAGTACGGAAGGAAAGAGTTGTTCTTCCCGGAGACGCCGGTCGAGCCCGGGGACGTGCCGATTATGCCGGGCGAGACCATCACGATGAGGCCCGGCGCGCAGAGCACGAAGGCTTTTGAGTATCACCGGGACGAGTTGAAGGATCAGACTGACCCGAAGAGGGTCGAGTGCGTGGTGACGGCCATAACATTCGGCGACGGCACGGGCCTCTGGGGGCGTAACGGCACACTCCCCCCTCCCGAGAGAATTTCCTCGAATGCTCCGGCTCAGAAAAACGGTGCGGGAGGATGCAGGTCAAGTCAGGCACCCGGCCCGCTCGTGGAGCCGGGCGCCTTATTCAAAGTGAGCAACTCCTGGCAGCCCGCAAGCATCTTGCGGGCTTACTTCTTGCCGCCGGTTGACGCCCCGGCACCGGCTCCTGAGTCTTGACGGCCTGCGGCGGCGGGCGTATAAGACGGCCGTCGCAAGCATTGCCCCTCAACCTCAAAGCTTCGGTCGTCATGGGCTCCGCCAAGCTCACAGCCCCCTCGAAAGGAGAGACGCCATGAACGCTCATAGCCTGCGCGCGATCCTCCGTCGCCGGAACTTCGCCGCCATAACCATGTTCTTCCTGTTCTCCGTCTTCTCCGTCTGCGGGTTCATTGGAAGCGCGGCGCAGTCTCCGGGGAAGCCGGAGCGGGAGGTGGCGGATAAAATCCCTAAGCACCTGCCCATTAAGGTGAAGGTTAAGAACCCTGAGAAGGTGAATGACCTGAATAACGAGGGCTGGCTGGGCGACCTCGAAATCGAGGTGAAGAACACGGGCGATAAGCCCATCTACTTTCTGCGACTCGGGCTGATTTTCGAGGACGTGAAAAAGAATTCCGGCGGCGAGATCGGCTACTCCTTTGTCTACGGCAGGGGCGAGTTGATCGACATCGACAACCGGCCCGGGGCCGCCGACATCCCCATTCCGCCCGGGGGGACATACGTCTTTAAACTGCACGAGTCTCACGTGAAGGGCTGGAACTGGTACAGAACCAGGGTGGAGAAGAGGCCCCACCCGAAGAAGGTTGCGATCATCTTCAGCGCGATGAACTTCGGAGACGGCACCGGCTTCGTCGGCTCTGACGGCACGCCTCTACCAGAGAGACCATCTCGCGTTAAAGTGAAACAGAACGGTTGGCCTAAATCGGCGTCCCAGGCCGGGCCGAGCCGCCTGCCCGACTCGCCTTTTCGGCAAGCGACCTTCCTACTGCCGGCGGCATCTTCGCCGGCAGATTTGTTTCTAAAGGGGGGCGGTAATTTTCCGGCCAGCCTCGCCCCCGCCCAGTCATGTTGCACAGGAGGGCCGAACTGTTTCAGGTTGAAGCTCGTGTTCGGGGGTAACTGTTTTTGCCCCCGCCGCCCGAAGACCCAGAGCCGTCTTACCATGTTGTGGAAGACGGATTCCAATGCCAAGGCGCGGGCTATTCGTGTAAAACGACAGTGACCGTAAACACTGAGTGTGGCGAAGGCGAAACGTACCACACGTGCACCCAAGATTTTTTGGTTAATTGCAACGCCCCGACGCCCTCGCCCACCCCGCCGGATACAGACCCGAGCCCCGAGCCGTCCACCGAACCTACCACCGAGCCGACGCCGACCTGCTCCGACCCGCAGCCGCAACCCTGCTGCGTGTGCACCTCGCCGCCTGCCGGAACTGTCGGTCTCGGGGGCAGTTGGAATTGCTCGCCCTGCGGTGGGGGGATGCCTGTCGGCGACGGCTGCTATGTGGCCTATGGGCTGGACTGCCCGAACGGGTACGACTACTCCGTGACCTACGGCGGCATCTGCTGCCCCCGCCCCAGCAGTTGCCCCGACCCGGGCTGTGACGCCGCGACGGGGGACGAGTTCCCCGTCGATTACTGCCTCTACCCCGGCTACGGCTGCCCGTCGGGATACCAGGCGGCGGGCCCCTGCTGTCAGCGCATCCCCGCGAGCCCGATCCTCGTCGACGTGGACGGGTCGGGCTTCAGCCTGACCGGCGCCGCCGGCGGAGTCTTGTTCGACTTCTACGGGAGCGGTCAGAAGATTAGGCTGTCCTGGACGGCGGCCTCCGCGACCAACGCCTGGCTCGTCCTGGACCGCAACGGCAACGGCACGATTGATAACGGCCGCGAGTTGTTCGGCAACCTGACCCCGCAGCCGCGCTCGGCAACCCCCAACGGCTTCCTCGCGTTGGCCGAATACGACGGGCCGGGGGCGGGCGGTAACGCGGACGGCTTGATAGACCGCCGCGACACGGTCTTCGTCTCGCTGCGGCTGTGGCGGGACGTGAATCATGACGGCGTCTCTCAGCCCGAAGAGTTGCACACGCTGCCGTCGCTGGACGTGGCGCGTCTGCATTTGAACTACAAGGAGTCGAGGCGGACGGACGCCCACGGCAACCGGTTCCGCTACCGCGCGAAGGTGGACGACGCGCAGGGGGCGAAGGCGGGCCGCTGGGCGTGGGACGTGTTCCTCGTCCCCGGTCGGTAGGAGGTCGGATTTATCAGAACGCCTCGATGTTGCAGACGGCGACGGAGAGCTCGCGGTCGTCGCGGTTGTGTGCGTCGTCGGGGCGCGGGCGCCAGGTGCGCGAGGCGCGGAGTTCGAGTTCGTAGGAGCCGGCGGCGGAGAGTTCGTCGGGAATCTGGACGTTTAGTTCGAGCCAGCCCTGGCGGAGGAGCGAGAGGGCGAGGAGCGTGCGGCCGTTGAGGGAGAGTTCGAGGCCGAGCGGGCGCTCGCGCAGGTCGGGCATGTGCGAGGTGAGGTCGAGCCGGAGTGCTTTTAGAGCGGGCGCGCGGAAGCGCACGCGCCCCCGCCGCTTCAGCCAGCGCGCGACGGGCGGGAGCATGTTGGGCTCGTACCAGCCGTCGTCGAAGTGTGCGGAGCGGTCGAGGCAGACGGCGCGCGGCGGCTCGCCGGGCGCGTGGGCGCCGGTGAAGAGGCCGGAGCGGTCGCGGTGCTCGTTGTAGAAGGGGCCGAGCGGCGCGTCGGAAGCCTTGACGAGCACGTAGAGCCCGCTCTTCGGGAGCCGGACGTGCAGGTCGGAGATTTTGTTGAAGACGTAGCCCATCGCCATGTCGAAGGCGCGGCGCTCCGAGTGCGAGAGGCCGCGCAGGTACTCGACGAAGTCCGGCTCGAAGGGCAGCCCGTACTCTTCCCGCTGCTTGACGAACTCCTCGGACGAGAGGCAGAGCGCGTAGCGCGGCTCCCACGCGACTTCGGGGAAGAAGCGCCGGAAGCGCGCCGCGTGCTCCTGCTCCTCTTCGAGCCCGACGTGGCCGTCCACCGAGACGAAGCGGCGCAGCTCCTCCTCCGACATCTCCTCGTAAGACTTCTGCGCGCGCCGGTCTGTGCACTCGATGCCGTGCAGCGTCACGCCCCCGGGGCGGAGCACGCGCGCCACTTCGGCGAGCACGGCGTCCTTCTCCCCGAACTCGACGTGGCCGAGCACGTCGAGGCTGACCACGTAGTCGAACGAGTCGTCGAGGAAGGGGAGGCGCGTGAGCGCGGCCGCGCAGGTCAGGTCGTAGCCGTTGCGCCGCGCGGCGAGCGCGCACTCTTCGGAGAGGTCGAGCCCCGCCAGCGTGACGCCCTTGCGCTTGAGGAGCGCGAGCATCCCCGCCCCGCAGCCGAGGTCGAGCACCGTCGAGCCCGCGCGCACGTTGTCGTAGACCCACATCGTCCGCGCGAAGCGCATGTCGAAGCGGTCGAGCGCCCGGAAGTAGCGCGCGTCGAGCACCTCGTCCGACACGAACTTCGTCCGGTAGAACTCCGAGAGGTCTTCCACGCCCGCGCGCTTGTAAAGGTCGTCGGTCATAACACAGGAGTCAGGAGTCAGGAGTCAGAAGAAGAACCTTCGTCGCCCGAACCGTGCGGTTCTCGTCGTCAACGTCCTCAGAGCGGAGCCTCCTGACTCCCGACTCCTGACTTCTGGCTCCTTTCTCCCTCCAAAGCTTCGAGGCGCGCTTCGAGGTGGCGGCGGGCGCGGTCGTGTGTGACGGCCAGCTCGCCCGCTTCGAGCGAGAGCTGTTTGAAGCAGACGCGCTGCTCTTCGAGCAGGCCGTCCGCGCGTTCGCGCACCTCCGCGTGCAGCTCCGAGGCGCGCGCGTTCACCTCCGCGTGCAGCGACTCGACCCGCGCCTGCACCTCCGCCTGAAGTGAGTCGACACGCCCGCCGACCTCCGCCCGTAGGGACTCGGCCCGCGCGCCCGACTCCCCGCGCAACTCTTCGCGGAGCGCGGCGGCCGTGGCGCGCTGCGACTCGGCCAGGCGTTCGAGCCCGGCGGCGAAAGCCTGCCGCAGTTGCGCGCCGCCCGACTCGAAGCGCGCCTGCGCCTCGGAGACCTGCGCCTCCGCGCGCCCGAGCCGCGCCTGCAACTCCGCGGCGCGCGCGCGGTCGGCCTCCGCCTCCGCGCGCAGCACGCGCAGCTCGCCGAAGAACTCTTCGCGCAGCCCCGCCCGCAACTCCTCGCGCAGCTCTTCGCGCGTGCGCGCGAGCGCCTGCTCCTGCGCGGCCAGCGCGGCCCGCGCGTCGCCGAGCGCGTGGTGGACGGCCGAGTTGAAGTTGACCTGCTCCCAGGTGAACCAGTGCGCCGCGCGCTTGATGAGCCGCTTGACCCAAATCTCGAAACGCGCCGCCGCGCCGCGCCGGTAGCTCAGGAGCGGCGGCAGGCGCGACCACGCGCGCGCCGTCGTGGCGAGGTTGGCGTCCATGCGCGCCAGCGCCTCGGAAGGCCCGCCCGCGTGCCCGTTCGCGGCGGCCGCCTCCACGCCGTTCGTCGCGGCCGCGACCGCCGCCGCGCCGTTCGTCGTCACCGGCGGGCGCCGCCGCGCGTCCGCCAGCACGCGCTCGCGTATCTCGCGCAGTGTGTTCTCTACTTCCAGGTCGGCCATCCAAATCTCTCCGGGTTAAAGCAGGCAGTAGGCGGATAGCAGTTAAGAGGTTTCGGGAAAGCCCCGGAGGGGCTTCACGTTTATAGCCCTCGCGATTTACTTGAACCCGAGCCCCGTCAGGGGCGGCATGTCACATGCCGCCCCTGACGGGGCTTCGGGGTAAAGAGAAAGCACTTGAGCTATAAACATCCCGCCCCTCCGGGGCTCACTGCCTACTGCCTACTGCCTACTGCCTATTGGTTCCCGTCTCGACCAACGCGTCCGCCTTGCTCACCCCGACGCGACGCGCCGTCGCGGTGGCGTTGAGGTTCGCGATGCCTTCGACGAGGACGGGGCTCGTGACGCGGAAGAAGAGCACGCCGTCGAGCCAGTCGTAGCTGACGCCGTCGCGGCTGTGGACGGCGAGCGAGACCGAGAACTGGTCGAGCCCGAGCCAGCAGTCGAAGGCGAAGCTGACCTCGACCAGCTCGCCGCGGCGGAGCAGGCCGAGGTCTACCCGCTGCTCCTTCGTGTTCGTCCCGTAGGCGTGGACGCCGCGGCTGTCGTTGACGAGGAAGCCGAAGACCGCGTCGTCCACGTCGCGGTTGACGCGCGCGCGCATGCGCACGGTCAGGGGCGAGCCCGTCTCGACGACGCCGGCGGGGCGCCGCGCGGCGTCGAGCAGTTCGGCGCTCACGATCTCCGCCGAGCCGTCGCCGTGCCTGTACGTGTAGCGCGGCGGCGCGAACCCCCCTCCTATTTCACGCCCGTCCCCGCCCTGCGTTCCGTCGGAAGCGGCCTCCTCCTCCTCCTCGTACGCCTGCTCGCGCTCCATGACGGTCTTCTGGTAGTGGTTCAGGACTTCAATCGGCGGGCCGTCCGAGATGACGCGGCCGGCGCTCATCAGCACGGCGCGCGTGCAGAGCGCGCGCACGGCCGCCGCGTCGTGCGAGACGAAGAGGACGGTCGCGCCGCGCTCCTGAATCTCCTTGATGCGGCGCAGGCAGCGGTGCTGGAAGACTGCGTCGCCGACGGCGAGCGCCTCGTCGATGACGAGGATGTCGGGCTCGACGTTGGCGGCGACGGCGAAGGCGAGGCGGACGAACATCCCCGACGAGTAGGTCTTGACGGGCTGGCGGATGAAGTCGCCGATCTCGGCGAAGCGCTCGATCTCGGGGAAGAGCCGCTCGGTCTCGCGCCGGGAGAGCCCCATCAGCGCGGCGTTCATGTAGACGTTCTCGACGCCCGTGCCCTCCGGGTCGAACCCCGCGCCGAGTTCGAGCAGCGCGGCCACGCGCCCCTCGCGCCACACCGTCCCCGCGGTCGGCTCGAGCGTCCCGGCGATGATCTGCAAGAGCGTGGACTTCCCGCACCCGTTCGGCCCGATGATGCCGGTCGTCGTCCCCGCCTCGACCTCGAAGCTCACGCCCTTCAGCGCCCAGAACTCGCGGTGCCGCTTCAGACGCCCGCGGGTCAGCGTCTCCTTCAGACGGTCGCCCGGCCGCGCGTAGATGCGGTACTGCTTCGACACGTTTTCCACGCGCAGCGCCGTTGCCATGCGTCGAAATTTAACAGAGGAGGGAAGCGCGAGGCCAGAAGGGCGCGCCCCGGCTCAGTCGGCCGAGGGCGAGACCCCGACGCGGCACTGGACGGCGGAGCCCGCGAAGATGTTGACCGTCGGCTCGTGGAAGAAGTACGTGAGCGACTTCGACTCGCCCTTGCCGAACTGGAGGCTCTGGCCCCGGCTCCACTCGCCTTCGGAGGTGCTCAGTTCCGGGCTGACCTTGATGAAGCCGGCCTCGCCGACGTTCGTCACCGTCACCTTCACGTTGACGCCCGCGTCCGGCTCGTTGTTGACGACGCCCATGCCGGGCTCGCATTTGATGTCGGAGGTCTTCCCCTTCGCGTTGCTGAAGAGCGGCCGGCACTCGCTCAACGACGCCGCCAGAACGGCGGCGGCCAGAAAGGGGGCGACCCACCCGGATAAGAGGTTCGCGCGCGCGGACGGTGTGACTTTCATCTGTTCCTCCTGCGTGAAGACGGCGGACGAGTTCGAGGTTGCTGCGAGGGACGCGGATTGTATCACTAAAAACTCTCCGCGCAAGGTCTGTACCGGCCCCACGACCAAAAGGGGGAGAGCGCCGGACGACGCCCGGCGCTCTCCCCCTTACTTATACATACACACGCCGCCCGCCCGCGCGGCTACTTCGGATGCGGGCGCTCCCATGCGGCGCCGTCCTCGTAGACGACGCGCTGGATGTCCACGCGCTCTGTGAACTGTGCGTGCGACTCCTTGTCGGGCTTCTTCCCGCCTTCGGGCTTCCTCGCGTCCACGATGCCCGCCGGGGGATTCTCCGACCAGCCGACCAGCGTCTTGCCCTTGCCGCGGTCGATGCCGGTCTTCGTCTCGAACGAGTGGCGCCCGACCTCGCGCTGCGTGGCGGGGTCGAAGAGGACGTAGTCCCACGCCAGCGACTTTATCTTCTTCGTCCCGGTGTTGAGGACTTTGACCTCGTAGACGTAGAAGTCGCGGTTCACACTCTCGGCGCCGCCCAGAACGCCTTCGACGGTCTGCGTCGGCATGCGGCGGCGCCCGAGCCCCTGCTGCTGGCGGATGGCGTTCACGCGCTGGGCCTCCCGCCGGGCGCGTTCGAGCTGGATGGCGTCGTTCGCGCCGCGCAGCGGGTCTTCGTCGAGCGCCGGGTTGTAGAAGCGCTTCTGCCAGTTCGTCTTGATGACGGAGATGCCGTGCGTCTCGGGCGCGCTCGCCGCCGGCGCCGGCCCGTTCGCGCCCGCCGGCGCCGGCTCGGACTGCGCGGCGGCCGGCGCGCCCAACAGGAGCAACAGTAGGAACGTTCCGAAAGTCTTCATAAACCCTCCGGCCTCGCCTGTGTGCGCAGATGATACTCCTTCGGCCGGCCGGCATCAAAACTTTTCCGGCGCCGCGGCGCGGGCGCCGTACGCTCCGGCACGTCTGCATTGCGCCGCGCGAAAGCGGTGTGATACGCTCAGGACTACCCTGACAACAGAGTTGAAAGCGGGGCCGTATCCTTTCGATGAAGACTTGCCCTACATGCGGTAGGCAGTACGCCGAGACCACCACGCTGTGCCCGGCCGATGGCGCCGTCCTCAAGCGCGCGGGCACCGACGACCGGCTCGTCGGACAGGTGCTCGCGGGCAAGTACCGCATCGACGAGAAGATCGACGAGGGCGGCATGGGCTGCGTCTACCGCGCCACGCACGTCCTGATGGAGAAGGTCGTCGCCGTCAAGGTGCTCCACCCGGCGCTCGCCGCCGACGACAAGATCGTCCAGCGCTTCACGCGCGAGGCGAAGGCCGCCTCCCGCATCTCGCACCCGCACGCCATCAACGTCACGGACTTCGGCGAGTCGGACAACGGCGTCGTCTACCTCGTCATGGAGTACCTGCCCGGCCGCACGCTCAAAGACATCGTGCGCACGGGCGGGCCGATGACGCTCCGGCGCACGGTCGAGATCGTCCGCCAGGTCGCGGGCGCGCTCGACGCGGCGCACGCCGAGGGCGTCGTCCACCGCGACCTCAAGAGCGACAACATCATGCTCCAGGAGGCGACGGGCGGGGACTGGGCCAAAGTCCTCGACTTCGGCATCGCCAAGATTCAGCAGACCGAGCGCAGCGTCCATGAGACCGACCCGGGCCTGACCGCGCCCAACCTCATCATCGGCACGCCGCAGTACATGTCGCCCGAGCAGTGCTCGCAGGCTTCCGACATCGACGCGCGCTCCGACATCTACTCCTTCGGCGTCATCATCTTCGAAATGCTCGTCGGCCACGTCCCCTTCTCGGGCGACTCGCCGACCGGCATCATGATGAAGCACATCCAGGACCCGCCGCCGTCCGTCCTCGACGAGCGGCGCGACCTGCCCGAAGAGGTCGGCCGCATCGTCTCGCGCGCCCTCGCCAAGCGACCCGAAGAACGTTTCCAGAGGGCGGGCGAACTGGCCGTGGTGCTGGCCGAGGCGGCCGCGGAAGCGCCTGCGGCGGGCGCGGCCGCCGCCGCCGCAGCCGCCATCCTCGACACGGAACGCATCGGCTCGCCGACCTCGCCCAACGAGCCCGCGCGCACGACGGTCGGCCGCATCGACGACGACGAGGCGACGGTCGTCAGCGCCGGCCACGCGTCGGCGGCGTTCGAGGCCCCGGCCGTCACGACGACCGAAGAGGAGCTGCCGCCGCCCGTCGCGCCGCTCCCCGAGCCCTCCTTCAACCCCTGGCGGGTCGCCGTCCCGGCCATCGCCGTCATCGCCATCATCTTCGCGGTCTTCTTCGCCTTCCAGCGGCGCGGCGTCTCTTCCGACCAGCCGCAGCCGGATGCGACCCCGCTCCAGGCCGACCCGAACGGTCAGCCCGGCCATCCCATCTCGCCGCCGACGGGTCAGGCCGAGCGCAACCTCTCGACCACGACCGCCTCGCCGACGCCGACGAACGCGGGCGGCGCGCCCGGCGCCCCCGGCGGCGCGCCCGAAACCGGCTCTAACGCCAACCCCAACCCCGGCACCAGCCCCAACCCCGGCACCGCGGCCACGCCCACGGCCGAGCCGCGCAAGGTTGACGAGGTCAAGGAGAAGCCGCCCGAAGAGGATGATGAAGGCGAGGACGAGGACGAGCCGGAGCCGACGCCGACGCCCAAGAAGCGCAACAGGCGTCTGGACATCAACGCCAACGTAGACGCGCCCCCGCCGCCCCCGCCGCCCAAAGAGGACAAGCCCAAGGAGGGCGAGGACAAGCCGCCCCAACTCGACGACGCGCCGCCCGGCCCCGTCGCAAAACCCTTCTAGGAAGTAGCCGCAGAGACGCGGAGGCACGGCTCGAAGCAATAGCTCAACAAGCTGTGCCTCCGCGTCTCTGTGGTTAACCGCCCTGCTTCGGCGACACGGCCGCGCGCAGGAGGCCGAGCAGACGGGCCTCGTCGTCGAACTCTAAACCCGTCTCGACCACGTGGCAGGGGAGCGCGAAGTCGAGCCCGCGCAGCTTCACCGCGTCCTTCGCCGTCGTCAAAAGCGCCCGCGCGCCGCGCCCGTACGCCTCGCGCGAGACCGCCTCGGCGTCCGCCCGCGTGTACGCGTGATGGTCTTCGAACGCGCGCGCGTAACACAGCTCGAACCCGTCGCGCCGCAAGTGCTCGAAGAACGCGCCCGGGTTGCCGACCGCGCAGAACGCCCCGACCGTCACACTTTCAAGTTTCACCCACGCGCCGCCGGCGCCGCTTCCCGACAGCGGCCCCAGCCCGAGCGTCCGCACGCGCGACGTGAAGACCTCCGCGCGCCCCGCGCTCAAACGCGCGACCTCCGCGCGCAAGCCTTCGAGGTCTGCGGCCAGCTCGGCGCGCGTGATGACGACGCAGTCGGCGCGCGCGAGCCCCGACGCGGGCTCGCGCAGGCGGCCGCGCGGCAGCATGTGCCCGCCGCCCCACGGCGCCGTCGCGTCCAGAGTCACGATGTCCAGGTCGCGCGCGATCCGCATGTGCTGGAAGCCGTCGTCCAGCACGAAGACTTCGGCCCCCAACTCCTCCCGCGCCCAGCGCGCCGCCGCCACGCGGTCGCGGTCGCAGACGACCGCGGCAGCGCCCAGCAACCTCTCCGAGAGAAGCCTCGGCTCGTCCCCGCACTCAGCCGCCCCGGCCAGCACGCGCGAGCCGTCGGACGCGACCACCCTCCGCGACTCGTCCGCGCGCCCGTACCCCCGCGTCAGCACGCACGCGCGCCGCCCCTCGCGCGCCAGCGCCCGCGCCGCCCACTCGACCAGCGGCGTCTTCCCCGTCCCCCCCGCCGTCAGGTTCCCGACGCTCACCACGGGCGCGCCCACCCTCACACTCTTCAGAAAGCCGGAACGGTACAGACGCAGGCGCGCACGCGCCACGGCGCCGTAGACCATGCCGAGCGGTGCCAGTGCGAGCGACATAAAGGCGAGATGTCAAAGGCGAGATGTCAGATGCTAGATGTTAGATGTCAGTTTTAGACATCAGACGTGACCGCTTTCTCTTCTACTAACATCTGACATCTAACATCTAACATCTGGTTCAAGAGCGGGGCGAGCAGTTCGACGGTGCGCGCGGTGGCGCCGCGGTTCTCTTCGAGGACGGCGCGCGCCCGCTCGCCCGTGCGGCGGCGCCTGACCTCGTCCCCGAGCAGTCCGCCGACGGCGCGTGCGAGCGCGCGCGCGGCGTCCCGCGGCTCCCGCGCGTCGGGCAGTTCGACGAGGGCGTCGCGTTCGAGCAGCGCGGCGACGACGGATTTGAAGTTCGACGTGTGCGGGCCTGTGACGACGGCGCGCGCGTCGAGCGCCGGCTCCAGAACGTTGTGGCCGCCCACGGGCGCCACGCTCCCGCCGACGAAGACCACCTCCGCGAGCGGGTAGACGGCGCGCAGCTCGCCGATGCTGTCGAGCAGAATCACGTCGCACTCTTTGTCCGACTCGCGCGGCTCGTCCGTGCGCCGCGCCCACGCGAGGCCCGACGCTTCGAGCAGCGCCGCGACCTCGCCGAAGCGCTCGGGGTGTCGCGGCGCGACGAGCAGGCGCGGTCGCTTTGCCTCAGAGTCTAAGAGCTTGAAGGCTTCGAGGACGACGCGCTCCTCGGGCGCGTGCGTGCTCGCGGCGGCGACGAGCGGGCGGTCTCCGCCGATGCGGAAGCGGCGGCGCAGCTCCTCCGTGAGCGGAAGGGCTGGCGTCTCCTCGATGTCGAACTTGACGTTGCCGGTGACGCGGAGCCGCCCGGGCGCGACGCCGAGCGCGGAGAGGCGCTCGGCGTCGCCTTCGGTCTGCACGGCCGCGAGCGAGAGGTCTGCGAGCACGCGCCGGATGAAGGGGCGGATGGCGCGGTAGCGGCCGAAAGACTTCTCCGAGACGCGGCCGTTGACGAGCGCCACGGGGACGCCGCGCCGCCCGCACTCGCGGAAGAAGCGCGGCCACAGCTCCGTCTCCATCACGAGCACGACGGAAGGGTTCAACGCGCGCAGCGCGCGCCGCACGCTCCACGCCCAGTCGAAGGGGAAGTAGAAGACACGCGCGGCCTGACCTTTGAACGCCTCGCGCGCGACCCTCTGCCCCGTCAGCGTCGTCGTCGAGACGACGAGCGCGTGCCCGGGGTACTCCTTCAGCAGCGCCCGCGCGAGCGGCCGCGCCGCCTGCGCCTCTCCGACCGACACGCAGTGGAGCCACACCACGGGGCGCCCGCCCGCGTCGAGCGGCGGCAGCGAGCCCGCGCGCTCGCCCAACCCCGCCGCGTACTTCCCGTGCCGCGCCGCGTCCAAAAGAAACCTCGGCAGCAGCGCTAAGACGCCGATGCCGAGGAGGATGCTGTAGAGAAAGTACATCTGTGATGAGTGATAAGTGATGAGTGATAAGTGATAAGAAGAAGACCACGTGCGTCTCTTCCTTCTTAACACTTATCACTCATCACTCATCACCTGCTTATTTCGCCCGCTCCATGTAGCGCCCTTCGACGGGGTCGACGCGGATGCGGTCGCCCTCGTTGACGAAGGGCGGGACGGAGATGGTGACGCCGTTCTCCAGCTTGGCCGGCTTGTTGACGTTCGAGACGGTCGCGCCCTTCATCGTCGGCTCGGTCGAGACCACGGTCAGCTCGATGGAGGCCGGCAGGTCGATGCCGATGGGCGAGCCCTCGTAGTACTCGGCCTGAATCTTCATGCCGGGCAGGAGCCACTGCGCCATGTCGCCGAGGTCTTCTTCCGAGAGGGCCGTCTGCTCGTAGTTCTCGGTGTTCATGAAGTGGTAGTGCGAGCCGTCGGCGTACATGAACTCCATCTCGTGCTGCTCCATCGCGGCGCGCTCGACGGTGTCGGCGGAGCGGAAGCGGTGCTCGAACGAGGAGCCCGTGCGCAGGTCGCGCAGCTTCGTCTGCATCATCGCCCGCAGGTTGCCGGGCGTGTGGTGGCGCGCGTCGAGGACTTTGCAGGGCTTGCCCTCGAAGACGATGACCATGCCCTTCCGGATTTGGGTCGCGGAGATTGCCATATAAATCTGACTCCGAAGCGTTTGGGATTCCGACGTGTCTGTGCCGAAAGGTCGGGGCGGCCCCACAGAGGACTCCGCGCGGCCTTTCGCAAACCCGGTAGTCTAGCTACGGCCTCGCCCCTTTGTCCAGCGGCCGGGCGGGGCCGAAAGCGCGCCCGCCCTCAGACCAGCGTGCCCTCCGAGTCGGCCGCGTCGGGCGAGTCCAGCTTGAAGAAGACGCGGAGCGTGACCTGGTATTCGAGCCGCCCCGACTGGAGCCCGCCGCGCATCTCCTCGACGACGAACCAGGAGAGCTCGCGCAGGGTCTGGCGCGCGCGCTTGACCGCCACCTCGATGGCGTGGCTGAAGCTCTGTTCGGAGGTGCCGACGATCTCGACCCCCTTGAAAACCTTCTCGCTCATGCGAAGAGTCCTCCGGTGCGCTGGAATCCAAATTTGAAATTTCAAATTTGAGATTTGAAATTGTCTTTGGTTGAAAGCAGGGCGGAAGCTAGCACGCGTGTCTGTGCGAGTCAAGAAATCCGCAGGCGCGGACGCGGGCGGGGAAATTTGGACGGCTTAAAACCTTAGAGCGGGCGGGAGACATCAGAGACATCGGAGGGAGTGATGCCGTCTTCTGCCGCCCGCCCGCTCTTCCGGAGGAGCCCACCTTCCTGAGCGTGTAAACGACGGCCGGACGGGAAAGTTCACTAAAAATTTTTAGGCCGCGCGGGCGCGCAGCGTGCGGCGCTGGCGCGCGACCTGGTCGAGCCAGAGCTGCGCTTCGTGGTAGTGCGGGAAGCGCTGCTCGTCGGCGCGGAACGCCTTGGTGTGGTAGTAGCGCCGGCCGTTGATGAGGCGCGCCGGGTGTCTGATGTGGAGCATCTCGTGGTAGAGGATGTACTCGACGAACCACTCGGGCACGTCCTCGGAGTCGAGCGTCTTGCTGATGACGATGGTGTCGTGCACGTCGTCGTGGTGGCCGAGGATGGTGCGCGTGCGGCGCTGCGACCAGGTGAGCGTCGGCCGCTCGATGCGCCCTTCGAAGTAGCGCTGGTTCAAGCGCTGGAACATCCGTCCGAGATCGTAGACGCGCCCCTGCGCCGTCGAGACCATCTTGCGCCCGCGCTGGCGCCGCGCGAGGTCGGAGGCGCGCAAGACCTCCGGCGAGAAGGCGTAGTCGCGGTAGACCCTCTCGTAAAGGGAGGGCGCGCCGCGGCGGCGCAGGAGCTTCGAGACGAGGATGAAGGCGAGCGCGCGGTGGACGTTCAGGGGCGCCGACTTGAACACGTCGGACAGGCGGACGTAGACGCGCCCCGACCGCAGGCGGATGGTGTGGTTCAGGCCGGCGTAAGGGTAGTAGCGCACGTCCACCTCCGGCACGGCGCGCTTGGGCGCGAGCGTGCGGAAGGCTTCGGCGAAAAGGGTGCTGAGCAGTGGTTGAGAGTCGGGCATAAACTTTATAACCCTGCCGGGAGACCGCCGCTTTTACGACCGGGAAGCCGCCGGGAGACGGGTGGAACTGTCGTCACGGTAACCGGTGTGTGAGGGTCGATATTAAGAGGCTCCGGAGGGGGGCGTCAAACGGTCGTTTTCGGACAGTGGCTAAGCCTTTTACTTCCCGACAAATGGCCACCCGGCGTTCACGGCCCGTCTAAACGGGGTCGAAAACGACCGCCCTCAATCTCTTTCGCTGCAACGGTTTAACCCCGACGGCGTGAGACTGTTGTCGAGACGGCGTTGTAAGTCGAATCCGCAGAGGGTTTAAGGGGCGGCGGGGCGCGTGTTTGCGCGCGTTTTCGACGATTCGCTATAATCGTGGCGGCCGCGGTGCGGGCGGGCGGCAGTCCCGCCCCGGCACGGCCGGGAATTTAATTCTTGACACTGCGCAGTATGGGCTGTAAACAATTGAAAGATGGCCGCCGAAGGCCGTGCCGTCTCTCGCGGCGGCCCGCCTCCCGCGTCCGGCCTTTCGAAACCCCCTGTAGCCCCGCTCGCCGTCCCTGATAAAGTCAATGGCAATCCGAGCCTCGACAAAACCCACGCAGGCCGACTGGTCGCCCGACGCGCGCGCCCAGGCCGTGCTGGCGGCCGTCATCAAGGAGCACCTGCGGACGGGCGAGCCGGTGGCCTCGCGCTCGATCTCTGAGCGCTGCGCGGGCGGCGCGGGGTGGAGTTCGGCGACCATCAGGAACGTGCTGGCCGAGCTGGAAGAGCACGGGCTCGTCGAGCAGCCGCACACCTCCGCCGGGCGCGTGCCGACCGACAAGGGTTACCGCTTCTACGTCGATCATTTCGTCGGCGACGCGCGGCTGTCGCGCGCGGACATCTCGGCCATCGACCGCGGGCTGGGGCTCTCTCCGGACGCCTTCGCGCAGCCTTCGAGGCTGATGGAGAAGGTCTCGCACGTCCTGTCGGAGCTTTCGGAGAACGTCGGCATCGTCGTCTCGCCGCCGGTGGCCGACAGCCGGCTCGAACACATCGAGTTTCTGCCGCTGGCCGACGGGCGCATCCTCGTCGTGCTGGTGCTCGCGTCGAACGTCGTCCAGAACAAGATCATCCGCATCGACGACCCGCTGACGGGCGAGGAGCTTGAGTCGGCCGCGCGCTACCTCAACGCCGAGTTCTCGGGGAAGACCTTACAGACCATCCGCGCGGAGGTTCTGGCGCTGATGGGCGAGGAGAAGGCGCTCTACGACCGGCTGCTGCGGAACGCCGTGCTGCTCTTCGAGCGCAGCGTCGAGGGCGGCGAGGGCGAGACCGGCGACGTGTACATCGACGGCGCGTCGAACATCCTCGCCAAGCCGGACTTCTCCGACGTGGAGCGCCTGCGGGAACTCTTCCGCACGTTCGAGGCCAAGTCGCGGCTCGTCAAAATCCTGAACGAGTGCATCGCGCGCGAGCCGGTCTTCGGCGACGTGCACGTCGTCATCGGGCGCGAGCACAGCGCGCCGCAGTTGCAATCGTGCGCGCTCATCACCGCGCCGTACCGGTTGGGCGAGGGCTTCGTCGGCGGCACCGTCGGCGTCGTCGGGCCGATGCGCCTGGAGTACGCGCGCACGATGGCCGCCGTCAACTACGTCGCACGCCTCGTCGAGCGCGTGCTGCGCGAGGCGGCCCACTCTTAAACACTTCATCATTCGTCTCGGCTTCGGGAAGGGCTTCAAAAGGGATGACTCAATCGGACACGGCAAACAAGGGCGGGCGGAAGCCGAATCGCATACCCGTGCGCTTCGTCGGCGACGAGGAGGGCAAGCAGCCCGAGTCGGGCGGGTCGGCAGACAACTTGACGCCCGACGAGCTGGGCCAGCAGTCCTCCTACGACGACTCGACCGAGATGTCGCGGCGCATCGAGGACGGCCGGGCGGGCGAGACGGGCTCGGGCGGGACGGGCGTCCCAGGCAGCACAGACCCTTCGGAGCTGCCGCGCAGCCGCAACGACCAGGACACGACGGCCTCGCACGCCGAGCCGGAAGAGAAGGGCGGGGGCGCCTCGGGCGCCGCTTCGGAGCCGGCGCGCAACGCCGCGGGCGGCGCCGGCCCGCAGGTGGCCGAGCTGATCGCGACGCGCGCGGAGCTGCGCCGCGTCGAGGCCGAACTCAAGAAACTCTCCGAAGAGCGGCAGGACTTGAACGACAGGCTCGCGCGCCGCACGGCCGACTTCGACAACTTCCGCAAGCGCACCGACCGCGAGCGCACGGAGACCTACAACCGCGCGCTCGGCGAGGTCGTCCTCCGGCTCCTGCCCGTGCTCGACAACCTCCAGCGCGCGCTCGACGCCGAGCGCGTCGTCGAGGTCAAAGAGTCGGAGGAGTTCCGGCACTTCCTCCACGGCGTCGAACTCATCAACCGCCAGCTCGGCGGCGTGCTCGAAGGCCTGGGGGTCGAGGTCGTCCCCACGGTCGGCGAGCGCTTCGACCCGCACGTCCACGAGGCCGTCGCCGCCGAGGCGACGGACGCGGCCGAGCCCGACACGGTCACGCAGGAGATGCAGCGCGGCTACCGCCTCGGCGACAAGCTGCTGCGGCCCGCGATGGTCAAAGTCGCTACGCGACAGTGATGAGTGATGAGTGATGAGTGATAAGAACGACCTTATTGCTTCGCTCACCCCCTTGTCACGCATCACTTATCACGCATCACTTCGGTAAAAACTATGGGCAAAGTAGTCGGAATCGATTTGGGAACGACCAACTGTTGCGTGGCCGTCCTGGAGGGCGGCGCGGTGCAGATCGTGCCGAACAAGGAGGGCGGGCGCACCACCCCCACGGTCGTCGGGTTCACCGACAAGGGCGAGCGCCTCGTCGGCCAGATCGCCAAGCGCCAGGCCGTCACCAACGCCGCCAACACCATCTACGCCGTCAAGCGGCTCATCGGCCGCAAGCACAAGGAGGAGGAGGTCGTGCGCGCGCGCGAGACCTCGCCCTTCGAGATCGTCGAGGCGTCGAACGGCGACGCGCGCATACAGGTGCAGGGGCGCGTCTACAGCCCGCAGGAGATTTCCGGCATCGTCCTGCAACGCCTGAAGGCCGCGGCCGAAGACTTCCTCGGCGAGCCGGTGACGGAGGCCATCATCACCGTCCCCGCCTACTTCGACGACACGCAGCGGCAGGCCACGAAGGACGCCGGCAAGATCGCCGGCCTGCGCGTCGAGCGCATCATCAACGAGCCGACGGCCGCCGCGCTCGCCTACGGCCTGGGCCGGGGCGAGAGCGAGCGCATCGCCGTCTACGACCTCGGCGGCGGCACGTTCGACATCTCGATCCTCGAAATCAACGACGGCGTCTACGAGGTGCTCGCCACGTCGGGCAACACCTTCCTCGGCGGCGAGGACTTCGACGAGCGCGTCATCGGCTGGATGGTGAAGCAGTTCAGCGAGGAGACCGGCATCGACCTCCGCTCCGACCGCCTCGCGTTGCAGCGCCTGAAGGAGGCCGCCGAGCGCGCGAAGTGCGACCTCTCCTCGCTCTCCGAGACGAACATCAACCTGCCCTTCATCGCGGCGGACGCCTCCGGCCCGAAGCACTTCAGCAAGACCCTGACGCGCGAGGCGTTCGAGAACCTCATCTCCGACCTCGTCGAGCGCACGGTCGAGCCGTGCCAGAAGGCCCTGTGGGACGCGAAGCTCCAGCCGAAGGACATCGACAAGGTGCTGCTCGTCGGCGGCCAGACGCGCTCGCCCATCATCTCGCGCACCGTGCGCGAGATCTTCGGCAAAGACCCCTCGTCCGAGATCAACCCGGACGAGGTCGTCGCGATGGGCGCGGCCATCCAGGGCGGCGTGCTGACCGGCGACGTGAAGGACATCGTGCTGCTCGACGTGCTCCCGCTCTCGCTCGGCCTTGAGACGCGCGGCGGCCTCTTCCACAAGCTCATCGAGCGCAACTCGACCATCCCGCTCCACAACAGCCAGACGTTCACGACCGTCGTCGACAACCAGTCGTCGGTCGAGATTCACGTCCTCCAGGGCGAGCGCGAGATCGCGCAGCACAACCGCAGCCTGGGCAAGTTCGAGCTGGTCGGCATCCCGCCGGGGCCGCGCGGCGGGCCGCAGATCGAGGTGACGTTCGAGGTGGACGCCAACGGCATCCTCAGCGTCGCGGCCACGGACCGGGCGAGCGGCCGGCAGCAGCAGATGAAGGTGACGCCCACGTCGGGCCTCTCGGGCGACGAGATCGACCGCATGATCGCCGAGGCGCAGCAGTCGGCCGAGGCCGACCGCCGCGCGCGCGAACTCCTCGTGCAGCGCACCAAGCTCGAAGGGCTCCTGCGCAACGCGCAGCGCACCTTCACGGAGTTCGGCTCGGGGCTCTCCTCGGGCGAGCGCGCCATCACGCAGGACGCGTTCGCCGAGTGCGAGGAGCTGCTCAAGTCCGAGAACGTCGAGGCGATCCAGGAGGGCACGCAGAAGCTGGAGCGCATCTCGCAGCAGCTCGCCCTCGCCATGCTCAACCCCGTCGTCGAGCACAACGGCCGCTGAGCCGGCGGGGAAATACGGGTTCGAAGTTCGAGGTTCAAAGTTCGAAGTTGGCGTTTGCCAAACCGGACTTTGAACCTTAAACTTTTCCCTTCGGACCTCTAACTCATATGGCAAAACGCGACTACTACGAAGTCCTCGGCGTGAGCCGGGGCGCGAACGAGGCGGAGATCAAGAGCGCCTACCGCAAGCTCGCCGTCCGCTACCACCCGGACAAGAACCCCGGCGACGCGGAGGCCGAGGAGAAGTTCAAGGAGGCGGCCGAAGCCTACTCCGTCCTCTCCGACGCCGACCAGCGCGCGCGCTACGACCGCTTCGGCCACTCGGGCGTCGCGGGCGCCGGCGGCGCGCAGGCCAACTGGGGCGCGCAGGGGTTCGGCGGCATCGAGGACATCCTCGGCGACCTCTTCGGCTTCGGCGACGTGTTCGGCGGCGGGCGCGGGTCGGGCGGGCGGCGCGGCGCGGCGCAGCGCGGCGCAGACCTCCGCTACGACCTGGAGATGACGCTCGAAGAGGCGTCCGAGGGGATGACGGCGCAGCTGCGCATCCCCCGCCTCGAAGCCTGCGACGGCTGCAAGGGGACGGGGGCGGCGCCGGGCACGCAGCCCGAGACGTGCCCGGGGTGCAGCGGCACGGGGCAGGTCAGGTATCAGCAGGGCTTCTTCTCGGTGGCGCGCACCTGCGGGCAGTGCCGCGGCGCGGGGCGCGTCATCCGCACGCCGTGCGAGCAGTGCAAGGGCGCGGGGCGCGTCGAGCGCGAGAAGCAGATCGAGGTGAAGATTCCGGCGGGCGTCGAGACGGGCTCGCGGCTGCGGCTCGCGGGCGAGGGCGAGGCCGGCGCGCAGGGCGGCCCCGCGGGCGACCTCTACGTAGTCATCCACGTCAAGGAGCACGACGTCTTCGAGCGTCAGGGGAACAACCTCTACGCCTCCGTCCCCATCACCTTCGCGCAGGCCGCGCTCGGCTCGGAGACGACCGTGCAGACGCTCGACGGGCAGGAGAGTCTGAAGGTGCCGGCGGGGACGCAGACCGGCACGGTCTTCCGCCTGAAGGGGCACGGCATGCCCGTCCTGGGCGGCCGGGGCCGCGGCGACCTCTTCGTCTCCGTCACGGTCGTCACGCCCACGACGCTCACGCGCGAGCAGCGCAAGCTCCTCGAACAGCTCGCCCAGATCGAGGAGAAAGACCTCACCGACAAGGGGCTCATGGACAAGGTGCGCGACATCTTCGGCTGAGTAGGCCCGCACCTGCCGGCGGCGGTTGACGTCGGCGTGAAGGGCGGTTCACCACGGAGGCACGGAGGGCTCGGGGGGGGACAGAGTCTTGAAAACTCTGTCCCCCCTCCGAGCCCTCCGTGCCTCCGTGGTGAATTCAACTCACTCCGGACACAAGACGCGAATCAATTAGACCCCTCGCCGCTCGCGCGAATCCAGTAGTCGCGCGGGTAGATGCGGAAGAGGCGGGCGTCGGGGCCTTCGACCGTCTTGAGGTACTGCTCGTAGGCCGCGAGCTGCTTCTCGGGGCCGATGACGTAGTAGACGCCGCCCTCGACTTCGGAAGCCTTCGCGCCCAGGCCCGGGAGTATCCGCGCGTAGACCGCGTTCATCCGCCTGAACAGCTCGTCCGAGAGGTTCGGCGACTTGCGCAGGTCTAAGAGCCCCTGCCGGAATTTGCGCACCGCCTCGGGCGGCGTGCCGTCGGCGATGTCGTTCGCCATCTGCTCGCCGCGCGACTCGTAGCCGGAGGCCGAGCGGAACTGCGAGAAGGCGACCGCGACGGCGTACTCGACGAGCCCGGGGTCGGGCCTGGCCTTCTTCAGCTCTTCGATGACGAAGCGGAGCGTCTGCGGCAGCTCCGGCGTGCGCTCGGCGTAGTAGCTGGCGCGGCCCAGCGCGGGCGAGCCGCCGAGGCCGTTCGAGTAGGCGAGCCCCGCGCCCCACGTCTTGATGAAGATGCCGTGCGCGCCGCCGCCGCCGTAGAGGCGAGAGGCGAGGAAGTCCAGGAGCGCCTCCCTGTTGTCCGCGTCGGCGTAGGTCGCCATCGGCGCCGAGTTGAGGAAGACGCCGCCCTGCGTGTTCGGGTTGACGAGCCCGACGAAGACCGGCCTGTTCTTATCCTTCGAACGCTCCCGCACGCGCGACTCGACGAGCCTCGCCGTCGTGTACTTCGCGGGCGCGTGCGGCGCGGTCTGCAAGCCGGCGAGGAGGTCGCGCACGCCCGGCTCAAGCGACGCGCGCACCGGCGTCGAGCCGATCATGAACATCCGCGCCCCGCCGGTCTTCAACAAGCTCTGCCGCACCTCGTTCAGCTCGGCCAGCGCCCGCGCGGGCGGGACGAGCAGGTCTCGGCGGATCTGCATGACGAGGTAGTTCCAGTCCACGCCGAGCGTCTCGTCGGGGATGTCCGCGAGCAGCTGGTCGAGGTCTTTCGCCGCGTCGGCCGCGAGCGCCTTCGCGCCGTCGGGAAGTTTGTTGAAGGCGACCAGGCGGGTATCGACCGCGGGCTGAATCTTGGCGGCCGCGTCCTTGTCGCCCTGCATGGCCGCGAGGAGCCCCTTCAGGTCGCGCCGCGTCATCTGCGCGGCGCGGGCCGACGACACCTCGAAGGTTTCGTCCGACGCCGTGACCACCGGGAACCTGCCGGCGCGGGCCAGGCTCTCCAGGAAGTTCGAGACGGCCTCGCGCTGCGCGCCCTCGCCCGCGTCCTTGAGGAGCCAGCGGAGGCGTTGGACGTTGTGCGCCTGCGTCATGAACGAAGAGACCGAGAGGAGCAGAGGGTTGTCCTGCCGCCAGTAGGCGTTCGCCGGTTCGTTGACCCAGGACTCCTCCGACCCCTGGGTGCGGTTGCGCATGCCGCTCAAGACCTGATCGAGCACGTCCCGGATGCGCGCGAGGTTCTCCGGGCGCCAGTCGGGGCTCGTGAGTACGAGCTTCATCCACTGCAAGGCGCGCCGCGACTCGGCCGCGTCGTTGCCCGCGCCGCGCACGACCAGCTCCGCGCGGTTCGTGCGGAAGTTCGTGCTGAAGTAGCTGTTGAGCGACAGAACCTCCTTTTTGAGCATCTCGCTCATCTGCTCGAACGGGATGGGCCGGCCGTCTTTGACGACGCCCGTCTGCGTCAGGAGCGGCGGCATGGCCGAGAGGTAGAAGAGCCTCTCCTGCGGCACGCCGTCGAGGCGGAGCGCGAGCCCGGTCGTCGCGCTCGTCATGTTCTCGAAGTTCGACGCGACGAGCGGGACGTTGCCGGGGAGCGTCGTGACCTTGTAGTCGAGCTGGTCGTCGAGCGTGAGCGGCGGCCGCTCCAAAAACTTGAGCGAGGCCGACCGGCCCGCCAGCCTCTCCAGCTCCGCGGTCGCCGCGTCGTAGTCGGTCTTGAAGCGGCGCAGGGCCTCCTGCTCGACCTCCACGTCGTACCTCTTCATCACGCGCTCGGTCTCGGCCTTCACGCGCGCGGCGCGCTCCTGCTCGTCGCGCGCGAGCATCTGCGGCGAGGGCTTCGCGGCGACGGCGTACGGGACTGATTCGGCCAGCTTCCAGCGCGCGACCAGGTCGCGCCAGGCGTTCTTGTCCGACGAGACGACCTGCTCGACCGCCGCCAGCTCCGGCTTGAGCGTGACCGACTTGCGGAAGCCGGGCGTGCGGTTGAGGTCGACGAGGTGCGTCATCCAGCCGGAGTCGGAGCTGCGGAAGCCGAAGCCCGGCGGCGAGTTGACGAGCTTCGAGAGCGTCCGGCGGGTCTGCACGACGCGGCTCTTCAGGCGCTCGTTGAACTCCTTCAGCTCGGCCGAGCCGTCCGCGAACGACGCGACCCGCCGCACCTCGTCCATGATCTTCCGGCGGATGTCCCCGATCTTCTCGTCCGTCATGTTCGCGGGCGCCACGTCCGTCAGGCCGACGTAGACGGGGTTCCCCTCGACCATCTCGTCGTCGAGGAAGGCGAAGACGCTCTTCGCGCCCGTCTCCATCACGCGCGTCTTGGTGTCCACGAACAGCTTGTAGAGGTTCGTCGTCGGGTCGCCCGCGACGTTCGAGAGGAAGAGGCTGAGGAGCGTCTTCTCCTTCGTGTCGAGCGAGAGCTGCGCCGGGTATGCGAACAGGACCCAGCCCGGCTGCTGCTCGTTCTTGTGCGGGTACTCGACGAGGCGCGTGGTGCCCGCGGCGGCCGGCTTCGGGTCGGGGATGTCGGACTCGCCGCGGAAGCGGCGGCCCTCCCGCTTCGGCTCAAGCCGGTTGAAGACGGCGTCGAGGCGCGCGACCACCTCGCCCAGAGGCATCTCCTTCGGGAAGGAGGCGACCATGCCCATGTTGCCGAGGCGGTAGTTGTCCGCGTGGAACTTGCGTATGTCCTCCGGCTTCATCTCGCGGATCGCGTCGGGCCAGCCGCCCGAAGACATCGCCAGCGGGTGGTCGGCGCCGTAGACCGCCTGGTTGATGGCGCGGAAGAGGCGGCTCACGGGGCGGTCGTAGGTCGTCCGCATCTCCTGGTAGACCGTGCCCTTCTCTTCGAGGCTCAACTTCTTATCCGCCGGGTTCTCGCTCACGCCCCAGTGGCTCACCTCGCGCCGTATCTCCTCGTCCGTGTAGTCGGGGTGGAGCAGCGCGTCCAACTGGCTCTCGAAAAGTTTATAGAAGACTTCCGGCCCGGCCGCCGTGTGGAAGTGGTAGCAGGTGCGCCACTGCTGCGTGAAGGCCGAGGAGCCGGCGAGCGACATGCTCTCCAGCCCCGCGTGCGCGCGCCCGACGTTGCCCTTGCCGAGGAGCAGGTGCTCCTGCGTGTGCGGCTCGCCGTGCTCGGAGGTCGGGAACGAGTTGACCCACACGAAGACCTGCGGCACCGACTGAATCTGGAGGTAGTCGAGCGTGAAGCCCGTCCGCGCGTGGCGGAGGCGCGCGCCGAAGGGCTTGTCCGAGTCGTTGAGGTAGACGGCCTCGGCGCGGAAGCCGCCGACCGCCTTGCCCTCCGCGAGCGCGTCGAGCGAGACGTTGCTACTTGACTGTGCGTCGGCCACGCGCGGCATCCCCCCCGTGAGCGTCGAGACGGAGAGCACCAACAGCAAGAGCGCCGAAGGTCGTTTGCGTTTCATAAAAGACTCCTGTCGGCAGGCGGGACGCGCCGCCGCCGGAGACACCTCCGGCGCCGCGCGCTCGCAGTCCAACGTTTACAGTTTTTCGGATGAAATCCAATTGCCTCGGGCCGAACGGGAGAGCGGGAGCACAGATGCTAGACCGCCCCGCGCCGCCAGTCAAACGCAACCCGCGGGGTTAAGGTTTCAGCGCGCCGAAGCCGCATTCGTGCTATCCTGCGTCGCAACCCGCACGACAAAACCTCAACTGCCCTTTTGCTGATTCCGCCTGCCCTCGGAGAGGGTATGCGACTATTCAGTTTTCGTGAGACAGCCCGGTTCACGCGGCGCGTGTTAGAATATCTGGGTGACGAGGCGTACGCTCAGTTGCAGTGGTATTTGCTCCATAACCCCGAGGCCGGAGACTTAATACAGGCCGGCGGTGGCATTCGCAAAATGCGCTGGTCGATTGTAGGGAAGGGGAAGAGCGGGGGGGCGCGCGTGATCTATTATTTGGCGCCAGCGCGCGGCACGTTCTTTATGCTCGACATCTATGCCAAGAGCGAGAAGAAAGATTTGACGCCCGACGAGTTAAAGGAAGTGCGTAAGCTTCTTGGGGAGTGGCTCCGATGAAAAAGGAAGACTTCGAAGGGTTGAAGGAAAGCATCGTCGAGGCCGGAAAAATTTTCCGCGGTGAGGCTCAACCTTCACGAGAGTTCGTCTACGAGGTGCCTGACCCCTTTCCCCCGCCGGTAAAGGCTTTGGCGGTCTGCGTCGAAACCGACGACCTGGAGCTGCTCGTGCCGCGTAAGATTTACGAGATCGAGGTCACGGGCGAGTTCGCACGCGTGATTGATGAGGCGGGCGAGGCCGCCGTCTACCCGGCCCGGTTCTTCATCCCCATCAACCTGCCGGCCGAAGTGCAAGAGGTCATCGCCCAGCTCTCCTAATCCTCTTAAGACAATCCTGCATATGACCCACATCAGGTACTCGGTCGCGGCCTGCCAGACGGACATGCCGAACCCGGTGGAGCGGCGCGAGATGCGGCGCAACACGGAGCGGATGCTGTCGCTGATCGACTCGGCGGTGGCGGGGGCGGCGCCGTTCCTGCCGGTGCGGCTGGTCGTCTTCCCCGAGTTCGCACACGCGGCGCCGGTCTTCCCGACCGTGAAGGAGTTGCTGGAGAAGCTCGCCGTCCAAATCCCGAACGAGCACACGGAGGCGCTGGGGATGAAGGCGCGCGAGCACGGCCTCTACATCCAGTCGGGGACGATGCTGGAGCGCGACGACCGATACCCCGGCGCCGTCTTCAACACCACCTGCCTCGTCGGCCCCGCGGGCGTGCTCTATAAATACCGCAAGGTCAACACGTGGGTCCCGTACGAGGTGCACGCGAGCCCGCACGACCTCGAAGGCTACGACGAGCCGCTCTTCCCCGTGGCCGACACGGAGATCGGGCGCATCGGCTGCGCCGTCTGTTACGACTGGCTCTTCCCCGAGGCGATGCGGCAGCTCGCCGCGAACGGCGCCGAGGTGCTGGTCAGAGTCTCGGCCTACATGGATCCGTGGGGCGCGACGCCGCCGATGGACTGGTGGACTGTGGTCAACCGCTGCCGCGCCATCGAGAACACGGCCTACGTCGTCGCCGCCAACCAGGGCGCGAGCCTCAAGCACTACCCGCCCTACTCCTGGCCCGGCGGCAGTCAGGTCATAGACTTCGACGGCCGCGTCCTCGCCGAGGCGAGCCCCGGCCCCGGCGAGCGCATCGTCGTCGCGCCCGTGGACATCTCCGCGCTCCGCCACGAGCGCGCCGCGCGGCGCGGCCACCACATGCTCGCGCACCTGCGCACGGAAGCCTACCCAGTCTACCGGCGACACATCTACCCGCCCCGCCCTGAAGGGGAGGACGCGCCTCACTCCTACGAGCGCAACAACGAACTGATAGACGAGTCGAAGAGGGGGCTCGGCGGGCCGGGCCGAAGTTGAGCGCCGAACCCTTCGGTGGTCGCCGGACAGAAATTCGTTGACAGCCCTCTGAATCTGTATTAAAAACCTTCGTTCGGACAGGCAACAAACGGTCAGGCAATACTTCTTATCTCAGCAAACGCTCTCAAACATTCAGACGGCCTAACCCCGAAGGCCGTCGCACACCCGTCAGTATCGGTGTGAGTCTGCGGCTTTCGGTTCCCGGCAGACGGGTCCGCCCGTCCGTAATCGAGGTTTGTTATGTCTACACTCCGCGAAGTCTCCCGCATCTTCTTACGCGCCGGCTGTGCCGCCCTTCTGATAGCCGCCTCCGCGCTCACCGCGGGCGCGCAGTCGAACAAGGGCACCATCACGGGCACGGTCACAGACCCCAACGGCGCGGTCGTCAAGGACGCCAAAGTGACGGTGACCGAGCTCGCGACCGGCCAGTCGCGCGAGGCGACGACGAGCGACGACGGCACCTACACGATCCCCGCGCTCGACCCCGGCGTCTACCGCCTCGACATCACGGCCGCCGGGTTCCAGAACACGACGGTCGAGCAGGTCAAGGTCGAGACCAACGCGCGGCAGGCCGTCGACGTCGCGCTCAACGTGAGCGGCGTCGGCGGCGACACGGTCACCGTCACGGCGGAGGCCCCGCTCGCCGAGACCGAGACGAGCGTGCGCGGCGACCTGATCACGGGGCGCGAGGTGACCGACCTGCCGATCTCGCAGCGCAACTTCACGCTGCTGGCGGCGCTGTCGCCGGGCGTCACGCGCCCGAACCTCGGCCTGCTCGGCGGCGGCGGCAACTTCGTCGCCGGCGGGGGCGGCCAGAACAACACGGAGTCCACGCGCTTCCGCGAGTCGGGCGGCTCGGTCCTCGTCGTCAACGGCGCCCGCGCCACCAACAACAACTTCCGCCTCGACGGCGTCGACAACAACGAGTCGCAGTTCGGCCAGATCGCCATCTACCCGAACCCGGACGCCATCGCCGAGTTCAAGGTCGAGTCGAGCGTGCCGACGGCCGAGAGCGGGCGCGCGGGCGGCGGCGTCATCTCGACGACCTTCAAGTCCGGCGGCAACGAGGTGCACGGCACGGCCTTCGAGCAGTACCAGGGGCGCTTCCTGAGCGCGGCCGCCTCCAGGTTCGACAACCCCAACACGCCCGTCCCGAACTACATCACGCACAACTACGGCGGGGTCGTCGGCGGCCCCATCTTCCTCCCGCGCTTCGGCGAAGGCGGGCCGCACTTCTACGACGGGCGCAACCGCAGCTTCTTCTTCGTCTCGCTCGCGGGCCAGCGCAACCGCACGCCCATCTTCGGCGGCGGCGAGTCGCCCTCGGACGTGCCCGTCCCGACGGCGCGGATGCGCGTCGGCGACTTCAGCGAGCTGCTGCGCCCGAACGTCGTCCGGTACACCATCCGGAACCCCGACGGCACGACCCGCTTCGTCAACGCGCCGCAGGGCACTCTCTTCGACCCCAACGGCAACCCGATCCCCGGCAACGACCTCCGGAACTGCGCGGCCTGCGGCCCGCTCTCGCCGTTCGCCCTGAACTACGTCAACGCCTTCCCGCTCCCGAACCTGCCCGGCGCGGGGCGCAACTTCTCCACCAACCGCGCCGAGCGCGCCAACGTGGACAGCTACGACATCAAGATCGACCACCGCATCACGGACGCCAACTCGTTCTTCGCGCGCTACAGCAAGTCCGACACGGCGCGCTCGCGCGACAACTTCTTCCCGCTCGGCTCCTCGCCGAACGGGAACGACCTCCCGGCCGGCCCCTCGGCGGGCGACGAGTTCGGCAACTCGAAGGGCTTCACGATGGGCGACACGCACATCTTCTCGCCCTCCGTCGTCAACGACGCGCGCTTCGGCGTGACGCGCGTCCAGATCGGCATCTTCAACACGGGCGTCAACGGCACGGGCGGGTTCAGCCCGAACGTCTCGGCCAACCTCGGCGCGCGCAACATCAACCTGAGCGGCACGTCGAGCGGCGTCGTCCTCGTCGGCATCGTCGATAACCTGACGGGGACCGACCGCGCCACCGAGTTCACGGGCGACGGCGGGCCGTTCTACTTCCTCTCCAACAACTTCAACTTCGTGGACACGGCGACGGTCGTCAAAGGCAGCTCGACCTTCAAGTTCGGCGGCGACTACCGCGTCCGCCAGAACAGCAACTACGACGGCGGGCGCAACGGCGGCACGAAGGGCAACTACCAGTACGGCACGTCGAACGTCGCCGACCCCGCCACCGGCAACAGCATCGACCGCGGCTTCGTCTCCGGCAACTACAACGGCATCGGCGCGAACGACACCGGCTCGTCGCTCGCCAACTTCCTCCTGGGCTACAGCCCCGGCTTCCTGACGCGCGGCGACCCGGGCGGCCCCTTCTTCCAGTCGACCAAGGAGATCGCCTTCTTCGTGCAGGACGACTGGAAGGCGCGCCCCGACCTCACGCTCAACCTCGGCCTGCGCTACGACATCTTCACCGCGCCGACCGAGCGCTTCGACGCGCAGACGAATTTCGACCCGGCGACGCGCCGGATCGTCGTCGCGGGCGAGAACGCGCCGGGCGGGCGCGACCTCGCCGACACCGACAAGAACAACTTCGGGCCGCGCATCGGCTTCGCCTACAGCGGGCTGAAGGAGGATAAGACGCTGGTCGTCCGCGGCGGCTACGGCATCCTCTACACGACCGACGTGAGCGGCGCGCAGCCCCTGACCGCCAACCCCGGCACGGGCGCGTCCAGCTACAACTGCAACCCGATCACGAACCCGTCCAGCACGGGCTGCGCGGGCATCCCGCGCCGCTACCTGTTCGACGTGGGCGTGCCCACTTCGGTCGGCACGGTCGCCGCGCCGGGCACGACCTTCGCCGCGCCGACGGGCGGGCGCCTGCTCTACATCGACCCGAACCGCAAGGACGAGCTGTACCACCAGTACAACCTGACCGTGCAGTACGAGTTCGCGCCGAACTGGCTGGCCGAGGTCGGCTACGTGGGCTCGGCGGGCAGGAACCTGCTCGTGCTCCGTAACATCGGCACGGCGGGCGACCAGGGCGGCCCCGGCTCGCGCGAGGTGCCGGGCATCAGCGAGGTGGTCGCCACCCAGTACACGGGCAGTTCGAGCTACAACGCGCTACAGACCAAGCTGGAGAAGCGCTTCAGCCGCGGCCTCTCGATTCTGTCGTCCTACACATGGGCGCACGCCATCGACGACTCGCCCGGCGGCATCTGCTCGAACGGCGCGAGCGCGCGCGACTGCGGCCCCGACAACCCGCTCCGCCCCGAGCTCGAACGCGGCAACTCCGACACGGACATCCGCCACCGCTTCACCTTCGCCAACGTCCTCGACCTGCCTTTGGGCCGCGGGCGCGCTTACGGCTCGGACATGCCGCGCGCGCTCGACTTCTTCATCGGCGGGTTCCAGCTCAACAACATCATCACGGCCCAGAGCGGCCCCGTCTACAACGTGACGGCCAACGGCGGGCGCGTGGACATCATCGGCGACCCGACGCCGACGGCGGCCGACCGCGCCGCGGGCCGCCAGTTGAACCGCGCGGCCTTCCGCTCGGCGGTCACGCCCGTCTTCGCCGGCGACCCGAACGGGCCGAAGATCGGGTCGCTCGGCCGCAACGTGTTCCGCGGCCGGAAGCAGTTCTACTGGGACGCCTCGCTCTTCAAGAACTTCCCCGTCCGCTGGATCAGCGAAGACTTCAACGCGCAGTTCCGGTTCTCTGCCTACAACGTGTTGAATCGCGTCAACCGTTCGTTCCCGAACGGCGACATCAACAACACGGGCGACTTCGGCAGGGACACGAGCGAGCAGCGCCGGCGGCAGATCGAGTTCGCCATCAAGCTGCTCTTCTGAACCGCCGGCCTCCGGCGCGGGACACTAACTCGGGCGGCGCGCGGGCCAAGTCCGGCGCGCCGCCCGATTCCTTTAAGGCGCTCCCCGCTTGAGAAACGGGCGCGGCGGGCCTTAAGCTCAGGTCAACCCCGGCGGGGGCGCGTGTGAAACGCCGCGGCCGCGCCGGGGGCATGAACATGAAGACGAGACCGAGCAAAACGACGACGGCGGCGGACGCCCTGCTCGCGTTCTGCGTCACGCTCTCCGCCGTCGCCGCCGCAGCCGCCGCGTCCCTCCGCCCGCCCGCGGCGCAAGCGTGCGTCGCGCAGAAGTCGGCGCGCACCGCGCAGCGCCAGCGCCCCGCCGCCGCCGACACGACCCCGGCCGCCGACAACTCCGCGGCGCTCGGCGAGGTCGCGGCGCTCGTGCAGGCGGGCAGGCTGGAGGAGGCCGAAGCCCGCGCGCGCCGCATCGTCGAAGGGTCGCCGCGCGACGCGCAGGCGCGCAACGTGCTCGGCGTCATCCTCGACCAGCGCGGGCTGGCCGCCGAGGCCGAGCGCGAGTACCGCGAGGCGATCCGCCTCGACGCGAAGAACGTCCCCGCGCAGGCCAACCTCGGCGTCCTGCTCGCGCGCACGAACCGGCTCGAACAGGCCGTCGAAGCCTTCGAGACCGTCCTCCGCTTCACCCCGACGCACGCACAGTCCGTCTACAACCTCGGCGCCATCTACGCCTCGCGCGGCGACTACCGGCGCGCCGTCCCGCTCCTTGAGCGCGCCTCCGGCGTGCGCGCGGGCGAGCCGCCCGCGGACGTGCGCGCCGACCCGACGCTTCTGCTTCTGCTCGCGCGCGCGTACCTCGGCGCGGGGCGCGCGGCGGAGGCTTCGAAATTGATCGCGTCAATCGAGCGCGGCGCGGGCGAGGACGCGCGCGCACTCTTCACGCTGGGACTCGCGCTCGCGCAGTCGGGCGCCTACGAGCACGCGGCCCGCCTCTTCGAGCGCACCGACGCGCTGCGCCCGAACACCTACGAGGTGCTCTACAACCTCGGCGTCGCGCGCTACAACCTCGACCGGCTCGAAGAGGCCGCGCGCGCCCTCGAAGCCGCGGCGGCGCTGCGCCCCGGCGAGGCGGAGCCGCTCTACCGCCTGGGCCTCGTCGCCTCGGCGCGCGGCCGGGGCGACGAGGCGCTCGGCCACTGGCGGAAGGCGCTTGAGGTCAGGGCCGTCTACCCGGAGGCGAACTTCATGATCGCCGAGGAGCTGTCGAAGCGCAGGCGCACCGCCGACGCCGTCCCTTTCTACGAGCGCGCCGTCCGGCAAGACCCCTCGAAGCTCGTCTACTACATACGCCACGGCGCGGCGCACTTCCGCCGCCAGAACTACGACGCGGCGCGCGCCGTCTACGAGGAGGCAGCGCGCCGCTTCCCCGACGTGCCGCAGGTTCACTTCCTCGTCGGCTACGCGGCGCGCGGGCAGGGGCTCTACGACGACGCGGAGTCGGCCTTCCGGCGCGCGCTCGCCTTGCAGCCCGACAGCGCCGACGTGCTCGCCAACCTCGGCTACATCGCCATCCAGCGCGGCCGGGACGCGGAGGCCGAGCAACTGCTCAGGCGCGCCGCCGGGCTCGACGCGAAGCTCTTCCCGCCGCGCTACGATCTGGGCCGCCTCCTCCTCCGGCTGAAGCGTTACGAGGAGGCCGTCGAGGTTCTGCGCGGCGCCGCGGCGCTCAACGGGAAAGACCCGGGCGTCCACTACCAGCTGTTCCTCGCGCTCTCGCGCCTGAAGAGGGCGGGCGAGGCGAAGGACGAGCTGGCCCTCTTCCACCGACTGGAGGGCGCGCGCCAGTCGGCCGGGGGCGACAGGGAGCCGAAGCCGCCGGAGGAGCCGCCGCTGCCCGAGCCGTCCGTCAACGTGCAGGAGCCGAACGCCTCGCGGAACCAGAACGTCCCGCCAAAGCCCCCCGGGCGTTGACGCGCGGCGCGAAAGAGGCAAGAGCTTTTCATCGACATCGAACTCAAGGGGACAACTCAACGCATGAAGAGAAAGAGAGTCGTTCTGTCTCTGGCGGCGGCCTGTCTGCTCGGGGCTTCGGCCGCGGTCTCCGTCGTCTCGAAGGCGGCCGAGACGAAGAAGGGGCGCGGCCCTTCGCAGGCCGAGCGCGGGCGGGCCGTCTACGAGGCGCGGTGCACGCGCTGCCACGGGGCGGACGGGGCGGGGCGCACGCGCATGGCCGAGATCGTCGAGCCGCCCGACATGTCCGACCCGGCCTGGCAGCGCAGCCGCAGCACGTCGCGCATGGTCGCGTCCGTCTCCAACGGGCTCGGCCAGATGCCCGCCTTCAAGAAGAAGCTCTCGCGCCAGGAGATCGCCGCCGCGGTCGCCTACGTGCGCACGCTCAGGCGTTAGCCGAAGGGAAGGGGCGGGGGCGGGAGGACGAAGGATGACGGTGATGCGGTCGGCAATCCCTTTCGCGAAACACTTCGCCGCGTGCGCGCTGCTCGCGCTGGCGGCCGGCCCCGCGCGCGCGCAGAACCACGTCCCGCGCGTCGAGAAGGTCGAGCCGCCTTCGTGGTGGGCCGGCCACACCGTCAACCCCGTGCGCGTGCTCATCCGCGGCCGTAACCTGCGCCAACTGTTCGCGGGCCGCGACTCGCCGTTCGAGGTCTCCAACCAGAAGACCGACGCCGCGCACACGTACCTCTTCGCGGACGTGCGCATCAACCCGGACGCGCGCCCCGGCGACTACGAGCTGACCGTCTCCTCCGGCGTCGGCACCGCGCCCGTCCCCTTCCGCATCGACCGGCCGCTCGACCCCGCGACGCACTTCCGGGGCATCACTAATGATGATGTCATCTACCTCATCATGCCCGACCGCTTCGCGGACGGCGACCGCACGAACAACGCGCCCGCGGACGCGCCGCCCGAGGCGAACGACCGCCGCAACCCGCGCGCGTGGCACGGCGGCGACCTCCGCGGCGTCATCGACCGCCTGCCCTACCTGAAGGAGCTTGGCGTCACTGCAATCTGGATGACGCCGTGGTACGACAACTGGAACGGCCTCAACCGCTGCGACAAGCCCTGGTGCCCGAACACCTACTACCACGGCTACCACGCAATCGATTACTACGCGGTCGAGGACCGCTTCGGCACGTTGGAGACGCTGCGCGAGCTGGTCGAGAAGGCCCACGCGCTCGGCCTCAAGGTCATTCAAGACCAGGTCGCCAACCACGTCGGCTCGCAGCACGAGTGGGTGAAGAGGCCGCCGCTCCCGGACTGGTTCCACGGCACGCCGGCGAACCACATGCGCAACCCCTTCCGCGGCGACATGCTGCTCTCGCCGCACGCGCCCGAGGCGGAGCGGCGCAAGACGCTCGACGGGTGGTTCTCCGACGACCTGCCCGACATGAACCAGGAGCAGGCGGAGGTCGCGCGCTACGAGATACAGAACTCGCTCTGGTGGGTCGGCGTGACCGGCATCGACGGCATCCGGCAGGACACCGTCCAGTACATGCCGCGCTTCTTCATCCGCGACCTCAACAGTGCGCTCGACCGTCAGCACCCTTCGATGTGGATGGTCGGCGAAGCCTGGAACGAAGACCCCGTCCACACCAGCTTCTTCGTCGGCGGGCGCGCGGGCTGGGACGGCATCGACACGCGGATGGACGCCGTCTTCGACTTCCCCGCGTGGGACGTTTCGCGCAACGTCTTCACGGGGAAGCGGCCCGCCTCCGACCTGCGCCACGTCCTGCGCTCGGACTCGCTCTACCCCGACCCGCGCCAACTCGTCACGATGGCGAACAACCACGACACGCGCCGCTTCATGTCCCTGCCGGGCGCGACGCTCGAAGGCGCGATGCTGCACCTCGCCTACACCTTGACCATCCGCGGCACGCCGCAGCTCTACGCGGGCGAGGAGATCGCCATGGAGGGCGGCGACGACCCGGACAACCGCCGCGACTTCCCCGGCGGCTTCCCCGGCGACGCGCGCAACGCCTTCGAGCGTGCGGGGCGCACCGGCGCCGAGCAGCGCATGTACGAGTGGACGCGCGACCTCCTGCGCGTGCGCCGCCAGTCCACGGCGCTGCGGCGCGGCGCGCTCCTCGACCTGTACTTCGACGAAGACGCCTACGCCTACGCACGCCGCGACGCGGGCGAGACGGTCGTCGTCGCCCTCAACCGCGCCGCCGCGCCGAAGGAGTTGACGATTCCGGCCGCCTACCTCGACCTGCGCGACGGCGCGCGGCTCGAACCGCTCCTCGTTGCGAAAGACCGCCCCGCGGTGGGCGGTGGCTCTTTAAAGCTGACGGTACCCGCGAAGTCGGCAGTCTTCTACAAGCTTGATTGATGACGGTGCGTCAAACGCCGCGGGGCGGCGCTTGAGTTTAGCCCGGCCTTTCAAGGCCGGGTCTGAGTCGTAGTGAGCATGGGTGCGTCGCGTCAGCGACGCGTGAGGCGACCCGGCCCGTTCAAACGTCGCTGACGCGACGGGCACTCGTTAGCATTCGTCGTCTCCGGCCTTGAAAGGCCGGGCTAAACTCAGCCGCCGCCCCGCGGCGTTTGACGCACATCCTTCCGGCCCAGAGCTAGCCGCTTCTTTTCCGTTGCCGCGGGGGTATATTTGTTGTAGCTTTCAACCAAACCGAAACACGCGCGAGGTGAGAGTTGAGCTTCCCAAGAGCCTGCGGCATCCTTTTGCACCCGACCAGCCTGCCGGGCCGCCACGGCGTCGGCGACCTCGGCCACGAGGCGTACCGCTTCGTAGACTTCCTCGCCGCGTCGGGGCAGAGCCTCTGGCAGGTCTTGCCGCTCGGGCCGACCGGCTACGGCAACTCGCCGTATCAATGCTTCTCGGCCTTCGCCGGCAACACCCTGCTCGTCAGCCCCGAGCTGCTCGTCGAGCAGGGGCTGCTCGCGCCCGGCGCGCTCGACGGTCTGCCCGCGCTGGCGGAAGACCGCGTCGAGTACGGCGAGGCGTTCCCGCACAAGGAGGCGCTCCTCAAAGAAGCCTTCGACAACTTCCGGCGCACCGAGCCGGCCATCGTCGCCGCCGCCTTCGAGGAGTTCAAATCCGCCTCGGCCCACTGGCTCGACGACTACGCGCTCTACCGCTCGCTCAAGCGCGAGCACCGGGAGGCGGCGTGGACGGAGTGGGAGGCGCCGACCCGTCGGCGCGACCCGTCGGCTTTAGACGAGGCCCGCGCGAGACTTTCGGAGCAGGTGGAGGAGGTGAAGTTCAAGCAGTTCCTCTTCTTCGACCAGTGGGCGCGGCTGCGCGAGTACTGCCGCGGGCAGAATATACAGATCGTCGGCGACATCCCCATCTTCGTCGCGCAGGACTCGGCCGACGTGTGGTCGCACCCCGACCTCTTCAAGCTGGCGGAGGACGGCCGCCCGTCCGTCGTCGCCGGAGTCCCGCCCGACTACTTCAGCCGGACGGGGCAGCTCTGGGGGAACCCGCTCTACGACTGGGAGCGGATGGGCGAGGACGGCTTCCGCTGGTGGGTCGGGCGCGTGCGCGCGACGCTCTCGCTCGTGGACGTGATCCGCATCGACCACTTCCGCGGCTTCGCGGCCTACTGGGAGGTGCCGGGCGGCGACGCGACGGCCGAGCGCGGCCGGTGGGTGCACGCGCCGGGCCGCGAGCTCTTCGCGGCCATCAAGGCCGAGCTGGGCGAGCTGCCCATCATCGCCGAAGACCTCGGCTTCATCACGCCCGACGTGGTCGGGCTGCGCGACGAGTTCGGCTTCCCAGGCATGCGGATACTTCAGTTCGGCTTCTCGACCGACTCGACGAACAAAGACCTGCCGCACAACTACGTCCGCAACACGGCCGTCTACACGGGCACGCACGACAACGACACGGCGGCCGGCTGGTTCCGGAGCGAGCCGGGCGGCTCCTCCGTCCGCTCGGCCGCGCAGGTCGAGCGCGAGCGCCAATACTGCCTCGACTACCTCGGCACCGACGGCTCGGAGATCAACTGGGACTTCATCCGCGCCCTCTACGCCTCGGCCGGCGACACCGCGCTCGTGCCCTTGCAGGACGTGCTGGGCTTAGGCTCCGAGGCGCGCATGAACACGCCGGCCACGATGTCCGGCAACTGGTCCTGGCGCTTCCGCGCGGGGGACTTGAAGGAGGAGTTGGGCGCGCGCCTGCGCCGCCTCGCCGAACTCTACGGCCGCTTCCCCGCCGTCCCCCCCGAGCAGCGCCCCGAGCACACGGCCGAGAGCTACGAGTTCAAGCAGACGTGGGGGTGAAGGTGTCCCGGGGCCGGGTCAGTGCCACCCGCGGTAGCGGGTGGGCGTGACGAATACCGGATGCTGATTGAAGGCAGCGCGACTCTCGTCAACCGCCAAGCCAATGTCGAAACGCCCGCCCGCTACCGCGGGTGGTACTGACCGCTACGGCGCCGCACCCGATTGCAATTATGACGACTGTCAAAACTTCGACCGCGCGTCTCGTCCTCTCCTTCGTATTCGTTTGCGCGGCCACCCTCGTCTGCGCGGCGCAGCGCCTGCCTTCGGTGACGAAGGTCGAGCCGCCGGACTGGTGGGCGAACCATTCCGTCAACCCCGTGCGCGTCATGCTGCGCGGGCAGAACCTCGGCGGCGCGCGCGTCGAGGCCGTCGGGCAGGGAATCAAGACCGGCCTCGTGCGCGTCAACGACGCGGGCACCTACGCCTTCGTGGACGTGTTCATCGACAGGGACGCGAAGCCCGGCAGACGTCTGCTGCGCGTGAGTACGGCGTTGGGGAGTGCGGACGCGAACTTCGGCATCAACGAGCCGCTCCCGCGCGCGGGTCGCTTCCAGGGCTTCACGCCCGACGACGTGATCTACTTCATCATGCCCGACCGGTTCGCCGACGGCGACCGCTCGAACAACAACCCCCCGAAGTCGCCCGGCCTCTACGACCGCTCGAAGGGGCGCTACTACCACGGCGGCGATTTTCAAGGCATCATCGAACGCCTGCCCTACCTCAAGGAGTTGGGCGTCACAGCCGTCTGGATCAATCCCGTCTACGACAACACAGACCGGCTCGACGAGCGCGAGACGTACCCGGAGACGGAGGGCGGCCCGAAGCGGCCGACGACCGCCTACCACGGCTACGGCGCGATAGACTTCTACGGCGTCGAGGAGCACTACGGCACGATGCAGAAGCTCAAAGAGCTGGTGGACAGGGCGCACGCCGCAGGGCTCAAGGTCATTCAAGACCAGATCGCCAACCACACGAGCCCGTACCACCCGTGGGCCACAGACCGCCCGACGCCGACCTGGTTCTACGGCACGGTCGAGAAACACCTCTCCAACAACTGGCAGAAGTGGACGACGATGGACCCGCACGCCTCCCCCGAGACGCGCCGCCGCAACCTCGAAGGGTGGTTCATCGACATCCTCCCCGACCTCAACCAGGACGACGAGGAGGTGCGCCGCTACCTCATCCAGAACACGCTCTGGTGGCTCGGCACCGTCGGCTTCGACGCCGTGCGCATGGACACGCTGCCGCACGTCCCGCGCCACTTCTGGCGCGACTGGTCGGCCGCCATCCACGCCGAGTACCCGAACGTGAACGTCCTCGGCGAGCTGTTCGACGGCGACCCCGCGCTGCTCTCCTACTTCCAGCGGGGCAAGGTCGGGCGCGACGGCATCGACACAGGCATCGACACCGTCTACGACTTCGCGCTCCACTACGCCGTCCGCGACGCCTTCGCCAAAGGCGAGTCGGTGCGGAAGCTCGCGCAGGTGCTCGCGCACGACCACCTCTACCCGCGCCCCGAGGCGCTCGTCCCCTTCGTCGGCGTCCACGACATGCAGCGCTTCATGAACGAGCAGGGCGCGACGGCCGAGGGCCTGAAGCTCGCGCAGACCTTCGTGATGACGACGCGCGGCACGCCGCTCCTGTACTACGGCGACGAACTCGCCATGCCCGGCGGAGGCGACCCCGACAACCGCCGCGACTTCCCCGGCGGCTTCCCCGGCGACGAGCGCAACGCCTTCGAGAAGTCCGGCCGCACGGCCACGGAGAACGACGTGTTCGAGCGCGTCAAGCTTCTGGCTAAGCTCCGCGCGGAGTTGCCGGCGCTCCGCCGCGGCTCTGTGATTCACCTTTACGACGAGGAGCAGCAGACGGCCTACGCGCGCGTGCTCGGGGGCGAGGCCGTCATCGTCGCCTTCAACAACGACACGAAGGCCGCGAGCTTCACGGTGAGGGTTGACGGCCTCGGGCTCGGCGGCGCGCGGCTCCGCGAACGCCTCGGCACGCTCAAGTCCGACGTGCTTACGAACAACGGCGTGCTGGCGTTGAGCCTGCCGCCGCGCTCGGCCGTGATTTTGAACACGCCGCCCGGGCCGGCGGGCTTACAACACGTCATACATTGACGGCCGGCTCCCGAGGACTTTTGCATGCAACCGCCGCCAACGTCCGCGTCTTCAACCTCTGCCCCGGGCTGGTGGACGTGGAGAACACCGCCGCGGACGCCGGGCCGCGCCCCGGCTTCGTCCACGTCTCGAACATGGCGAAGAGCCTGCCGTACGCGCTCTCGCTCGACCGCAACGTCGTGCTCGAAGACGTCAACATCTGCGCGAGGTAGTGAGCGGTGAGCAGTAAGCAGTGAGCAGTGGTTGAGTTGACGCGGGCGGCGCGCAAGTTCTATGAACTGCTCACTGCTTACTGCTCACCGCGGACTTTCATGAGAGGAGCGAGAAAGAATGGCCGAGAAACCGCGCCTGAGCTTCTGGCAGATCTGGAACATGAGTTTCGGGTTCATGGGCATCCAGTTCGGGTGGGGGTTGCAGCTCGCCAACATGAGCGGCATCTACACCTACCTCGGCGCGAGGCCCGAAGAGGTGCCGATACTGTGGCTCGCGGGGCCGGTGACGGGGCTGCTCGTCCAGCCGGTCATCGGCTCGATGAGCGACCGGACGTGGAACCGCCTGGGGCGGCGGCGGCCGTACTTCCTCGTCGGCGCCGTCCTCGCCAGCGTCGCGCTCTTCTTCATGCCCGACTCGGGCGCGCTCTGGATGGCCGCGGGGCTGCTCTGGATTTTGGACGCCTCGATCAACGTCTCGATGGAGCCGTTCCGCGCCTTCGTCGCCGACAAGCTCGACACCGACCAGCGCACGGCCGGCTTCGTCATGCAGTCCTTCTTCATCGGCATCGGCCAGACGCTCGCCAACGTGCTGCCCTACCTCTTCCGCCGCGCGGGCGTGGACGCGCCCGGCGCCGGGGCGACGGCGCACGCCATCCCGACGAGCATCAACTACGCCTTCAAGATCGGGGCGGTCGCCTTCCTGCTCTGCGTGCTGTGGACGGTCTTCACGTCGAAGGAGTACCCGCCCGAAGACATGGAGGAGTTCAGGCGCAAGCGGCGCGAGCACCGCGGCGCCGGGGCGTACTTCTCCGAAATCACCTCGGCCATCCGCGAGATGCCGGCGACGATGAAGCAGTTGGCGGTCGTCCAGTTCTTCACCTGGCTCGGGCTCTTCTGCATGTGGATGTTCTTCGGCCTGATGACCTCCTACCACGTCTTCGGCGCGTCGAGCGAGCGCGACCCGCGCTTCACCGACGGGCAGGCGTGGGGCGGCAACGCCTTCGCCGTCTACTCCGTCGTCTGCTTCGCCGTCGCCTTCCTGCTCCCGCCGCTGGCTACGCGCACCAGCCGCAAGACCGTGCACCTCGTCGCGCTGCTGTGCGGCGCCGCGGGCCTGATGTCCACCTACTTCATACAGGACAAGAACGTCCTGCTGCTGTCGATGGTCGGCGTCGGCGTCGCGTGGGCGTCCATCCTCTCGATGCCGTACGCGATCCTCTCGGGCGCGCTCCCCCCGGCGCGGATGGGCGTCTACATGGGCGTCTTCAACTTCTTCATCGTCATCCCCGAGATCGTCGCGTCGTTCGCCTTCGGCCCGGCCATCCGCGCGCTCTTCGGCGCGGACAACCCGCGGGCGGCGCTCTACGTCGTCATGGCGGGCGGCTTCTTCCTCCTGCTCGCGGCGCTCTGCGTCGCGCTCGTCCGCGACACGGCCGACCGCGTGCCCGCCGCTTCGGTCATCCGCGGCGACGAGCACGAGCCGCTGATGACGCAGGGGACGGCGCAGCCCGTGCCGAGCACCGGGCTCCTGGGCGAACGGGAAGGGAGGGGGTGAGCCATGCGGGCGAGAGTCTTACTGTTCGGCGCGGCGTTCGTCTTCGTGCTGCTCTCGTCGGGGCGGGCGCTCGCGTGCTCTTGCGCCGGGCCGGGTGAGCCGTGTCAGGCGTTCGGCGCGGCCGCGGCGACCTTCGTCGGCACCGCGACCGACGTGAGGACTAATCAGCCGAAGGAGGGCGGGAAGGGCGAGGACGCCTGGGGGCGGCGCGTCTTCAAGTTCACGGTCTTGCAGCCGTTCTCGGGCGTCGCGGGCACCGAGGTCGAAGTCTCGACGGGGCTGGGCGGCGGCGACTGCGGCTACGGCTTCAAGAGGGGCGAGACGTACCTCGTCTACGCCTACGGCGGGCGCGACGGCCGGGCGCTGGCGACCGGCATCTGCACGCGCACGCGGCCCGTCTCGGAGGCGGCGGAGGACCTGGAGTTCCTGCGCGGCCTCGGCGCGCGCGGCCCCGGCGTCACCATCGACATCAAGGTCGAGCGCTCGCGGCACAACGTGAAGGCCGGCGACGCGAAGCCGGTCGGCGGGCTCGCCGGCGCGCGGCTCACGGTCGAGGGCGCGGGCGAGAGCACCGAGGTCAGGACGGACGCGGAGGGGCGCGCGCGCCTGTCGGGGCTCAAGCCCGGCGCGTACAAGATAAGGCTGGCGCTGCCGGAGGGCTTAACGACCTACAAGGAGGAGCAGGAGTTGACGGTCGCCGACCGCGGCTGCGCCGGGGTCTTCTACTCGGTGTCCGACGACGGGCGGGTCGGAGGCCGCGTCGCGGACGCGGAGGGGCGCGCCGTCGCGGGCATACAGGTCACGCTCGTCGAGGCCGACGACCCGGAGCCGGAGCGCCACTACGCGCGCTACGCGACCACCGGCGAGGACGGGCGCTACGACTTCAAGGGGCTGCCGCCGGGCCGCTACCTGCTCGCCGTCAACCTCAACCGCTACCCGCAGCCGGGCGACCCGACGAACGCCTACCCGCGCACGTACTACCCCGGCGTCCCGCAAGCCTCGCAGGCCGAGGCCGTGACCGTCGGCGCGGGCGAGCGCGCCAAAGACCGGGACATCACCCTGCCCGCGCGCCGCGCCGAGAGCGTCGTCAAAGGCGTCGTCGTCTGGGACGACGGCAGCCCCGTCGCCGGCGCCAACATCAGCGTCAGGGACTTGACCTACCACGACCCCGGGGTGGATTACGGCGTGTCGGCGGCCGACGAGCAGGGGCGCTTCACGCTCAAGGGCTACCAGGGGCAGGTTCTTCTCATCGGCGCGAGCAGCAAGCGGCAGTTCGTCGGCGACTACCGCCGCGACGGCCCGATGGAGCGCTCCGAGCCCGTGCGGGTCACGCTCGCCGAGCCGGCCGAGGCGGTCAGGGTCGTCGTCACGAAGCTCAGGTGAGCGCGCGGCCGCGACCTGTTACTTTTTAGCTGAGTGTAGAGCAGGATTGATTCGACACGGAGACACGGAGACACAGAGACACGGCTTGAACGTCATTCTGCTTCAAGCCGTGTCTCTGTGTCTCCGTGTTCAACTGTCTCCCGCTATGCTCAACTTGGAATTAAGACTATGAGACTCAAACCGCGAAGGGCTTGCGGGCGGGCGATGCTCGCGGCGCTACTCCTGGCGCTACTGCTCCCCGCCGCTCAGGCGAGGCAGGGGCGCGACGTGTCGAGGGAGCGTGCGCGCTCGACGGCGCCCGCGTGGGTGCGCGGCGGCGTCATCTACGAAATCTACCCGCGGCAGTTCTCCGAGGCGGGGGACTTCGCGGGCGTCACGGCGCAGCTCGACCGCCTGAGAGAACTCGGCGTCAACATCCTCTGGCTGATGCCCGTCCACCCCATCGGCCGGGAGAAGAAGAAGGGGCCGGTGGGGAGCCCTTACGCCGTGCGCGACTACTACGCCGTCAACCCGGACTACGGAACGGCGGCCGACCTCAAGCGGCTCGTGGCGGAGGCGCACCGGCGCGGCCTGAAGGTCATCATCGACGTGGTCGCCAACCACACGTCCTGGGACAGCGTGTTGATGAAGACGCCCGAGTTCTACGTCCGCGACGCCGCCGGGAAGATCACCTACCCGCACGACTGGTCGGACGTGGCCGAGTTGAACTACGACAACCCCGCCTTGCGCCGTTACATGATCGACATGCTGAAGTTCTGGCTGCGCGAGTTCGACGTGGACGGCTTCCGTTGCGACGTGGCCGCGGAGGTGCCGGCCGACTTCTGGGAGCAGGCGCGCGCGGAACTCGACAGGGTCAAGCCCGACATCGTCATGCTCGCCGAGTCGGACAAGCCCGAGCTGCTCGTGCGCGCCTTCGACCTCGACTACTCGTGGCCTTTGCACGGCACCCTCAACGACGTGTTGCAGGGGCGCAAGGCGGCGACGGCCTTCCGGCAGACGTGGGAGGAGGACGAGGCGAAGTACCCGCGCGGGGCGCTCCGCATGCGCTTCTCCGACAACCACGACGAGCGGCGCGCCGTGGCGCGCTTCGGCGAGGGCGGCGCGCTGGCGGCGTCGGCGCTGATGCTGACGCTCGACGGCGTGCCGATGCTCTACAACGGGATGGAGGTCGGCGACACGACCGAGTCGGGCGACCCGGCGCTCTTCTACCGGCTGCCCGTCTTCTGGCCGATAGAGAAGCGGCGCCCCGAATTCCCGCGCTTCTACCGGCGGATGATCGCGCTGCGCAAAAGCCACCCGGCGCTCACGCGCGGCGCCCTCGCGTGGCTGCGCAACTCCGACGAGTCGCGCGTCGTCACCTTCGCGCGCCGCGACGAGACGGAGGAGGTCGTCGTCGCCATCAACTTCTCGAACCGCCCCTTCGACGGCACCGTCGAAGCCCCTTCGGGCGCGGCCTTCGACGACATCACGCCCGACACGCGCGGGCCGCTCAAGCCCGACGCGTCGGACGCCGAACGCGCCGCGCGTGCCCGAACGTTTACGCCGCCCGCACTCACGCTCGACCCGTGGGGCTACCGCGTCTTCAGGAGAGGGAGGTGATACCGGCTCGCAAGAAGAAATGAGGACGGGCCGCGCCGGGAGCGCGGGCATCCTGCCCGCCATGAGCGCGAAAGCGCGAATGCGAAGAAGCGCCATCACTCAATGATGAGTGATGGCGCTTCTCTGCTAAGCGTGCTTTGGCACGCTTTGGCGGGCAGGGATGCCCGCGCTCCCGGCGCGTTAAGGCTGTTTGAAGCGGTCGCGGTACTCTATCGAGTTGATGAACGCCTTGACCATCTCGGCGCGGCGGTAGTCGCCGCCGAACTCTTCGAGCTTCGAGAGCCAGAAGTTGTAGCCGACGAAGTTCGGGTCGGGCTGTCCGTCGAAGCCCACGTCGTCCGGGTTCCTCCGCAGGTAGCCGAAATACTGCATCAGCACGAAGGCGCGGTTCGTCTCGCGCCGCTGGAGGGAGTCCTTCTCGGCGAGCCTCTGGAGGACGAAGGCGCGCGCCGCCGTGGCGCTCATAGAGCTGAAAGCCTGACGCGACGCCTCAAGGTCTTCGGCCGTGACGGCGACCCCGGCGGTCGTGTAGAGCGCGTTAGTGAAGGTGTCCCCGTCGAGCCCCGCGGGGTACTTCGCGAGGAAGCGCTCGGTGGAGACGAAGTTCAGGAAGTAGGCGGTCTGGTTCGCGGCGAGCCGCGCCTGCCAGTCGCCCGGGCCGACGACCACGCCCTCGCCGAGTTGCCGCGTGTCGGCCAGGAACTCCGCGAAGGACAGGGGCACCGGCTTGCCCGGCAGGTCGCCGTAGGCCGCCCTGTGCGCGCGGTAGGCGAGGAAGCCGGTGCGCTGGAACTCGATGGAGAGGAAGAAGGCGGCGCTGGTGTCGATGCGCTTGACCTCGCGGCAGCCGTCGTCCGCGCCGCAGGTGTCGATGCCCTGCGCCCAGAAGTTGAGGCCCGACGAGTCGGGCTCACGGTTAAGGAAGTCCGCGTAGTGCTGCCGGACGAAGAACTGCGTGTCGTAAATCGGGCTGGCGAGCGCGGCGGTGAAGTTGAACGACTGGTTGCCGGACGCCGTGCCGAAGCTGACCTCCGCCGGGTTGAAGACGTAGCCGTACTTCGAGGGTATCAGCTTGATGGGGAGGTCGCTGCCGAGCGGGTACGTGATGCTGAAGTTGACGGTCCCGTTGAAGTTCGTCAGCGGCCCGCCGAGAGCGTTCTCCGGCCGCACGGCGACGCCCGCCAGCCCGTTGCCGGCCGCGTCGGTGACGCGCGCGAAGACGGTGACGTAAGGGAGCAGCCTGAGGTCGACCGTCTGGTTGGCGTTCAGGCTGGACACGTTGACGACGAACTTGAGGAACTGCCCCGGCTTCGACGGCGTGAGCGTGTAGCTGCCGCCCGCGGGCAGCCCCGTGAAGGAGTAGTTACCGGCGGCGTCGGTCGTCGTCGCGCCCGAAACGGTGCCGGTGATCGTGACGGTCGCGTCGGCGATGGCGGTGCCGCGGCCGTCCGTGACGCGCCCCGAGATGGAGTAGCGCGGCGCCGAGTCGGAGGCCGCGACGAAGTCCGCCGTGCCCGCGCCGGAGAGGCAGCCGGTGCTGACGAAGCTGCGCGCCTGCGGCGTGAAGCTCAGGCCCGTTCTGCTCGGCGTCACCTTCACGCCGTTGCGGCAGCCCAACTCGCCCGAGGTGTAGTTGCCGGCCGCGTCGGTCTGTGCAACGCGCGTCTCGATTGCGCCCTGCCGGTTCAGTTCGAAGGTGATACGGACGCCCGCCACGGGCGCGCCGCCCGAGTCCGTGACGCGCCCCGAGACGCTGTAGACCGGCGTGGGGGTCGGCGTCGGCGTCGCCTGCGCGAGCGACGGGTTGGGCTGCCAGGCGGGCGCAATCTCGGGGGCCGTGCCGAAGGTGGCGCGCGCCTGCCCGCTCCCGTCCGGGCTCATCAGGTAGACGGCGGAGGCGCCGGCGCGGTCGCTTGAGAAGGCTATTGATTTGCCGTCGGGCGACCAGGTCGGGTGGCGGTCGTTGTAGAAGTCGTTCGTCAGCCGCAACTGCCCGCTGCCGTCGGCGTTCATCACGAAGATTTTCGCGGGGCCGGACTGGAGGTCGTTCTCGTAGGCGATGCGCGAGCCGTCGGGCGACCAGGCGGGCGCCAAGTCCGTGCCGGGGCCGGTGCTGAGCTGCCGCGGCAGCGTGCCGTCGGCGTTCATCACGAAAATCTTGGTGTTGAAGAAGTCGGCGCCGCTGGCGTAGGCGATTGACCTGCCGTCGGGCGACCAGGCGAGGTCGCGGTAGATGGAGGCGGTGTTGGTCAGACGCCGCTGGTTGCCGCCGTCGGCGTCGACGAGGCAGATGTCGTAGTTCGACGCCGCCTCGCAGACGAAGGCTATCTGCGAGCCGTCGGGCGACCAGGTGGGCGTCTGCGTGATGGCGAAGCCCGTGTTCTGCGTCAGCGCGTGCAGCCCCGCGCCGTCAGAGCCGACGACGTAGAGGTTGCTGCCGCGGTCGGCCGAGACGACGAACCGCGTGCCGTCGGGCGACCACGAGGCCGCCGCGACGCCCACGAGGCGCCCCTGCGTCACGTTCGTCCGGGCGCCGGTGTCCAGGTCGTAGACGAAGAGGTCGAGGCCGTTGCCCGCGGGTGAGGTGAAGGCGATTCGGCCGCGCGCGGCCGACTGGGCGCGCGCGGTGCCGGCGCCGGCCAGGCAGAGCGCCGCGCAGAGCGTCAGGCAGATATAGACGAGGGTGCGCATGAGAGTCTTTCTGTGAATGATGACGAAAGTCGTTTCAGTAAAATTCTTAATGCCGCCCCGCCCAGCATTCCCGACGCGTGAGGCCGCAAGTTTGCGGGGGCGCGGACTGGGGAGGGACTTCGATGCGGGGCGGGGTGCGCCGGTTGCTCGGGCGGGGCGCGTCTTTATCTTCGGGCCGGCCTTCCGCGCGGCGGGCTCGCGCGGCGGAGGCCGACGAGGCCGAGGGCGCGTGTGACCTCTTCGTTCTTCATGAAGTGGCGCCAGATTAAACCGTCACGCAGGTTCTCGGCGGCGAGGAGGGTGACGCCCTGGTCGATGCCGATCACGTCGGGGCCGACCCAGCCCGTGTTCGGGTTGAAGGCGTCGGCGAAGCCGTAGCGGCCGTAGACTCTCGCGCCGTACCTCTCCTTCAGCGCGCGCAGCGCCGCCAGCGAGATGTCGGGCGTGAAGGCGAGCGAGCCCGCCGCGGCATACGGCACGACCGTCCCGTCTATCGCCGGGTCGCGCGGCGGCCCGCCCCACGCGACGTAGCCGCGCTCCGAGTCCGACGCCGAAATGCCCCACACGTCCGGCCCGTAAGCGGGGAACTCCGGCGCGAGGTCGATGCAGAACTGCCGGTGCGCGCGCGTGGCCGCGGCCGAGTTCTCGAAGTAGTCGGTGAACGGGTAACTGTCTTCGCGCCGCCCGCGCAGGTCGGCCCAAGCCTGCGTGTACTGGTGCGTGAAGAGCGGGCCGTCGTTCATGAAGGTGTGGCCGGCGTAGGTGACGCGCTTGCGCGACCAGGCGCGCCAGGCGCGGGGCGTGACCGGGTGTGTGGGCGAGCCGACGGCGAGCAGTTGGAGGATGAGGTGCTCGCTGTACGTGTCCCAGCGCGTCTTGATGAAGCCCGCCTCGGGGCGCCAGCCGTGCGAGAGGAGCGTGGGGTGGCCCGCGAGCATCCATTCGAAATCGACGCGTTCGTAGATGAGGGTCGAGAGCCGGACGACCTCCGGGTCTTCCCCGAAGCAGCGCCGCGAGGTGAGCACGCCCGCGAGCAGCAGCGCCGTGTCGATGGAGGAGAACTCGCTCCGCCAGCGGCGCTCGCCCGTCGCCGCGTCCATCCAGTGCAGGAACCAGCCGCGCTCCCGCGGCGCGCGCTCGGCGAAGAAGCGGAGGGTGGTCAGCACGCGCCGCCGCGCCTCCCCGCGCGTGACCCAGCCGCGCTCAGCGCCGGCACAGAGGGCCGTGAGCCCGAAGCCCGTCGCGGCGCTCGAAGCGATGTTGTGCGAAGGGTGGCCGGGCGCGTGCGCCTCGCCCGACGTGCGCGAGCGGTCGAGGACGAGCCCCGTGCCCGCGTCCGCGTGTTCGATGAAGTAGAGGAACGCCCTGTGCGAAAGGTCTTCGAGGAGCTCCACGTCCGCGCGCGTCAGCGGGTAGCCGCCGCCCGCCTTCTTGTCCACCCCCGCACGCGGCGCGGCCTGCGCGCAGAGCGCGGCGAGTAGAAGAAGGATGAGCGCGCGTCGTGTCGAAAGAAGCATGGCGTTCGCCGTGGCCGACGCGACTATAATATAGATTCGTCGCTTGAGAGTGGAGTGGGGGCGGTTCAACGCAGAGGCGCAGAGGACGCGGAGGGGGCGCTGAGGGTTTAAGAGTTTGAGATTTGAGATTTCAAATTTGAGGCTCTGTGTGTTCGTCGCGCTGCTTCTGTGCGCGTGGGGCGGCGAGGCGCGCGCGGGGCAGAAGGGGGCGTCGGGGGAGCCGCGGGCGCGCGGGGCGGCTGAGGGCGTCAACGAGGCGGCGGCGCTGCTCGTGCGTGCGTTGGAGCTTCTGCGGGGCGGGAAGGTTGATGAGGCGGAGCCGCTCGTGCGGCGGGCGCTCGCGGCCGGGCCGTCGAACGCCGACGCGCACGCGCTGCTGGGCGTCATACTCGACCGGCGGGGGCGGGCGCGCGAGGCCGAAGGCGAGTACCGCGCCGCGCTGAGGCTGAAGCCCGGGGCGGTGGCGCCGCGGGCGAACCTGGGCGTGCTGCTGGCGCGCGCGGGGCGCGCGGCGGAGGCGGCCGCGGAGTTCGAGGCCGTGCTGCGCGCCGCGCCCGGCCACCCGCAGGCGACCTTCAACCTCGGCCTCGCGCTCTTCGAGCTGAAGCGTTACGAAGAGGCCGCGGCGCTGCTCTCGACGCCCGCCGCCATGGCGCAGAACGCGCCGGAGGCTCTCTACCGGCTCGGCCTCGTCAGCGCCGCGCGCGGGCGCGCGGAGGAGGCGGCCGATTTCTGGCAGAGGGCTCTGGCGCTGCGCTCGAACTTCCCCGAAGTGCACTTCGCGCTGGCGGAGGAGCTGCGCCGGCAGCGCCGCTACGAGGGCGCGGCCGAGTTCTACGAGCGCGCGGTGAGTGAAGACCCAGGGCGCCTCGCCTACCGCGTGCGGCTGGGCGGGGTGCTGATGCTGCTCTCGCGCTTCGACCGGGCGCTGGAAGTCTTCAACGAAGCGTCTGCGCGCTTCCCCGACTCGGCCGAGGCGCACTACTTCGCCGGCGTGGCCGCGCGCGGCCGCGGGGACTACGAGGCGGCCGAAGGCGCGCTGCGCAGGGCTCTGCGACTCAAGCCGGAGAGCGCGGACGCGCTCGCGCAACTCGGCTTCGTCGTGGGCGAGCGCGGGCGCGACGCGGAGGCCGAGCGCCTGCTGCGCGAGGCGGTCGCGCGGGAGGCGCGCCACTTCTACGCCAACTACGACCTCGGGCGCCTGCTCGTGCGCGGGCGTCGTTACGAGGAGGCGCTCGACGTGCTGCGCGGCGCGGCGCGCATACGCGAGTCAGACCCCGGCGTGCGCTACCAGATGTTCCTCGCGCTCTCGCGTCTGGGTAGGAAGGAGGAGGCCGGGCGCGAGCTGACGCTCTTCAAAAAGTTGGACGAGGAGCGTAAGGCGCGGCGTGAAACCGGCGCGGACAAGATAGAGGACGCCCTGCCTCAGCCTGAGAACTAAAGCCGCTTTCATTCGAGTGGGTATGGAGTGAGCTTTCGACACGGAGACACGGAGACACGGAGACACAGCTCGTTGAGTTATATCGCATCAAGCCGTGTCTCTGTGTCTCCGTGTCTCTGTGTTAACTCGCTCCCGGTTTCACTCAACTGCCAACTGCAATAAAACGTCGAGTCGCCCGCGCGCCGGGCGGGCGAGTGATTGGACGGGGAGACACAAAGGCGCGGCCCGAAGACTTATCATCTTCGGGCCGCGCCTTTATGTTCGACCCCTTCGCTCCGTCTGTAACGGGTGGGCCTTCAACTCAGAACGACAGGCGGCCTTGGAACTCGATGACGCGGCCGGCGAGGCCCCGGTCGACGCGGCCGAAGTCCCGGTCTTCGATGGTCGGCGTGAAGAAGCGGAACGGGTTCAGGTTCAGGTTGTTGAAGGCGTTGAAGACGTTGGCGCGTATCTCCAGGAACGCGCCCTCGCCCATGAAGCGCGGGAGCCCCGTGCGCTTGCCGAACGCGAAGTCGGTGCTGAAGTAGCGCGGCCCGCGGAACGAGTTGCGCCCGATGCCGGGCCGCGAGTAGTTCACGCCCGGCGGCGTCGCCGTGAAGTAGCGCGTCCGGATGATAGTCCCGTTGGCCGAGCCCGGAGGGTCGCGCACCACCACGGACGGGTCGAGGTTGCCGGGGAAGATGCCGTTGATGAAGGCGTCGTTCGACGTGTCGGTGACGGCGCCGCCGAGGTAGCCCGTCGGGCGCACGGGGCAGATGATCGGGATGGGGCTCGTGTTCACGCACCGCCCCGTCTTCGGCGTCCAGGGGAAGCCCGTGTGCCACGTCGTGATCCCGCTCAACTGCCACCCGCCGAGCGCCTTGCCCAGAAAGTCCTTCCGGTTGCGGAAGAGCGGCAGGTCCCAGAGCCCCGAGACGTTGAGCGAGTGCTTCACGTCGTAGTCCGAGGGGCCGCGCTCCGTGCGCAGGTCCTGCGGGAAGGTCTGGTTGGTGTCCGCGCCCGGCCCCTCGTTCGAGAGCGTGTCGATGCTCTTGGAGAGGCGGTAGTAGACCTGGAACTGGTGGCCGTGGCTGAACCGCTTTTCGAGCCGGGCGTTCATGCCGTTGTAGTTGGCGTTCACGTCCGTCTGCGGGATGAAGACGGCGACGAAGCTCGGGTTGTTCGGGTAGAGGAAGTTCTGGTTGACGAGCCGGATGAGCTTGTGCGAAGAGCTGCCCTGGTAGCCCAGCTCGCCGACGAGCTGGTGCCCGAAGTCGTACTGCCCGTCGAGCGAGTAGGTGTAGACGTAGGCGTTCGGCGTCTCCGCCTGCGCGCCGTAGACCTCGACCGAGCGGCCCTGCGGCGAGCCCGTCGCCGGGTCGAGCGGCACGGCGAGCGCCGGGTTGACCGGGTAGCTGAAGGGCGAGTTGTTCGCGCCGAGGGCGTAGAGAATCTGCCCGCCCGCGAAGGGCGTGCTGAACTCGCTGGCGGACGTGCCGCAGCAGACCTGGTAGCGCGCGAAGAAGGGCGGGTTGCCGCGCGAGTTGGCGAAGAGCACGTTCGGCGTGCGGTTGTAGGCGATGCCGAAGCCGCCGCGCAGGACGGCGCGGTTCTCGCCCAGCAGGCCGGCGAAAGAGTCGCCGAAGTTCGGGCTCCAGGCGAACTGGAGGCGCGGCGCGAAGTTGTTCCGGTCGGGCTCGGAGAGACGGTCGGTGACGGAGACGCGCGCCGTGCGCAGGTCCTGGTTCGAGAAGGCGACGTTGCTCAGCTGCCCGCGCTTCTCCTTGAGCGGCGAGAAGAACTCGTAGCGCAGCCCCATGCCGAGCGTCAGGTTCGGGCGCGCCTTCCAGTCGTGCTGGACGTAGGCGCCGTAGTAGTTGCTGCGGAAGTAGCGCTGCGCGACGGGCACGCCGCCCGTCCGCGGGTCGGCGTTGATCTGGTAGAAGAGCGGCGCGTCGTTGGCGAAGTTGAAGAGGCCGCCGAAGGTGAAGAGCGGCCGCGCCCCGCCGTTGAGGTTGTCGTTGTTCTGCTCGACGCGGAACTCGCCGCCGAACTTCCAGGTGCGGTTGCCTTGCACCCAGGTCAGCGCGTCGCGGAACTCGAACTGGTTCTGGGCGAGGACGCCGGGCGTCGTCTCGGCCTGCGGCGCGCCGAAGCGGATGCGGTCGAAGGGGAGCGACTCGATCTCGATGCGCGGGATGCCGAAGTTCGTCTGCCCCGCCGACTCGACCTCGTTGTAGGCGAAGCGCGTCGCGTTGAAGCGCGCCTCGTTGACCATCGAGTTCGTGAGGGTGCGGATGTAGGTGACCGTCCCCGAGGTGTTGACCGGCGTCTGCCGGATGTCGCCGCTCGCGCGCGACCCGCCGGCCGGGTCGGGGTTGGCGAACTCGCTGCGCGTGAGGAAGGCGCTGAAGGCGAGCTGGTCGCGCGCCGTCGGCGAGAAGTCGAGCCGCAGGTTGTACTGGTTCGAGCGCGCCACGCGCGGGGCGAAGAGGAGCACGCGCTGCACGTCGGGGATGCCGTCGAGGCCGCCGCCCATCGAGCCGACGGTCAGGTACTGCCCCTGCGCGCCGGACGGCGAGCCGATGTCGAGGCCCCCCGCGACGACGCGGCAGCGGCCCGGGTCGTCGTTGAAGTCGCGGCAGCTCTGCGGCAGCACCGAGGCGATGCGCGGCTCGATGCCGGGCGAGGTGAGCACCCTCGCGGCGATGCTGCCCGGCCTGGCTTGCGCGACGAGCTGGCGGAACTGCGCCGTCTCGACGTAGCGCGCGTCCGTGCCCGAGTCGGTGCGGCGCAGGCCCTCGTAGGAGAAGAAGAAGAACGCCCTGTCGCGCCCGCTGCGGAAGACCGAGTCGGGGTTCGCGTCGAAGTTCGGGTAGGGGAGCGGGCCGCCTACCGAGCCGCCGAACTGCTTGTAGCGCTGGTTGACGCGCTCGGGGCCGGCGCGCCCGAAGTCGGTGCCGTACTTGTTGTAGGCGTTCCAGCGCGGGTCGTTGGCCTTGAGGAAGAGGCTGCCGTGGAACTGGTTGGTGCCGTTCTGCGAGACGACCTTGACCTGCGCGCCCGAGTTGCGCCCGTCCTCGGCCGTGTAGGTCGAGGAGAGCACGCGCACCTCCTTGATCGCCTCCTGGTTGGGCGTGACGACGGCCGCGCCGCCGTACGTCAGGCTGTTGACGCTGACGCCGTCGATCTGGAAGTTGTTGGCCGAGACCCTCTGGCCGTTGGCCGTGATCTGCGGCTGGTTCTCGACCTGGAAGATGGAGGTGTTCGAGCCGCCCGGCCCCGTCCCGTTCGGCAGGGCGATGGCCCCGCCCCCGCCGCCGCGCCCCGCGTCGCCGAAGATGCCGGGCGTCAGGCGCAGCAGCTCGTACGGGTCGCGCCCGAACTGCGGCAGTTGCTTGACCTCCGCGTTCGTGATGGCCTTGCTGACGTTCGCGCTCTCGGTGTCGAGCGTGGCCTCGCCCCCGCTCGACACGGTCACGGTCTCGGCGACCTCGCCCGTCGTGAGCACCACGTCCAGGCCCTGCACCTGCTCGGCGTTGACGACGACGTTCTCGAAGCTCGTCTTCTTGAAGCCCGCCTTCTCGACCGTGAGCGTGTAGGTGCCGGGCGGCAGCTCCGAGATGCGGTAGAAGCCCTCGTCGCCGGAGTTGGCCGTCTGCACGCGCCCCGTCTCGTTGTTCTTGAGCGTGAGCGCGGCCGCGGGGACGACCGCGCCCGACTGGTCGGTCACCGTCCCCTGCACGGCCGCGCGGAACTGCGCGCGCGCGCCCGTCGCCAGGGTCAGCAGGAAGAGCGCGCACAGCGCCGCGCGGAGCAGACTCGTCGGTTTCCGCCTTGTCATCGAAGACCTCCTCTGGTGTCTCATGCAGTTCGGCGCCGCGCGGATGAAGGCGCGGCGCTCTTTCAACGTTTCCGAGAATGCCCCCGCCGGGCACGGGGAATGGGGCGGCGGCGGCCGGGCGGGGGAAGGCTCCCGGCAGGGGTCGGAGCTTTTGTTGTGTCGGCTGACGAAGCAAGTGATAGCACCGCGTACGAAAAATTACAATACAAATTTCGCCGCGCCTCTGGTAATCTTAGGCGCGTTCCGGGCAGTTAATTCCGCTGATTCAAGGCGACCCAAACAGGCGCCGGGGGCTCGCGCGCGGGCGGGAGTCCTCCGCGAACTCTGCGCCTCCTCCGCGAACTCTGCGTTAAAAAGGTCTCACGCTTTAACGCACAGCCCGCGCGGCGGGCGCGGGCGGCGCGAGGGCAGACGAAGGAGCGAAAACAGATGCGACAGGCGAGAGTGTTGGCTTTGGCGTTGGCTACGGGTGCGGCGCTGTTGTCGGGCTCGTGCGTCAACAACCCGACGACCCAGAACGGCACGGGCGGCGGCGCGGGCACGGCCTCCAACGCGGGCGGCTACCAGCGCAGGACGAAGAAGGCGGGCGAGCCCGTCTTCATCGGCTTCTCGATGGACACGCTCAAGGAGGAGCGCTGGAACCGCGACAAGGCGCTGGTCGAGGCGAGGGCCAAAGAGGTCGGCGCGCAGCTCTCCGTGCAGGTCGCCAACGGCGACGACGCCGTCCAGACCAAGCAGTGCGACAACATGCTGACGAGCGGCGTGGACGTGCTCATCGTCGCGCCGCACAACGGCGACATCGCCGCCTCCATCGTCGAGAACGCGCACGCCAAGGGCGTCCCCGTCATCTCCTACGACCGCCTGATCAAGAACTCCGAGCCCGACCTCTACGTCTCGCACCAGGTCATCCGGATGGGCGAGATGCAGGGCGAGTACGCCCTCAAGCACGTGCCGAAGGGCAACTACGTCCTCATCGGCGGCGCGCCCACCGACAACAACGCGAAGCTCCTGCGCGACGGCCAGATGAACGTCCTCAAGCCGGCCGTCGACCGCGGCGACGTGAAGATCATCTCCGACCAGTTCGCCAGGGAGTGGAAGGCCGAGGAGGCGCAGCGCCTGACCGAGGACGCGCTGACGAAGACGAAGAACGACATCCAGGCCGTCGTCGCGTCGAACGACGGGACGGCGGGCGGCGCCATCTCGGCGCTCGAAGTGGCGAGGCTGACGGGCAAGGTCCTGGTGACGGGGCAGGACGCGCAGCTCGACGCCGTCCAGCGCATCGCCAAGGGCACGCAGACGATGACCATCTACAAGCCCATCAAGCCGCTCGCCGACAGCGCCGTGGACTCGGCCGTCAAGCTCGCGCGCGGCGAGGCCCTCAACGCGCCCGACAAGATCAACAACGGCAAGATCGACGTGCCCTCCATCCTCCAGGAGCCGCAGGCCGTGGACAGGGAGAACCTGATGAGCACCGTCGTCAAGGACGGCTACCACAAGTTCGAAGACGTCTACAAGGACGTGCCCCCCGACCAGCGGCCGAAGCAGACCGCGGGCGACGAGCGCCGGGCGGGCGGCTCCCTGCTCGCCCTGGCCGCGCTTCTCTTCGGCGGCCTCGGCGTCGCGCTGCGGCTGCGTTGAGGATTCCCCGTCGAAGTAGAGTTTGGAGTGACGTTCGTTAACCACAGAGGCACAGAGGGCACGGAGGATACACAGAGGGTTGAACTCTGTGCCCCCTTCTGAGTCCTCTGCGCCTCCGTGGTTAAACGCCCCTTACGCCGAGGCGCGAGCGACGAGTTGATAAACATGTCAGCCAACACGGACACCCCGCTCCTTGAGATGCGGGAGATCACGAAGAGCTTCCCCGGCGTGCGCGCGCTCGACGGCGTCTCGTTCGACCTGCACAAGGGCGAGCTGCACGCGCTCGTCGGCGAGAACGGGGCGGGGAAGTCCACCCTGATGAAGGTGCTCGCGGGCGTCTACCCCTTCGGCACGTACGGCGGCGAGGTGTTCATCGACGGGCGGGTGCGGCAGTTCCACAGCGTCCGCGACTCGGAGAACGCGGGCGTCGCCGTCATCTTCCAGGAGCTGTCGCTCATCAAGGAGCTGACCATCGGCGAGAACATCTTCCTCGGCCGGGAGCCGCGCCGCTTCGGCGTCATCAAGTGGGAGGAGTTGTACAGCCGCGCGCAGAAGCTCCTCGACGAGCTGAACCTGCCGCTCGACCCGCGCACGCCCGTCGGCCACCTCGGCATCGGCCAGCAGCAGTTGGTCGAGATCGCCAAGGCGCTCTCGCAGGAGGCCCGCATCCTCGTCCTCGACGAGCCGACGGCCGCGCTCGCCGAGGCCGAGGTCGAGACGCTCTTCCGCATCATCGACGGCCTGCGCGCCCGCGGCGTCGGCATGATCTACATCTCGCACAAGCTCGACGAGGTCTTCCGCGTCTCCCGGCGCATCACCGTCCTGCGCGACGGCCGCACCGTCGGGACGCAGCCGGCCGGAGAGCTGAACGAGGCGCGCGTCATCTCGCTCATGGTCGGCCGCGACGTCAACGACATCTTCCCCGAGGCCGTGCACGAGAGGGGCGAGGTCGTCTTCGAGGCGCGGGGCGTGACGGTCGAAGACCCGAACGTCGCCGGCAAGCTCCTGGTCCGGGACGTGGGCTTCAAGGTGAGGCGGGGCGAGGTGCTCGGCATCGCGGGGCTGATGGGCGCGGGCCGGAGCGAGCTTCTGATGGGCATCTTCGGCGCGTGGCCGGGGCGCGTCTCGGGCGAGGTCTACGTCGGGGGCAAGAGGATCAAAGTCAGCCGCCCGTCGGACGCCATCAAGCAGGGCGTCGGGTTCGTCACGGAAGACCGCAAGCGCTTCGGGCTCGTGCTCGACCAGACGATCCTGAACAACATGACGCTCGCGGGCCTGAGGAAACTCTCCGGCCGCTTCGTCACGGACGTGGACGCGGAGGCCGCGGCGGGCGAGCGCGCGAAGAAGGAGCTGCGGGTCAAGGCCAACTCGGTCTTCACGGTCGTCGGCACGCTCTCGGGCGGCAACCAGCAGAAGGTCGTGTTGGCCAAGTGGCTTTTGACGAACCCGCGCGTGCTCTTCCTCGACGAGCCGACGCGCGGCATCGACGTGGGCGCCAAGCAGGAGATTTACGCGCAGATCAACCGGCTCGCGCGCGAAGGGCTCGCCATCGTCCTCGTCTCTTCGGAGCTGCCCGAGGTGCTCGGCCTCTCCGACCGCGTCCTCGTCCTCCACGAGGGCCGCGTCACCGGCGAGTTCAAACGCGAGGAGGCCACCCCAGAGGCCGTCATGGCCTGCGCCACCGGCCACACGCAGCGAGCAGCATAAGAAGTGATGAGTGACGAGTGACGAGTGATAAGAAAAGCAAGAAGCTTCTTATCACTCGTCACTCGTCACTCATCACTTGCGAACGGAGTGAGCATGAGCAACCAGCTTTCCAACCAGCCGGCGACGGACAGGCCGCCCGTGACCGCGGACGTGTCGCCGCCGGGCGCGGTGCCGGAGGGCGTGGAGTCGCCTTCGGGGCGCTTTCGGCTTCCGACCGATAGCCTGCGCGCCTACACGATGATCATCGCGCTGCTCGCCATCTGGGTCTTCTTCCAGTGGAAGACCGTCAGCCCGCTCTACCCGTACGGAATCTTCCTGCACCCGAACAACTTCTCGAACCTCTTGCAGCAGATGGCCGTGACGGGCGTGCTGGCGGTCGGGATGCTGCTGGTGATAGTGGCCGGGCAGATCGACCTGTCGGTCGGCTCGGTGGTGGGGCTCGCGGGGGGCGTGGCGGCGATGGCGCAGGGGGACTACGGCCTCGCGGGCGCGCTCGGGCTGGCGCTCATCGTCGGCGTCCTCGTCGGCGCGGTGCAGGGGAGCCTCATCTCTTACGGGAACATCCCGGCCTTCATCGTCACGCTCGGGGGGCTGCTCGCGTGGCGCGGCGTGATACTGGGCCTGAGCAAGGGGCAGACGATTCCCGTCAGCCTCCCCTTCTTCCGCTGGCTCGGCGTCGGGAAACTCCCGCAGGCGGTCGGGGCGACGCTGGCGGTGGTCGCCATCGCGGCCGTCATCTTCATGACCCTCAGCCGCGTCCGCGCGCGCAGGAGGCACGGGCTGAGCGCGCAGGGGGTGGGCGCGACCGCCCTGCGCGTCCTGGTGCCGGCGGCGCTCATCGGGCTCTTCATCTACTGGATGAACTACGGCGGCGGGATGCCCGTGCCCGTGCTGGTGCTGCTCGTGGTCGCGGTGCTCGGCGGCTTCCTGACGCAGAACACGACCTTCGGCCGCTACCTCTACGCCATCGGCGGCAACCCGGACGCGGCGCGCCTGTCGGGCATCAACATCCGCCGCTACATCCTCTCGGCCTACTGCGTGCTCGGGCTGCTGGTGGGCGTGGCGTCGCTGCTGCACACGGGGCGCGTGGGGAGCGCGTCGCCGGACGCGGGCACGCTGATGGAGCTGGACGCCATCGCGGCGTGCGTCATCGGCGGGACTTCCCTGATGGGCGGGCGCGGGACGGTCTCGGGCGCGGTCGTCGGCGCGCTCATCATGGCGAGCCTGGACAACGGCATGTCGCTCCTCAACGTCGAGAACTACACGCAGTACATCGTCAAGGGCGCGGTGCTCGTCGCCGCGGTCGGCTTCGACATGCTCGGCCGCCGCAAGTCGTAAACGGCGCCGGAAATTTGAACAGGGATGGACAGGATTTACGGGATTAAGATTTAATTTCTTATCCCGTCAATCCTGCCCATCCCTGTTAATTCCCTGCCCGCGATTTGTACTCCTCCGATTCAAGGAAGGCGCGGCTGATGCTGCGGTAGTCGCCCGTGCGCCGGAGCACGTCGCGCCAGAAGTCGAAGCCGCTCAGGTCTCGGTCGGGCGGGTCGTCGGGGTTGCGGCGCAGGAAGCCGAAGTAGTGGAGCAGC
>DASVQJ010000207.1:0-7483 GCA_036389235.1 Pyrinomonadaceae bacterium | reverse complement strand
CGGAATGTTTTCGGCGGCAGAACGCGGGAATGATAACAGAAAGGAGTAGACAGTAGTCAGTAGTCAGTAGTCAGTAGAAAAGAGAGGCGGCGCGCTCGACTCGAAGGCCGAAACGCGCCGCTTCCTATTACTACTGACTACTGTCTACCGACTACTGTCTACCGCTTTCTCCCACTTCGGCGTGACGCCGAGGTTGTGCATGAGGAAGGCGTAGATGTCCGCGGCCTGCTCGATGGCCTTGGTGGTGCTGCTCGCCCCGTGGCCGGAGCGTGTGTCGATGCGGATGAGGACGGGGTTGTCGCCGGCCTGCGCCTCCTGCATCGCCGCCGCGTACTTGAAGGAGTGCGCGGGGACGACGCGGTCGTCGTGGTCGGCCGTCGTGATGAGGGTCGCCGGGTACTTCGTCCCCGCCTTCACGTTGTGAATCGGCGAGTAGGCGTAGAGCGCCCTGAACTCGGCCTCGTTGTCGGCGGAGCCGTAGTCGGCGATCCAGTTCCAGCCGATGGTGAACTTGTGGAAGCGGAGCATGTCCATCACGCCGGCCTGCTGGATGACGGCCCTGAACAGCTCCGGCCGCTGGTTCGCCACCGCGCCGACGAGCAGCCCGCCGTTCGAGACGCCGTGGATGGCGAGGCGGTCGGGCGACGTGTACTTGTTACTGATGAGCCACTCGGCCGCGCCGACGAAGTCGTCGAAGACGTTCTGCTTCTTGAGCTTCATCCCGGCCTCGTGCCACTTCTCGCCGTACTCGCCGCCGCCGCGCATGTTCGCCGAGACGTAGACGAAGCCCTGTTCGAGCAGCGCGAGCCGGAGCGCGCTGAAGTTGGGCGTCGTGCTTGAGTTGAAGCCGCCGTAGCCGTAGAGCAGCGTCGGGTTGCGGCCGTCGAGCTTCAAGCCCTTCTTGTGGACGACGAACATGGGGACGCGCGTGCCGTCCTTGCTGTTGAAGAAGACCTGTTTGACCTCGTAGTCGGCGGGGCGGAAGCCCGGTATCTCCGGCGCGCGGAAGAGCGTGGACTTGCGCGTCGCGACGTCGTAGCGGTAGATGGACGGCGCGAAGTTGAAGGTGTTGAAGGTGTAGAAGACGAAGCGGTCGTCCGGCTGCCCGCCGAAGCCACCCGCGATGCCGAGCGCGGGCAGTTGCACCTCGTTCTCCAGCTTGCCGTCGGGCGCGTAGACGTAGGCGCGCGTCGTCACGTCCTTCAGGTAGGTGGCGAAGAGCTTGCCGCCGCCGGTGTTGGCGCTCTGGAGCGGCTCCGCGCGCTCGGGCAGCACGTCCTTCCAGTCCTTCTCCGAAGGGTTCTTCGGGTCGAAGAGGAAGACGCGGCCGTTGGGCGCTTTGTGGTCGGTCTCGACGAGGAGCTTGTCGCCGACGTTGTCCACGACGCCGAACGACGAGTCGCCGATCTCGGCCACCACCGGCCTCCAGGTCTTGTCGCCCGACCTGGCGTCGCGGTAGAAGAGCGCGTTGCCCTTCTTGCCCTTGCCGCGGTCGGAGACGGACATGAAGGCGAAGCGCTCGTCGTCGGTCGTGGAGGCGTGGTGGAAGCGCTGCGGGTTCGCCTTGTCCTCGTAGACCAGCTCGTCGGCCGACTGCGGCGTGCCGACGCGGTGGAAGTAGACCTTGTGGTACTCGTTCTTCGAGGTCAGCTCCTTGCCCTTCTCCGGCGCGTCGTAGCGGCTGTAGTAGAAGCCTTCGCCCTGCCACGAGAGCCCCGAGGACTTGATCCACTTCAGCTCGTCGGGCAACTGCTTCCGCGTCGCCACCTCCATCACGTAGCAGTCGAGCCAGTCGGAGCCGCCCGCCGACTTGCAGTAGGCCGCGTGCTTCGCGTCGCGCGAGACGGAGAAATCGCCGAGCTTCGTCGTGCCCTCGGCCGAGAACTTGTTCGGGTCGAGCAGGACTTCCGGGGCGCCGTCGATCCCCTTCTGCACGTAGACGACGTTCTGGTTCTGGAGCCCGTCGTTCTTCGAGAAGAAGTAGTAGTCGCCGCGGCGGTAGGGCGCCGTGTAGCGCGCGTAGTTGTAGAGCCTGGTCAAACGCTCCTTCAACTGCGCGCGGTACGGAATCTTGTCGAGGTAGGCGAAGGTGACCCTGTTCTGCTCCTCGACCCAGCGCGCGACCTCGGGCGTCGAGGCGTCCTCTTCGAGCCAGCGGTAGGGGTCGGCGACCTTCACGCCGAAGTAGGTGTCGTACTGCTCGACCTTCTTCGACGCGGGGTACTGGAGTCTCTGCGCGCCGGCCGGCGGGCACAGCACGCACGCGAGCAGCGCGAGGGCCGCGAGCCTTTTCATGCGGGTGGAAATTCTATTCATTGCTCTTTCCTGCCGTGAAACCGTTGTCGGTATCGCCACTTGAGCGTGGAGCGGGGGCGGTTGACCACGGAGGCACAGAGGACGCTGAGGGGGCACAGAGAGTTGAATACTCCGTGCGACCTCCGTGCCCTCTGTGCCTCCGTGGTCAACCGCCCTCCCCGAAACATCTCAAGAAACATCTGAAATCTCACCCCCGGCGACGAACGCGGACGGGCAGAGTTTGACTAAGACGCACTCGCCGCAGAGCGGTTTGCGCGCCTTGCAGACCTTGCGGCCGTGCGCGATGAGCAGGTGCGAGAAGTCGATCCAGTCCGACTCGGGGAGGAGCCCCGTGAGGTCGCGCTCGATCTTCTCGGGCGCCTTCTCTCCCGACAGGCCGAGCCGCGCCGAGAGGCGCGAGACGTGCGTGTCCACGACGACGCCGGAGGCGATCCCGTAGGCGTTGCCGAGCACGACGTTCGCCGTCTTGCGCGCGACGCCCGGCAACTCCAGAAGCTCGTCCATCGAGCGCGGCACGCTGCCGCCGTGGCGCTCGCCGATCCGGCGGCACGCGCCCTGAATCGACTTCGCCTTGTTGCGGAAGAAGCCCGTCGGGCGGATGTCGGCCTCAAGCTCCGACGCGGGCGCCGAGGCGTAGTCCTCCCAGGTGCGGTACTTGCGGAAGAGGCTCGACGTGACGACGTTGACGCGCTCGTCCGTGCACTGCGCCGACAGGATGGTCGCCACCAGCAACTCCAGGGCGTTGCCGTGGTCGAGGCTGCAACGCGCGTCGGGGTACTCCTTCCTCAAGAGCCTGACGATCTGCCCGGCACGCCTCTTCTCGACGGGGGTCGCTTGCAAGCTGTCGCTCCTCCGTTCACTTCCGCCGCGGACGCGCGCGGCGGCGGGTCGTGGTCGCGGGCCTGGCCGACTTCGACCCCATCTCTCTCTGGGCGAGGTCGTGGACGGTCTTCTGCGGGACGGCGACGCTGAGCAGGAGGGTGTTGCCTTCGGTGCGGTTGACGAAGCCTTTGATGGCGTCGAGCGCCGCGCGCGTCTTGGCGTAGTCCTTGTGCTTCGGCGTCTGCTTGGCGGCCTCCGAGTTGAGCGCCGTCTGCGCCGCGAGCAGCCCCATGCGGACGAGGCCGCTGAAGGCGGAGGCGTGCTCGGGCGCGTCCGTCAGCACCGACGCGCTCAACGTGTAGTTCAGCGCGTCCATGCCCTGCGCGAGACTCACCCGCTTGACCCAGTCGATCATCTGGTCGAACTCCTTGTTGGCCGGGGCGCCGGCCTTGTGCAGGTAGTCGACGAGCGCGGGCGGCGGCTCGACCGTCAGGCTCCAGAGCGCCTGCGGGTCGCGCGAGGCGAGATCGACCATCGAGGGCTTGAGCGCGCCGCGCCCGCCGGCCGCGTCCACCAACGCCCTGACGTAAGAGGGCACGCCCGCGACCAGCGTGTTGGCGTCGAGCGCCATCACGGCGACCTCCGGGTAAGGCATCGGCTTCGGCTTCACGCCCATCTCGCCGTCGGCCCCGCCGCCCGCCGGCGGCTGGCTCCCCGCGAGGCTTTGCAGGTCGATGATCTCCAGCGTCTTCGAGCCGTAGGTCTCGCTGCGCGGCGAGATGTTCTGCGCGCCCGCGGCGACGCGCCCCAGGGCGAGCAGCGTGTCGGCGTTGAAGCTGCCGCGGATGACGACGACGAACTCGGGCAGGTTGTTGGCGGGCGGCGGGTCGGCGAGGCGCGCGCCGACCGCGACGTAGTCGATGCCGCGCGCGTCGAAGCCGACCTTCTGCGCCTCGTTGAGCATCTTCGCGTAGTCGGCGGGCGGCATCACGCGCGGCAGCACGTCGTGGATGATGCGGTGCGCGTTGACGTAGAGCACGGCCTGCGAGTCGGGCAGGCCGGAGAGCGCGCGGCGCGAGTCGATCTGCGCCGCCGCCGTGTGCGCGAGCGCGAAGAGGAGTGCGAGAGGCAGCAGGAGCCTCGCCGGCTTCGGTTTACTCATCGGTGTCAGGGCTTCCTTTCAGAGAAGAAGGGGGAGCGATTGCAAACGTGTGAACGCCGTCCAAAATAAAGCTTCGATGCCCAAAGTTCAAGACATAAATATAAGTCGCCGCCAATCCCTGCCGCGGGCGGGCGGTGTTGCGGCGGGGAGAATTAACAGGGGTGGACAGGATATTCAGGATAAGAGTTAAAGCATTTGAGAGTTCAAATTTGAAATCTGAAATTGCTTCATCCCGCTCACCCTGCCCGTCCTTGTTGATTCATGCTCACGCTTCAAGGCCCGACCGGCACGTCGAGCGCGAAGCCGCCGGGCCGCGCGCGCGCGCCCGGCTCGGTGAAACGCAGGTCTGCGAACTGCACGACCCACCCGGCCCGACCTTCGCGCCGCACGCGCGCCACGGGGAACCGCGCGAAGTCGAGCAGCACGCGCGCGGCATAACCGTCGGAGGCGCGCCGGACGACCTCTTCGTCTTCGCCCGCGGGCTTTCCGTAACGCACGACGCCGCCCAACTCCTCCGGCCCCCTCCCGAGCCTCATGTCGAAACGCACGGCCGAGCGGTCGTTCTCGGCGAGGCAGCGCCAAGTGAGCGGGTCGGCCAGCACGGGCGTCGCCGCGACGCGCTGCACACGCTCGCCCGTCTGCGACGCGAGTGCGCGCGCCGCGGACTCGGCCTCAGCGCGCGCGCGTCTCTGCACGACCCACAGGGCGCAGCAGTAGAAGAGGACGAACGCGAGCGCGGCGGCCCCCGCGCCCCGCCCCAAACGCGCCCCGGCGCCCTTCGCACGCAGGGCGAGGAAGGACAACATCCCGGCGCTCCAGAGTGCGAGCGACCAGCCGGGGACGGCGCCCGGCCCGAAGGGCAGAGCCGCGTTGCTCTGCCACACTATGCGTGCGAAGAGCAGCAGGATGACGAACGCCAGCGCCACACATACGGCCTGAGCCCAACGCGTCTTCGCCAGCAGGAAGCACGCGCCGCCGAGCACGAGCCACACCCACGGGTCGATGATGAAGAGCAGGTCGCCGTAAATCCAACGGCCGTCCCAGGGGAGGAAGGGACGCACGCCGTAACTGTTCGTCCAATCCAACAGAGGGTGCGACGCCGACAGCAGGAGCGAGCAGACCAGCAGCCCCTTCAGACGCGCGCGCGAGTCCTGCCCGCGCGCACGCGCCCGCACCCGCTCGGCCGCGTAGAAGAGCAAGGGGAGCGCGACGGCCAGCGCCAGCGTCCCGACTATCGAATGCGTGACGCCCCGGTGGTGCTGTAGGTAGAAGGCCGGCCCGCCCGCGCGCGCGACGATGTCTATGTCCGGCAGGTTGGCGGCCGCGACGCACACGAACGTCGCGTAAGGGGACTGGCGTTCGAGCCCGGCCTTCGCGGCCGCCAGCCCGACGAGCGAGTGCGTGAGATTGTCCACAGCAGGAAAGTGAGAAGTGATGAGTGATGAGTGATAAGAGAAGAAAGACGTGTCTCGCCTTCTCTTATCACTTATCACTCATCACTTATCACCGCTTTAGAAGCCTAGTGCGCCGGCCGGCGTGGGCTCCTTCGGGAGCTGCGCGTAGCGCTCGGGGCTCAGCTCCTGGAGCTTGTCGGCGGCGGTGCGCGTGACGGTCGATTCGGGCAGGGGCTTGCCGTCCTTGCCCTTCGCGTTGCGCGCCGCCTCGACCATCTGGAAGAGGAGGTTGACGGCCTCGTCACGCTTCCCCTGCTTCTCGTAGACGGCCGCGAGCCGCAGCTTGACGGCGTTCGGCGAGACGGAGCCGGCCGGGCTCTTCAGAAGCTCCTGGTAGCCGGCACCCGCGGCGTCGTACTGCGCGTCTGCCTCGCGCGCCTGCGCCAGCGCGAAGCGCGCGCGGGCCGACACGTCCGCGTCGCCGTCCTTCGAGAGCGCCTCCAGCTCGCTCAAGCCCTTCGGCCGGTCTACCGAAAGCAGGTTGGCCGCGGCGAAGTAGCGCGCCAGCTCCCTGTAGGGCGAGCCGTAGTCGTTCTGCACCTTCTGGAACGCCTCGACGGCCTTCTGCGCGCGCTCGCGCTCGGTCGCGAAGGTCGGCCCGGTCTGGCCCGGCTGCGGGGTGGGCGAGACGGGCGCCTCGGCGATCTTGATGGCCTGGCCGAGCGCGAGGCGGCCGGCGTCGGCGCGGCGCTCGCGCCACCAGTTGAAGGCGAGGAGGAGTGCGACCAGCGCGACGGCGCCGCCCACGGCGTAGAGGATCGTCCGGCCCTTCCCCTCGAAGCGGTTCGAGAGCCGCCCGTAGGCGTCGAAGGTCGTGTCGCGGAACTTGTCGTGCTTGAGCTGCTGCGCGCGTTTCTTTGTCGTTCGGGCCACTGCTTTTATCCGGTGCAAGACCGCACTGTCGGGTGCGTTCTCTCTGGTGGAGTTAGAGGCAAAGGTTCACTCTAAAGGCGGGTCAGGGGGATGTCAAGCAAGGCTAAATGGAGAATTTCCGTTGCCGGGCGGGGGCGCGCGGCGCTATCCTGTCGCACAGTCCCCGGGCGCCGCCGCAGCAAACCAAACGCGTGAAACTTTTTTCGGAACAAAGGCCCGCGGGCCGGTGTCTTACGTCCCAGTTGAAGGGGGCGAGGCCCTTCGACAGACCCTCCCCGGCCGACGGAGGACGCTTGTGAGCTTCGGAGAGCCAATCGCCCTCCGCATGGTAGCGGAACTGGAGAGGGCTGCCGACGCGGCGGCCTCGGCCGACGAACGCTTCGAGGGTAGCGCGCAGGCACAGTTCCTTGAAAGGCTCAGAAGCGGCGACGCCGTCGCCTTCAACCGCCTCGTAGAAGAGCGACACGGAGACATCTACGCGCTGCTCTACCGCCTGACCGAAGACCCCGAGGAGGCGCGCGACCTGACGCAGGAGACGTTCCTCCAAGCCTTCCGAAACATCGCGGGCTTCCGCGGCGAGGCGGACTTGAGGACTTGGCTCTACCGCATCGCGGTCAATCAGGCCCGCAACCGCTGGCGCTGGTGGAAGCGCAGGCGTCGCGACAAGACGGTCTCGCTCGACGCGCCAACGTCGGACGACAACGGCACGCCGCTCTCGGCGAATTTGGCGAACGAGGGCGCGTCCGACCCCGAAGAGCAGGCGCTCGCGCGCGAGCGAGAACGCGCGCTGCTCTCGGCTCTCTCGACGCTCTCAAGGCCCTACCGCGAAGTCATCGTGCTCCGCGACATAGAGGGC
>DASVQJ010000206.1:0-10083 GCA_036389235.1 Pyrinomonadaceae bacterium | reverse complement strand
CCCGAGCACGCTTAGCAGTCATCCGTTATCTCTCTACCTTGAGATTTAAAGTCTCTCTGCCTTCGCGCTGCGCGCTCATGGCGGGCAGGATGCCCGCGCTCCCGGCGAGAGACGGCCTTATTTTAATCTGCAAGTCGGTATAAGACAGAACGGCGCATCTCGGCTTTCAGGACGTGCGCGCCGCGTCTGTTTTCTACTGACTACTGACTACTGACTACTGTCTACTGTTTCAGGCGGTGAGGCGGCGGACGATACGGAGGAGTTCGTCGGGGTCTACGGGCTTGGGGATGTGGACGGCGAAGCCGGCGGCCAGCGCCCGTGCGCGGTCTTCGTCCATCGCGTGGCCGGTCAGCGCGATGGCGGGGACGGCTTCGAGGCCGGGCATGCGGCGCAGCTCCGCGAGGAGCGCGTAGCCGTCCGTGCCCGGCATGCTGATGTCGGAGATGATGAGCCCGGGCGGCCTCTCCCTCGCGCGCCGCACGGCCTCGTCGGCCGAGCCCGCGCCGAAGACCTCGTAGCCCTTGTGGGTGAAGAGAACCTCCAGAAGCTCAAGCGTCTCGGTCGAGTCGTCCACGAGGAGCACGGGCACCGCCCCCTCGGCGGACTCGGGCTCCGACTCGCGCGCGGGCTCGACCTCCTCCCCCGCGCCGACGGCGCAGGGGAGGCCGAAGGTGAAGCGCGCGCCGCGCCCCTCCCCCTCCGACTCCGCGACGACCCACCCGCCGTGCAGCTCCGCCAGTGCGCGCACGATGGCGAGGCCGAGGCCCAAGCCCCCGTACTGCCTCGTCGTCGAGCCGTCGGCCTGCCGGAAGCGGTCGAAGACGTGCGGCAAAAACTCGGGCGCGATGCCGACGCCCGTGTCCGACACCTCGACGCGCGCCTCGCCGCCCTCGCGCCACACGCGCACGCCGACGCGCCCGCCGCGCGGCGTGAACTTGACGGCGTTCGACAGCAGATTCCACACGACCTGCTGGAGCCGGAGCGGCGCGCCCTGCACGACGAGCGGGCAGTGCGGGAGCTCGACCGCGAGGTCGATGTCGCGCGCCGCGGTCTCGGCGCGGACGGGCTCGGTCGCGAGCCCCACCACGGCGCAGAGGTCTACGGGCTCCCACTCGATGCGGAGCTTGCCCGAGACGATGCGCGAGATGTCGAGCAGGTCGTCCACGAGCCGCGCCTGCAAGCGCGCGTTGCGCTCGATGGCGTCCAGGCCCTGCGAGAGCATCGACGAGTCGGAGGCCGCGCCGCCCGAGCGCAGGAGGTTGACCCAGCCGAGCACGGGCGTCAGGGGCGTGCGCAGCTCGTGCGAGAGCGTGGCGAGGAAGATGTCCTTCATCCGGTTGGCCTCGACCAGCTCGTGGTTGACGCGGCTCAGCTCGGCCGTGCGCTCCTCGACGCGGCTCTCCAGCTCCCGGTTCAGCTCTTCGAGCCCCGTGCGCGCCTCGCGCTCGGAGAGCAGCAGGCGGCGGTGCTCGATGCCGCGCCCGACCGTGTGGATGAGCTCGGCGATGATGCAGGGCTTGGTGAGGTAGTCGTAGGCGCCGTGGCGCAGCGCGGCGATGGCCGACTCGACCGCGGCGAAGCCGGTGAGGACGACGACGATGGTGAGCGGGGCGCGCGCCCGCACCTCCTGGAGCAGCGAGAGGCCGTCGCCCTCGTCCATGTGCAGGTCGGTGAGGACGAGGTCGTACTCGGGGCCGCGCTCCAACAGCCCGACGGCCTCGCGCCCGCTCGAAGCCACGTCCACCTCGTAGCCTTCGAGGCGCAGCACCTCGCTGATCGTGAGGACGATGTTCTCCTCGTCGTCCACGACCAGCAGCCGCGCGGGCGCCGCGGCCGTTTCGAGCGTTGTCGTCTCGTCGGACATAAGCTAGGGACTGGAGGCCGGGGGCCAGCCGGGTGTGGTCGGTCGGAACGCCGCCCCGCGGCGTTCGGGGGCTTTCGCCGCCCCTAGCCTCGGGCCTCTGATTTTACCAACTCCATGGCGAGCCGCAGGCCGTCGGCCAAGCGGCGGCGGGTCGTGATGTCTTCCATCTCGACGCCGAGCTTGACGAGGTCGGAGGCGACGTGGGCGCTCACGCCCGTGATGACCGTCGCGGCGCCCAGCAGGCGCACCGAGCGGACGGTGTTGATGAGGTGCGCGGCCGTGTAGGTGTCCACCACCGTGCAGCCCGTGATGTCGACGAGCACCACCTGCGCGCACTCGCCGCGCACGGCCTCCAGCAGGGCCGCGGACATCTGCGCCGCGCGCTGGTCGTCGAGCGTGCCGACGATGGGGAGCAGCAGCACGCCGTCCCAGATTTCGACGACGGGGCTCGACAGCTCCGTGATCTGCTGCCGCTGCCGGCGGTGTTCGAGCGCGCGCCGCACGGTGCGCTTCAGGTCTTCGATCATGCAGGGCTTGACGAGGTAGTCGTAGACGCCCTGCCGGAGCGCGTCGATGGACGACTCGATGGAGGCGTAGCCCGTGAGCACGATGGTGACGACCGAGGGGTGGCGCTGCTGCAACTCGTGGAGCAGGGTGCTCCCGTCCATGTCGTCCATGCGGAGGTCGGTGAGCACGAGGTCGTAGTGGCCGCGCGCCGCCATCTCCAGCGCCTCGCGCCCGTCCGACGCGGTCGCCACGTCGTAGCCCTCCTGTTCGAGGATGGCGGCGGTCGTGATGCGCACGTTCTCCTCGTCGTCCACGACGAGGACGCGGGCCAGCCGCGGGGCGGCGCGGCCGTCGCCCGGCGCGCCTCTCTCAGTACTTCTTCCCGGCATCGGCCTCCGTAAGCGTCGGCGAGTCCACGGGGAGGATGACGTTGAAGGTCGTGCCCTTGCCCTCCTCGCTCGTCGCCTCGATCCGGCCGCCGTGGTGGCGCACGATGTCCTGCGTGACCCACAGGCCGAGCCCCGTCCCCTTCGCGCGCGTCGAGAAGAAGGGCTCGAAGATGCGCGCGAGGTCGGACTCGCTGATGCCGCGCCCCGTGTCGCTGATCTGGACGGAGACGGTCGGCTGCAAAGCCTGCTCGTAACGGGACGTGCGCACCGTGATGCGCCCGCCCTGCTCCATCGCCTGCTGCGCGTTCAGGAGCAGGTTGAGGAAGACCTGGCGGAGCTGGTCGGCGCGCGCGCGCACCTTCGGGAGCCGCGGGTCGAAGTGGCGCGCGACCTCGACGCGCGCCTGCTTCATCTTCTTCTCGACGAGGATCAGCGTCTCCTCGATGAGCTGGTTGGGCTCGACCCACTCGACCTCGCCCGAGCGGCGCGCGAAGCCGAGCATCTGGCGGATGATGTGCGAGACGCGCTCGGTCTCCTTGCGCGCGACTTCGAGGAACTTGGCGTTCTTCTCCATGTCCCTGCTCGTCGTGAGCAGGTAGAGCGAGTTCTTGATGGCTTCGAGCGGGTTGTTGACCTCGTGCGCGATCGACGCCGCGAGCCGCCCGACCGCCGCGAGCTTCTCCGACTCGAAGAGCTGCTGCTCGACCCGGCGCCGCTCGAGCTCGCGGATCTCGGAGAGGTCGTGGAGCACGGAGACGACGGCCGTCACCTGCCCCTTCGCGTCGGCGACCTCGGCCGACGTGATCTCCATCGGGAGGCGGCTCGCCGTCTCCGGGTCGATGAGTTCGATCTCGGCCTGCCGGCCCGACTCCGCGCCGGAGGCGAGGCCCGAGATGAAGGAGGTGAGCTTGACCGAGTTGTTGCGCACCGCGCGCAGCGCCGCCCACGGCATCTCGTCGCGCTCCTGGAAGAGCAGCTCCGCGCGCTGGTTGAAGAGGATGAACTTGCCCGAGGTGTCGCACACCGCGATGGGCTGGCCGACGTTTTCGAGGATGAGGTCTAGGCGGTCGCGCTCGCGCCGCGCCTCGGACTCGGCCTGCTGGAGCTTGACGAAGTTGCGCGCGAGCTCCTCGTTCGCGCGCCGGAGGTCGGTCACGTCGCGGAAGATGGAGACGAGGCCGATGCGCTCGCCGCGCGCGTTGAGGGCCGGCGTCGAGATGACCTCGAAGTGTATGTCCGAGCCCTCGATGGGGTCGACGAGGATGAGGTCGCGGCCGACCACCTCTTCGGACGCGACCGCGGCGCTCGAAAGGTAGGCGGAGAAGAGCAGGTCGTTCATCTCCAGCGCCCGGCGCTTGCCCTCGCTCGCGTCGCGGCGGTCGCTGAAGAGTTCTTCGGCCCGCCGGTTCTGGAGGAGGATTTCGTTGTCCATGTTGGTGAGGACGATGGGGTCGGCCACCGACTTCATGATCGACTCGACCCACTGCCGCTCGCGCTGGAGCTTGCGCACGGAGGAGGCGAGGCGCTCGACGTTGGCGGTGTTCGAGAGGATGGCGCCGATGCGCTCGGCGTAGCGCGTGAGGAGCGCGAGCCGCGCCTCGTCGGCCTCGTCGCGGCGCGCGCCGACGTAGAGCGCGCCGGTCGAGAGCGACTGCGGGAGCCAGAAGCGCTCGGTGCCGTCGGCGCGCAGCGGGCCGGTCGTGTCGCCCGCGGCGCGCGGCTCGGCGTGGAGCTGCCCGCCGAAGAGCGGGAGCGCGAGCAGGTCGGTCGGGCTCCCGACCTGCCGCAGGAACTCCGCCGACTCGTCGTCGCGCCCGAGCCAAGCGGGGCGCCCGTCGTGCACGACGCGCACGTGCGGCGCGTTCGAGTCGAGCGGGAGTTCGAGCCCGGCGAGCGCCTCGTCGTCCGCGAACCCGGCCGCGCCGCGCACGCGCAGGACGCCGCGCGGCCGCTCGACCAGCGCGAGCGCCGCGCTCGCGTAACCCAGCCCCGCCGTCAGCGTGTCGAGCACGAGCGAGGTCTGCTCGTCGAGGCTCTGCGCGGCCAGGAGCTGCGTCGTCATCTCGAAGAGCAGCTCGTACTGGTGCAGCGACAGCAGCCCCCCGGCCCCCTCGGCCGGGGCGCCGAACGCCTGCCCGATCTCTGCCGTGCGGTGCTCCATAGGACGGTGAGCGGTGAGCGGTGAGCGGTGAGCAGTGATTGCATCAACGCGCGCCGCACGTTTTAACCCAACCACTGCTCACTGCTCACCGCTCACCGCTTACTTCTCAACTCCTGTCCACATCGACCGACACGCGGCGGCGCGGCTCGTCGCCGAGCGGCTCGGCGGCGCCGGGCGTCATGGCCGGGCGCGAGACGGCGGGCGTCAGGCCGACGGCCTCGGCGTACTTGAGGTAGGTGTCGATGGAGGCGACGACGACGCGCGCCTCGACCGTGATCAGGTCGATGCCGACGAGCGAGATGCGGACCCACGCGTCGATGACGATGCCCTTGTCCAGCACGCGGTCGAGCACGTCAATCAGGCTGGTTCCGCCGGGTGCTCTCTCAACAGCCATGTGAACGGTTCCTCTCTTCCGGGAATTTGTGAAACTGGGGTGCCGGGTGTCGGGTGCCGGGTGTTAGTAAAAACCCGACACCCGACACCCGACACCTTACTTCTTTCCTTTGCGCGCCGAGCGGGGCCTCGGCACCCTGGCGCCCGCGCCGCTCGCGGGGCGCGCCGGCGCCTCGTTCAACTGCCTGATCTCGCGCTCAAGGGCGGCGACGCGCTCGCGCAGCTCGACGTTCTCGGCCTCGGCGACGGCCGCGCGCGTCGTCAGGTTCGTGTCGTAGCGCCACCAGTTCAGGCCGATCTGCTCGGCCTTGTCGATGGAGCAGACGAGCAGGCGTATCTGCAACGTCAGCAGCTCGACGTTCGCCAGTGAGACCTTGATGTCGCCGGCGATCACCAGCCCCTTGTCCAGAATCCGGTCGAGCACGTCGACCAGACCCGGCGGGCGCGCGGTGATGAGGCTCGTTCTCTCGCTAGACATAGGCAGTAGTCAGTAGACGGTAGACAGTAGAAAAACCTTCCGCCGGCGAACCGCGCGATTGTCCTCCCCAGCGTCAGCAGAGCAGAGCCTACCGGCTACCGACTACCGTCTACTGACTGCTAGATTAATTTCCCTATCGGCCCGAGGTCGATGTTCAGCTCCTCGTCCTCAAGGCCGAAGTGCTCCTTCAGCTCGGCCATCTTCTCTTCGAGCTTCATCAGCGCGAGCCCGAGTTCTTCGACCTGCTCGGGCGAGAGCCCGCCGCCCTCCATCCGGCGCACGGCCTGCTTCTCCAGCAGCCGCCGGATGAGTTCGATCAGGGTCAGGACGAGTTTCGCCAGCCCCTGCTCGACCGACTGGGCGTCGATGTTGACGCGCTCGGGCAGCCGGTCGGCCACGCGCCGGAGTTCCGCGACGAACTCCGCCGGGTGTTCGGTCTCGACCTCCGGCTCGGCCGGGGATGGGGAATCAAAGGGGGAAGGCTCCACAAGAGTACCCTGTCCGCGCGCGACGTGTCCACACCTGATTTAGGTGGCGCACATTGTAGCAGACGTAAGGGTCAGAGCCACCCGCGGTAGCGGGCGGGCCTTTGCAGCACGCTCGCTCCGGATGGCAAAGGCCCGCACGCTACCGCGGGTGGTTCTGACCCGACATTTCGCTGAAGCTGTAGGGCGGCCACGGGCCGCTGGTGAGGAGCCGCAGGTCTTGGCGCTCGGCGGCGAGCGCGCGCAGCCGCGCACGGTACTCCGCGACGCGCCCGCGTTCGACGAGGTGAGCGGCGCGCACGAAGATCGCCTCCAGCGGGCTCAAACGCTCGGCCGTCTCGCGCGCGAGTCCGTTCACACCCTCGGCCAGCCAGGCCGCCGCGTCTTCCGCGCGACGCCGCGCGCCCTCCTCGCCCAGAATCTCGCGCCGCTTCTTCAAAAGGAACGCCGTGCCCGCGCCGACGCCGCCCTTCGACGCGCCGACCAGTCCTTCCGCCTCGCCCTCAATTTTTGCCTTCTGCCCTTCGCCTTCTGCCTTCGACATGAGCTTGACGCTCATCTCGACGCGGCCGCGCACGCGCGCGAGCGCCGCCGCGAGCGCCGACGCGTGGGCCGAGACGTACTCGGCCAGGCGCTCGGGCGCGGCGCGCGTGCCGAAGCGGCAGGGGAGCGGCGTCGAGACGGCGAGCGCCGCCGCGTTCACGCGGTTGTGCGCCAGCAGGTTCTCCTCGTTGACGGGGGCGCCCTCGTCGCCCGACTCACTCACCACGGCGGCCAGCCCGCCCAGCGCCAGCACGCGCACGCGCGCGCCGCCCACGCCGGCCAGCCCCTCGAACACGGCCCCGCTCAGGTCTTCTCCCAGGCAGTAGACGTACAGGCCCATCGTCACCCGCCCGCGCCCCGCCCGCCCGGAAGCTCCGTGCGCCGCTCGCGCTCGCCGAGGACGCGTTCGACGGTCTCGACCGAGCCGAGCAGCACGTTCAGACCCAGGAAGACGAGGTCAACGTCCGCCACCGCGATCCTCACCTCGCCCGCGATCACCAGCCCGTGGTCGAGCACGTGGTCGAGCGTCTCCAGCAGCGACAGCTCCTCGTCCCCGTCTATCTCGAACTCTTCGTCTGCCATAAAAGAGAGATGTCAGATGTCAGACGCCGGATGTTAGTTAAAGGCATCTCGTCTTAACTAACATCCGGCGTCTGACATCTGACATCTCTTACACCTGCCTTTCTTCTTCCACGACGGCGAAGTTGTAGGCCGGCCAGGGGCCGGTCAGCTCGAAGCGGAAGCCGAGCGGCGTGTAGCGGTCGGCGAGCCGTTCGGCGGCGGCGCGGAAGTCTTTGAAGTCGTCGGACGGGACGAGGAAGGCGAGGCGCGCGGCCAGCTCACCCTGCTCGGTCGCCTCGTCCTTGAGCACGCGCAGGCGCGCGGCGCCGTCGCACGCCGCGGCGAGCGTCTCCTCGACCTCGCGCGCGACGCGGCGCGTCTCGGCGCGCGCCTCCTCGTCGCGCAGGCCCTCGATCTTCTTGCGCAGAAGGTACGCCTGCCCCGGCGCCGAGGCGTCGGCGCGCCCGGCCATCTCGCGCAGCCGCGCGCTCAGGCGCGTCACCTCGTCGCGCAGGCGCGCGCGCTCGACGTAGACGTTCACGCCCCACTCCTCGCGCCCCCGCAGACGCCCGAGCACCTCGCGGAACTGCGCGGCCCGCTCTTCGAGCATCTGCCCGACGCCCTCGCGCCGCAGGTAGATGGCGCCGAAGCGCAGCGGGACGACCGGCGCCCCGCGCGCGAAGTGCTCGGCCACGCGCTCGTGGCGGAGCGCGCGCGTCGCCGTCCACGTCGCGTCCGACAGACGCACGGCGAGCGCGCCCTCGCCGTAGACCCCGAGCGGCACCTCGCTGACGACCGCCGCGAGCCCCGCGGCCTCGACGGCCCCGAGCCCCGCGCCCTCCTCGATGGCCTCGGGCAGCCCGGCGTCGAAGAGCGGCGCCAGCGCCTCGCGCTCGCCGACGCAGTAGACGTAGAAGCCGCGCCCTTCGTCGTCTCGTTGCCGGCTCTTTTTTGGCGGCCTCTTGCTCATCACTCCACAATTTCAAATCTCAAATTTGAAATTTCAACTTCTTAAGCCTTCCGCCAGCCGCGGAAGTGTTCGAGCAGTCCCGCGCGGCCTCGGACTTCGCCGGGTCGCTCGGGCGCGACGAAGAGTTCGACGGCCGGCAGTCTTTCTCTGAACTCTTCGACGACCGGCGCCTGCCCGCGCCGCCGCGCCGCGCAGAAGTCGCACGCGCGCGCGGCCTCTTCCGTCAGGACGTTGTTGACGAGGAGCCGCCCGAGCGGCACGCGCAAGGCTTCGAGCCGCGCGGCCAGTCGCGCCGTCTCTTCGAGGCTCATCCGCTCGGGGATGGCGACGCCGACGAACTCACAATTTTCGGAGTCCGTCAGCAGCGACGCGACGCGCTTGATCGATTTCGAGAGCGCGACCAGCTCCGCGGCCACGCCGCCCCAGCGTACCACGTTCTTGTACTTGAGGAGCAGCTTGATAAAAGTCCGCACCCACGCGAGCGCCACCTCGGGCAGTTCGAGGAAGCGCAGCAGGTGTCCGGTCGGCGCCGTGTCTAAGACGATGGTCGCGTACCTCCCCTCGTCGATGAGGTCGCTGACGGTCGAGAGGGCCGCGATCTCGTCGATGCCCGGCGGGGCGAGCGCCACCAGCTCGCGCATCGCCTCGCGGTCGAACTGCACCTCCCAACGCGAGCCGCCCGTCAGAGACTCGAACAGCTCGTCCGTCCAGCGCCGGTAGCGCCCCTTCAGCTCCTCGAACCGCGCCGCCGGGTCGATCTCCATCGCGTCCAGGTTCGGCGCGCCCCCGACGCCCCTCTTCGACTCGCCCACCCGCTCGTCAAAACTGTCGGAGAGCGAGTGCGCCGGGTCGGTCGAGAAGACCAGCACGCGCGCCGACTCGTCTCCCCCCGCCGCCGCGAGCGCGTAAGCCGCCGCCGCCGTGGTCTTCCCCACGCCCCCCTTCCCCCCGAAGATGACGAGCCGCTTCGCTTCGACGGGGAAGGACGAGTTCCGTTGAGAGCGCGCCGTCCTGACCCGACGGCTTTCATCATTCCGCTTCCGGCCTTCGCTCTTTTGCGGCGACCGGCCCTCGTCCGCCGGCCGCCACAACAGGTCGGCGAACTCGCGCAGGGCCTCGGCCCCGCGCACCTCGGAAGGGAAGAGCGGGACCCGTAAAAGTCGGAGGGCTTTAAATTCCTCCGCGCCCGCGTCGAGCCAGCCCGACTGCATGCGCGCGCGGGCGCGGCAGAAGGGGCAGGCGCCGTGCTCGCGCTCGACGCGGTTGACGACGAGGTGCGTGACGGGCGCGCCCTCGGCCCGGAGCGACGCGAAGTAGCGCGCCGTCTCCTCGAAGGCCATCGCCTCGGGGACGGTGACGAGGACGAAGCTCGCGCGCGCCGGGTCGAAGAGCATCGCGCGGACGGCCGCGACGCGCGACGCGAGGTCGCGCAGGAAGACGTCGACCTCGTCCTCCCGCACGCGCCCCCGCCGCGCGAAGTGCGCGACCATGTAGCGGTGCTTCTCCGACATCACGTCGAGCGCCCCGACCCAGCGCTCGAAGACGCGCGGCAGCCGCAGCATGCGCGTCGTGTGTCCCGAAGGCGCCGTGTCCACCACGACGCGCGCGTACTCGGCCGTGCGTTCGACCTCGCTCAACTCGAAGAGCGCCATCACCTCGTCCATGCCGGGCAGCGACAGGTCGAGCAGGTCGTTGATGTCCGCCTCGTCGAGGATGGTGCCGCGGTCTGCGA
>DASVQJ010000205.1:0-6432 GCA_036389235.1 Pyrinomonadaceae bacterium | reverse complement strand
CCCGAGCACGCTTAGCAGTCATCCGTTATCTCTCTACCTTGAGATTTAAAGTCTCTCTGCCTTCGCGCTGCGCGCTCATGGCGGGCAGGATGCCCGCGCTCCCGGCGAGAGACGGCCTTATTTTAATCTGCAAGTCGGTATGACTACTGTCTACTGCCTACTGTCTACTCGTCCCTCTCATCCCGTCCGCTTGAGCTTCCCCGTCCGCTTCGCCCAGCCCTCGACCAGCGCGAAGACGTAGAGGCCGAGCGGGATGAAGACGAGCCCCATCAGCGTCAGCACCGTCAGCTCGTAGGTGCAGGCCGAGAGCGGAGCGCCCGCGGCCATCTCCGGGCCTTCGCCGATGCCGACCAGCTTGCGGCAGGCCGACAGGGCGTAGGTCGCAGGGCTGACGACCGAGAGCGGCTGGAGCCAGCGCGGCAGCACCGACACGTCGTAGTAGACGCCCGAGACGAGGAGGAGCACGCCCTGAAAGATGTTCGTCGCCTCCGCCCCGCGCTCGGGGCTGAAGACCGGCAGCACCGCCGCCATCAGCCCCAGCCCGATAAAGGCCGCGCTCGACACCGCGAGCACCACGACCAGCCCCGCCCAGTTCGCGCGCGACAGGTCGATGTCCACGAAGAGCAGCATCCCCGCCACGATGACGACGGCCCGCACGACCGCGTAGCCCGTCGAGAAGATGCTCACGCCCGCCAGGTGCACGAGCCTTGAGACCGGCGCCATGAAGGTGTATTCGAGCGTCCCCTCCCAGCGCTCGTACGTGATGGAGTTGGCGATCTCCTGGAAGACGACCGACAAAAGCCCCCACAGCATCACGCCCACCATCAGCGTCAGCGTCAGCCGACGGTCCCCGGCCGCCACGCCGATCAAAACGACCGTCGCCGAGTTGACCACCGCGTAGAACGTGAAGACCACGACCCACGAGAAGTAACGCCTCGTCAGGTGGTAGTCGCGGAAGAAGAACGCCCAAGTCTGCCTGAGTACCTGTTCCATAACTCAACCCTCTAGTAGACAGTAGCCAGCAGTCAGTAGCCAGTAGAAGACCCTCCGTCGCCCGAACCCTGCGGCTGTCATCCTCAACGTCCGCATCGCGGAGCGCTACCGACTACTGACTACTGACTACTGCTCTCAAACCTCCGCTAAAACCTCTTCCGCCTTCTTCCCGTCGTCGTCGAGCTTCTGCCCGGCGAGCGCGATGAAGGCGTCGTCGAGCGTCCCGGCGCCCGAGGCGCGCTTCAGCTCGTCGGCCGTCCCTTCGGCGATGAGGCGCCCGCCCGCGATGAAGCCGATGCGCGCGCAGAGCCGCTCGGTCTCGGCCATGTCGTGCGAGGTCAGGAGGATCGTCGTCCCGTGCTCGCCGCGCAGATTCTCAAGGAACGTCTGCACGTCGCGCCGGCTCTTCGGGTCCAGGCCCGTCGTCGGCTCGTCCAGGAGCAGGAGCGGCGGGTTCACGAGGAGCGCGCGCGTGATGGCGACCTTCTGCTGCATCCCGCGGCTCAGCTCTTCGAGCGGGTCGGTGAACTTCTCGCCGTCCATCCCCAGGGCTTCGAGTATCTCCAGCGCGCGCCTCTCGGCCGCGCCCTTCTCCATGCCGTAGAGGAAGGCCGAGTAGAGCAGGTTCTCGCGCGCCGAGAGCTTCTTGTAGAAGGCCGCGTCCACGCTCACGCGCCCGACCCTGCGGCGGACTTCCGCCTCCTCGCCGGGGAGGCGGTAGCCGAGCATCCGCACGTCGCCAGAGTCGGGGACGAGCAGCGTCGAGAGCACGCGGATCAGCGTGGACTTGCCCGAGCCGTTCGGCCCGAGCAGCCCGTAGGTCTCGCCCACGGCGACCTCGAACGACACGTCGGCGAGCGCGCGCGTCACCGACCGGCGCGTGCGCATGAGACCCTTGCGCTTGCTGAAGGATTTGGAGAGGCTGCGGACTTCTATCCCGAGATTCGACATCACTCACACACCTTCCCGGCCTTTGGGTGGTCGGGCAACCGCTTTCCGTTTAAGAAGGGAAAGAAAGAAACGACAGGGCGTCGTTTACGGCGGTCGGTTCTAGGCGAGTACGATGCTAAATCTCATTTCGAGTCACCTCACTTGTCGTGAGTGTGGCAAGGATAGACGAGGCCGGACGGTTTGGCAAGAGTTTGTTGTGGAGATTTTACAGCGGCGTGCGTTCGGGTGCGACCTCACGCCGGGAGCGCGGGCATCCTGCCCGCCATGAGCGCGAAAGCGCGAAAGCCGTCAGACTTTACACCTCAACGTCGGGAGAGAGCGCTGCACGGTGAAGCGTGCTTCAGCACGCTTCGGCGGGCAGGATGCCCGCGCTCCCGGCGCGGCCGTCGCGTCCGTGTGAACGCCGCTATAGCCGCTTTGATTCTTGGGGTTGGAGCAGGGGGCGGTTAACCACAGAGGCACAGAGGGCACGGAGGTAGCACAGAGACTTGAACTCTCTGTGCTACCTCCGTGCCCTCTGTGCCTCTGTGGTGAAAAACTGTCGCTAAAGATGCAAGCAACTCGGACGCTTAAGCCTTCGGCAGACCCTTGCGCGCTACGCCCGACATGACCTCGCAGAAGCGGTCGAGTTCTTTGAGCGTCGTGTAGACGCTGGGGGTGACGCGGACGCCCTTGAACTCTTCGTGGACGATGGGTGTGGCGAAGATTTTGTGGCGGCGCATGAGGTGGTCGCAGAGGGCGGCGGGGTCGGTGTCCGCGACCTGGACGTTGGCGAGCGCGCAGGACTGGCGGTCGTCGAAGGAGGTGTTGAAGCGGACGCCCGGCTCGCCCTTGAGTTGGTTCATCCAGCGGCGCGCGAGCAGGCGCAGGCGCGCCTCCTTGCGCTCGGGGCCGACGCCCTGGTGGAAGAGGAGCGCCTCGCCGATGGCCAGGCGCTGCGCGGCCGAGCGCGTGCCCGTCTCCTCGAACTTGCGGATGTCCGCGTCCTGCGCCTTCTCGGCGGCGAAGAGCGGCCAGACGTTCTTAATCTTCTCCCTCTTCACGTAGAGCATCCCCGTCCCCTTCGGCGCGTGCAGCCACTTGTGCAGCGAGGTGCCGAAGTAATCACAACCCAGGTCGTCGCGCCCGAAGCGGAACTGCGCGAAGGAGTGCGCGCCGTCGACGATGGTCTCGGCGCCGCGGCGGCGCGCCAGCTCGCAGATGTCGCGGACGGGCGTGATCTGCCCCGTCAGGTTAATCATGTGCGAGACGAGGACGAGCCGCGTGCGCGGGGTGAAGCCGGACTCGTAGGCGGCCGTGATCTCGGAAGGGTCTTTCGGCGGGACGGGAATCTTGACGAGCTTCAGCACTATCCGGTCGCGCCGCTCGCGCTGCCTCAAGGTGGTGAGCATGCGCGGGTAGTCCTGCGTCGTCGTGAGCACCTCGTCGCCGGGCTTGAGGTCGATGCCGAAGAGCAGCGCTTCGAGCGAATCGGAGGCGTTGCGCGTGATGGCGACCTCCTCGCGGTCGCAGCCGAAGAGGTCGGCGAGCCCCGTCCGGATGGTCTCCGACTGCGGCTCAAGGATTTGCCACATGGTGTAGGCCGTGGCGTCCTCCTGCTGCCAGAGGTAGCGCACCAGCGCCTCGGTGACGACGCGGGGCGAGGGCGAGACGCCGCCGTTGTTCAGGTTCACAATGCCGCGCGTGACGGAGAAGGACTGCTGGATGTCGAACCAGAAATCCTCGTCGCGCGCCGCCTCCTCGGCCGTGAGGTGCGCGACGCGTCTGGCCGCGGCGCGCACGTCCTTGAGCAGCGAGGCGACCGCGGACGAGGAGAGCGCGGCCAGCCCCAGACCCTTGCCGACCGACGAGAGGAAGCGGCGGCGGTCGAGCGCGCCGGGGTAGTGTTCCATTCTCTCCGACCCTTTCTTGTCCTTCTTGCGCATCGCGGTTTAAGGGACGAACGTAAACTCTTCGAAGTTCTCCGACGCCGGGACGGGCACGAAGTGGTGTCCGTCGGGGCGCGGGCCGGCGGGGGGCATCACGGCGCCGAACGCGTCGCGCACCTCGCGCGGCAGTCGGCCGGGCAGGAATTCGAGCCCGCCGACCTTGCGCGCCGCGTACGCGCCCGCGTGCGAGAGTTTGAGCGAGCCGCCGCGCCGCGTGACGGTCGTCGTGCGCCGTTCGCCGTAGCCGTCGCCCGCGTCCTCGTAGAAACTGCTCGTGCCGTCGGCGCCCGGGGCGACGAGCAGTGTGAGCGGCGCCTTCGGCATCTCGCCCGTGTGCTGGACGACGGGCTGCGTGGGGATGACGGCGCCCGCGCGCACGAAGAGCGGGAGTCGGTCGGGCGGCGCTTCCACCTCCGCGTCCTTCCCGCCCTCGTACGTCCTGCCCGTCCACCAGTCAACCCAGTCGTCCCCCGCGGGGAAGTAGACGCCGCGCTTCGCCGCGGACTCCCGCACGACCGGCGCGACGAGCAGGTCGCGGCCGACGAGGTACTCGTCTTCGATCAAGTAGGTGCGCGCGTCGTCCGGGTACTCGAACCAGAGCGGTCGCATCGGCGGGGCGCCCGTCTCCGCGTGCTCGCGGAAGAGCGTGTAGAGGTAAGGCAGCAGGCGGTAACGCAGCTCGACGCTCGCGCGGTTTATCCTCGTGAACTCTTCGCCGAACGAGTAGGGCTCGTGCGGCCTGGAGCCGGCCTCGGAGTGCGAGCGCAGGAAGGGCGTGAGCGCGGCCGCCTGGAGCCAGCGCGCGTAGAGTTCGGGCGAGGGGTTGCCGGAAAACCCGCCCACGTCCGAGCCGACGAGGGGCACGCCGGAGACGCCCAGGTTGAGGAGCATCGGGATTGAAAGTCGAAGGTGATCCCAGCTCGCCACGTTGTCGCCCGTCCACACGGCCGCGTAGCGCTGCACGCCCGCGTAGCCCGCGCGCGTCAGGACGAAGGGGCGCGCGTCGGGCCGGAGCCGCCTCAGGCCCTCGAACGTCGAGCGCGCCATCTGCATCCCGTAGACGTTGTGGTAGCGCGCGTGCGTCCCCGGCGCGCCGTCGCCCGCGTGCCTGGCGTCTGAGGGGAACGTCTTCATCGGGTGGTGATAGACGTCGGGCTTCGGCGTCCCTTCGGAGAGGAAGACGCCGGGCTCGTTCATGTCGTTCCAGAAGCCGGCGACGCCTTCGTCGAGATTCTTCCGGTAGAGCGAGCCGAACCACTCGCGCGCCTTCGGGTCGGTGAAGTCGGGGAAGGCGCAGACGCCGGGCCACACGGTCGCGTGCAGCTCGCTCCCGTCGGCGTTTTTAACGAAGTGCCCGCCCGCCTGACCTTCTTTGTAAGCGGAGTAGTTCGGGTCGACCTTGATGCCGGGGTCGATGATGACGACGGTGCGGAAGCCCTGCCCGCGCAGGTCGGAGATTAATTTGGGCGGGTCGGGGAAGCGCTCGCGGTTCCAGGTGAAGACGCGGAAGCCGTCCATGTAGTCGATGTCGAGGTAGATGACGTCGGCCGGAATCCTCGACTCGCGGAAGCCGCGCGCGACCTCGCGCACGCGCGCCTCAGGGTAGTAAGACCAGCGCGACTGCTGGTTGCCGAGCGCCCAGAGCGGCGGCAGCGGCGCGCGGCCGGTCAAGTCCGTGTAGTCGCGCAGCACGTTCTTCGGCGTGCGCTCCTTCCCCCCGGTGAAGACGTAGTAGTTCAGCTCGCCCGACGCGGCGCCGAAGGTCACGCGCGCCGGGTCGGTCTTCCCCATGTCGAAGTAGGTGCGCGAGGTGTTGTCGAGGAAGAGGCCGTAGGCGTAGCCGCGCGGCCGGGCGAGCGTGTCGTTGGTGACCGTGAAGACCGGCGGCTTCGCGTGGCGCAGCGCGACGTAGAAGCCGATGGACTGGTAGATGGGGTCGAGGCCGCGCGGGTAGCCGTAGGTGTCCGTGTTCCACATCACGAACTGCTGCGTGTCGTGCGAGAGGGTGGCCCCCGCCTTCTCGCCGAGGCCGTAGTAGGTCTCCCACTCGACGCGCCTCAGCGAAGTCTCGACGGCGCCCGTGTCGGGGTCGAAGGCGGTGCCCTTCGCCGGGTCCGCCTCGACGACCGGCTGCCCCAGCGCGTCGAGCACGCGGACGAGGAAGGGGCGGCGCTTGACGATGATGGTCGTGCCGTCGAGCGAAGAGATTCTGATCTCGTCGGCCGTCTCGGTGACCTTCGCCGCGACGGTCTTGCGGTCTTTCGACTCGACGGCGTAGGAGAGATCGCGCCCGAAGGCGCCCGTGGGCGCGAGGCGGACGCGCACGGTCTCGATGTCGCGGAAGGTGACGGCGACGCGCGCGCCCGACGTGAGCAGGAGCACCACGCCGTCAGCGCGGCGCTCGACCGCACGCACGTCGCCCGCCGCGCGCCACGCCGCGCGAGCCGCACGCGGGAGCGCGCACAGCGCCGAGAGCGCGACCAGCGTCAACGCGAAGAGCGCTTGCGCCCCGCCTCGTCCAGCACCGAGACGAGGAAGGGGCGGCGTTTGACGAGAACGG
>DASVQJ010000204.1:0-14030 GCA_036389235.1 Pyrinomonadaceae bacterium | reverse complement strand
CGTGCTCTCGCGGGGGTTGCTCACGCGCGCGATGAGCTTCGAGACGGCGCTCGTCGCGGCCCTCGCGCCCTTCTACAACGCGCGGCTCTACGAGTGAGATTAGTCGGGAAAGGTCGGTCGTCCGAGATGGTGGAAAGACTCACGGCGGAAGGTAACGACGAGCACCTCGTCAAGGTCGGGCACAACAGTGCGGGCTGGATCGAGGTCATCGCCGGCTCGATGTTCTCGGGCAAGTCCGAGGGGTTAATCCGGCGCCTGCGCCGCGCGAGGATAGCGCGCCTCAAGGTGCAGGTCTTCAAGCCGGAGATAGACGTGCGCTACTCGCGCGACCACATCGTCTCGCACTCCGAGATGCGCCACGAGTCGAGCGCCGTGCGCACCGCCGCCGAGATACTCCAGCTCGTCCAGCCCGGCACGGAGGTCGTCGGCATCGACGAGGGGCAGTTCTTCGACAACGACCTCGTCGAAGTGGCGAACACCCTGGCCGCGCGCGGCGTGCGCGTCATCATCGCGGGGCTCGACCAGGACTACACGGGCCGCCCCTTCGAGCCGATGCCGCAACTGCTCGCCGTCGCCGAGTACATCACCAAGACGCACGCCATCTGCGTCCGCTGCGGCCAGCCCGCCAACTACTCGCAGCGCATCGTCGAGGTCGAGGGCCAGGTCGTCGTCGGCGCCTCCGACGCCTACGAGGCGCGCTGCCGCCGCTGCTTCGTCCCGCACGCCGACGCCCCGACTAGACACGAGGATGAGGCTTAGGCGCGCGCCGCTAACTCTTCCTTTCGCCGGAGCGCCCCCGCCGCCGCCTTCACATCCGCTGCCCAAGCTCGGGCTCTACGTAGATTGAGCCATGACATACAGGCCGAGGACTATGACCAGCATAAACATTAACGTCCAATGGTAATGAAGGTACAGCCTGCCGTACGCCTTCCAGTACCATTTGCGAGCCGATTCGACCTCGTCGTCCGCGTCCTTTATCAGAGCGCCCGCAATCGCCCCGTCTAAACGCCCTTTATAAGTGTCTCTCAGCGCTTGATGGTAGTTGATTCGCTCGTGGCATTTCACCATACACAAGACGCCGAAAGCCCCCAGCACTACTAAAAACAGGCCCAGTTTATAGTCGCTACCGTCCAACTTCTGGTCGTAACCGATTAACGCCACCAGGGCGCCGGCGATCAGGAGCACCGTGTTGGCAATCGACCTTCTTTCCTCCTGAAAATGGCGAATCTGCTGAAGATGCTGTTCATACATCTTCCAGAGTAAGTCATTCGTCTCTGTCATGATTTCTCCAACTTAGCGGGCGGTAAGTGAACGCGGCGCGGACTCCCGCGTACCCCTTCAGGCGAGGTCGGGCGTTTCGCGGCCGGCGGGAGGGGGGTCGAGTTCTTCGGCGAGGCGGGTCCAGACTTCGGCGAACTTCTCCACGTCGGCGCGCGTGTGTTCGAGGACGCGGCGGCTGTCCATGTAGGCCGCCCAGTGGGGCGTGTTGACGAGGGCCTCCTGCGTCTCCTCGCCGAGCGCCGCGGCCATCAGGGCGACGAGGTCCTGCGTGACGCGCGTGTGTTCGAGGAGCGCCTGGATGATGGTGTAGGCCAGCCGCGCCTGCTCGTAGGCGAGGTTGCCGGAGCCCGCGGGTCTTTCTTCGCCCTCGCCGCCCATCACTCCGGCTTCTCCTCGACGGAAGGCTGCGCGTACCAACTCCCGCGGACGAGCGGCAGCTCGGCGACGTGCGCGGCGCAGACCTCCGCGTCGCCGGAGAAGACCTTCAGCTCGGTGCCCGGCGCGAGGAAGTCGTACTTGACGAGCGCGAGGGCGACGCGGCGGCGCAGGCGCGGCGAGAAGACGCTGGAGGTGATGCGGCCGGCCTCGCGCCCCTGGGCGCAGTCGCGCAGGCGCGCGTCCGAGGGCGGCTCGGCGTCGCGGTCGAAGACGGCGCCGGCGAGCCGCTTGGCGACGTGGCCGCGCCAGTGTATGCGCGCGATGATCTCCTGCCCCGCGTAACAGCCCTTCGTGTAGCTCACGGCCTCCGCCTCGTCCAACACTTCGAGCACGACGTTCGCGTCCGAGGCGTCGACGCCGTAGCGCGGCACCCCGGCCTCCACGCGCAGAACCTCCAGAGCATCCCCCCCCGCGGGGCGCGCGCCGGACGCTGTGAGCGCGTCCCAGAGCGGTTCGGCGTCCGCCGCGTCGGCGAAGATGTCGAAGCCGTCTTCCGCGGTGTGCGTCGCACGGATGACCGTCACTTCCGCACCGCCGAAGGGCGCGAGGGTGACGCGGCCTCGCGCGGTCGCCGCCGCCGCCGCGCCGAGCGCCGCGCCGACGAAGTCGGCCGCGCGCGCGCCCTGGGCGGAGAGCAGCACGGTCTGCGCGGTCAGGTCGCGGACGCGGAAGTCGCCCGCGAGGGTGAAGCGTTCGAGGTGCTTGAGGACGCCCGGGTAGGTCGCCGCCTCCGTGTCGAAGAGGAACGCGCCGCCGCGCTTCAGGACGCGCGTCGAGGCGAGCAGGCGCCCCTGCGGGTTCGGGAAGGCCGCGTGCATCCACGCGCCCTCTTCGAGCCGCGCCACGTCGTTCGTCAACATGCCGTTGAGGAACTGCACGGCCTCCGCGCCCGACACCTCGACCCGCCCGCGCGCCGAGAGGTCGAAGAGGCCCGCGCCGCCCCCGCGCACGGCCTCGTACTCCGCCGCCGTGTCGCCGTAAGAGGCCGCCGCGACGCACCCGTCCTGCTGGACGAACAGAGCGCCCGCGCGCCGGTGCGACTCTTCGAGCGGCGACCTACGAGACTCCGCCTGACTCTCTACCGCTTCAGCCATTGCACGAAAGGTGATTCAAACGTGGATGGGCAGGATAAATAGGATTTGAAATTTGAAATTTGAAATCTCAATCCCCATCCTGTGAATCCCGTCCGTCCACGTTAATTCTATTTCAGCTTCTCAAGCTCGGCGCGCAGGGCGTCGTAGTCCTTCTTGTCGCCGGCCTTGAAGGCGAGGTTGGCGTAGCGGACGACGCCCTCTTTGTCGATGAGGTAGACGGTGCGCTTGTTCATGCCGTAGCCGGCGTTGTAGCTGTCGTAAGTCTTCGCGACGCTGTGGTCGTGGTCGGAGAGCAGCGGGAACGGGAGCTTGTGGTACTTCGCCCACTCGTGGTGCGAGAAGGCGTAGTCGCCGCTGATGCCGAGCACGGTCGCGTTGAGCTTGCCGAACTCCATGAAGGTGTCGCGGAAGGTGCAGACCTCGGCCGTGCAGCCGCCCGACCAGTCGGCCGGGTAGAAGGCGAGCACCACGTTCCTGCCCTTCAGGGAGGAGAGAGACATCTGCTCCTCGGGCTTCATAAAGACCTTCTCCTGCGTCGCGTAGGGCAGCTTGAAGTCGGGCGCGGCCTCGCCCACCTTCGGCGCCGCCGCGGCGGCGGGCGTGTTCTTCGGCGCGTCGGCGCGCGCTTCGGACTTCTCGCCCGACGCGGCGACCGCGGCCTTCTTCTCCGAGGCCCGCGTCCCGTCCGCCGACTGCGTCTGCGCCGCGGAGGCGACTGCGAAGACGAGCGCCGACGCGAAGACGGACGCGAGCGCCGTCAAGAACGACCTCGCCCTCAAGACTCCCCCGGGGTTATGACTTCTCTTCGACATGACTTGTGTACCTCCGCGACTCTTCAAACGGCGGCCGCGCGCGTCTCCCCGAGGGAGAGTGCGCGCGCGACCGACCGGTAGTCTTCGAGCTGCTGCGGCTCGCGGCGGTGCGAGGCGAGCACCTGCGGACTCGGGTGGTAGAGCGGCACGAGCAGGCGCCCGCGCCAGCGCTGAACCTGTCCGACGTTCTCCTTGAGCGTGAACGGATGATACTCGACGGCACGGAGGGCTTCAAGCGCCACCGCCCCGAGCGTGACCACGACGCGCGGGTCGACGACTTCGATCTGCCGCCGCAGGAAGTCGGAGCAGTTCGAGACCTCGGCGCGCGTCGGCCTGCGGTTCGCGCCCGTCGCGCTCCGCGGGTTGCAGAGCGCCGAGTTGGTGATGAAGGTCTCCTCGCGCGCGAGCCCGATGGAGGCGATGTAGCGCGAGAAGTTCCGCCCCGACTGGTCGCCCGAGAAGGGCACGCGCGTGCGGTCGCCGCCCTGACGCCCGGGAGCCTCGCCGACGAACAACACGCGCGCGCCGACGCGCCCGTTGCGCGCGCTCAGCACGGCGCTCCGCCCGCACATCGCCTCACACCTGCGGCAGGCGGCCGCCTCCGCCACGAGCGCCTCGAACTGCCCCTGCCTGTCGTTGAAGCTTTCGACTTGTCCGGCCATCGTGAGGATTGTACAACGGCGTCAGGGTTTACTCATTCCCGACTGTTGAGGAGAGGGCGGTTCAACGCGGAGGCGCGGAGTTCGCAGAGGGGGCGCAGAGGGTTGAGAATTTCAGATTTGAAATTTCAAATCCTGTATTCCTCCGCGACCTCTGCGCCTCCGCGGCCCCCGCGTTGAAATCGTCCCCGCTTTGAGTCTCAAGTCTGAGATTCATCAGAGCCGTGGTGAGAGGCGTTTGACACGGGGACGCGGAGACACGGCTTGGAGCAAATAGCTCAACAAGCCGTGTCTCCGGGTCCCCGTGTTGAACTGCCCTGACTATAGAACCCGGTCGCCGAGCCCGAACACGCGTGCGCGCGGCGTGACGCGGAGGCGCGGCGCGTTCAGGAGTCGCGGCGTGACGACGGCGCCCGGCCCGACCGGCAAGTCCGGGTGCATCTGCATGCGCGGGAGCGTGACGGCGGCGACGGGCGATTCGAGGACGCGGAAGGTGCCGGGCGCGAACAGCCCTTGCGGCGCCCGGCGGCGCTCGGGAGTGACGCGCACCGTGCGCGACTTGCGGTCGCGGACGACCGTGAGCGTGACCTCGCCCTCCTGCCTGGCCGAGAGGGCGCGGACGAGGTCGTCCGAGTCTTCGACCTTCCGGCCGTCGGCCTCGGTCACGACGTCCCCGGCCTTGAGCCCGGCCTTGTCGGCCGGGCTGCCCTCCTCGACCGAGCTGACGAGCACGCCGTGCGTGACGCCGAAGTAGTCGGCGAGCTGCTTGCCGAGCGCGTCCGTCGTCACGCCGATGCGGCGCGTCGAGCCGCCGAAGAGGCCGGGGTGCTTGCGCGCCATCTCCTCCCACCTCCGCCGCACCTGCTCCTCGGCGCGCTTCCACTGCTCGGAGTTGCGCGCCGCCTCGTCGCCGAGGCGCAGCGCGTCGCCGACGATGTCGGGCGGGAGGTTGAAGAGCCCCTCGCCGCCCGCGCTCACGAACGGCTCGCGGCGCTTGAGCGTGGCCGACACCTCCTGCTCCGCGCCGCCGCGCGAGACGGTGAGCCGCGCCGTGTGGTCGGGCGCGGACTCTTCGATGAGCCGCGTCAGCTTGCGGACGCTCGTCACCTGTTCGCCGTCGAAGCGGACGATGACGTCGTTCGCGCGCAGCCCCGCCTTCTCGGCCGGGCTGCCCTTGACGACCTCGCGGACGCCGACGCCGCGCGGCTCGCCCGTCAGGCCGTAGCGCTGCATGTTCTCGCGCGTGATCTCTTCGGTGCGCACGCCGAGGAAGTTACCCGAGACGAAGAAGGTCGTGGCGACGGCCGGGGGCGCGGGCGCGGGCGCGGGTTCCTGTGGAAGCGCGGGCTGTTCCGGCGCGACCGCGGGCGGCGGCGCGGCGTGCGCGCGCGGGGCGGCCGGGGCGGGCGCGACAGACGGCGCGCGCGGGGCGGCGGCGATTGCACGGGGCACGGCGGGCGCGGCCGGGGGCTGCGCCGGCGCGTGCGGGGCGGACAGAGCGGGTTGCGCGGGCGGGGCCGGCGCCTCGGTCTGCGCGGATACCGTTGACGCGGCGAAGAGTGCGAAGGCGACGAGCGGCAGGGCTTTCGGTTTCACTGCTAGACGAGACCTCCTAGGGAAAGTTCTTCAACGCGCTTGCACGCCCCGCCCGGGCCGCCGGTTCCGAAATTTCAGAGGCGCGCGGCCGCCCGGCGCCGCTTGTCCGCGCGCGCGCCCGCCCGCTACACTTCCCGGCGCGCATGAAGATACTCGACATCGGGTGCGGCAAGCACAAGACGCCGGGGGCGGTCGGGATGGACAGCAACCCGCGGTCGGACGCCGACGTGCTGCACGACCTGGACGTGGTGCCGTACCCCTTCCCCGACGACGAGTTCGACCTCGTCGTCGGCAACCAGGTGATCGAGCACGTGGACGACGTGCTCGCGGTCGTGGCCGAGTTGTACCGCGTGACGAAGCCGGGCGGGCTCATCCGCCTCGACACGCCGCACTTCTCCGACGTCGCCTCCTACACCGACCCGACGCACAGGCACCACCTGACGACCGAGTCGTTCGCCTACTTCACCGGCGACCGCCCCGACTTCGACTTCTACAGCCACGTCCGCCTGCGGCCGCGCCTCGTCCGCGTGACGATGCTCAAGCTCTGGCGCGCGCTCGGATTCGAATTGGCCGTCAACGCCTGCAACCGCTACCCGGCGCTGCGCTTCCTGCGCCGCTTCTGGGAGCAGTACCTCTGCTTCGTCGTGCGCGGGAAGACAATCTATTTTGAGTTCGAGGTGATAAAGTAGCCGGCAAGCCTCGCGACAACCGAAAGCCGAAAAAGGAGGGAGACTCTGATGAGCAGCAAGGCCAGGAAGTCTAAGGGCGCGGGCGACGCGCCGCCGCAGCCGCGCAGGTCTTCGAGCAAGCCTTCGCGCAAAGACCAGATCATCTCGCTCTTCGTCTCGGGGATGGGCGAGATCGAGGACATCGCGGTCATCACGGGCGCGCGCCCCTCTTACGTCGCGTCCGTGTTGCAGGAGGCGGGCTTACACTCGGGCTACTTCGACCTCTACACCTCGACCGCGCAGCCGCAGAACATCTACTCGAAGTTCTTCGCGGGCAAGCTCGGCTTCAAGGACGTGGAGACGGCCGCCGAGTCGGTCGGGCTCATCGACCGGCTCTACCGGCAGTTCGAGTTCGCGGGCGACCGGGCCGGGCAGCACCACGCGCTCTCGATGGCGCTCACCATGTTCGACCGCGCGCGCTGGACGGGCAAGGGGCGCGAGGCCGGGGTCTTCCTCAACTGGCTCACCGCGCGCCTGGGCGAGGCGGCCCTCGACCTCGAAGAGGCTTCGGGCGAGAACCTCGACGAGGCGGCGGACGAGGGCGCGGGCGAGCCGGGGACGCTGCCTTGAGTCGCACAGCCACGGGCGAGTTCGGCGGCGGGGTCGCGCTCGTGACCGGCGCCTACCGGGGCATCGGCCTCGAAGTCTCGCGCCAGCTCGCGCTGCGCGGCTTCGACGTCGTCCTCACCGCGCGCGACCCGGGTAAGGCCGAGGCGGCGGCCGGGGGGTTGAGTCGGCAAGGGCTGAAGGTCGTGCCCGCCGTGTTAGACGTGACCGACGCGCGGGGCGTCGTGGAGGCGGCGCGCTTCGTCGCCGAGCGCTTCGGCAGGCTGGACGTGCTCGTCAACAACGCCGCCGTCCTCTACGACTCCTGGCAGCGCGCGGCCGACGCCGACCTCGGCACCGTGCGCGAGGCGTTCGAGACGAACACGCTCGGCCCCTGGCGCGTGTCGCAAGCCTTCCTCCCGCTGCTCCGCGCGGGCGGCCACGGCCGCATCGTCAACGTGTCGAGCGAGTCCGGCTCACTCTCCTCGATGGGCGGCGGCACGCCCGCCTACGGCGTCTCGAAGGCGGGCCTGAACGCGCTCACGCGCATGCTCGCGGCCGAGCTGCGCCCCTCGCGCGTCCTCGTCAACTCGGTCTGCCCCGGCTGGGTCGCGACCGAGATGGGCGGCCCCGACGCGCCGCGCACGGTCGAGGAGGGGGCGGCCGGCGTCGTCTGGGCGGCGACGCTGCCGGACTCAGGCCCCACGGGCGGGTTCTTCCGCGACGGCCAGCCGCTCGCGTGGTAAGGCTCGGGGAAGAAGGAAGTATGAACGCTGAACGCTGAACGCTGAACGGTAAGACGACTGATTTTCAGTTCAGCGTTCACACTTCATCGTTTCCCTGACGGTCGGGCTTCCGCCCCGGCCGTTGATCGAATCAATGAACGAATCCAGTCAACCGCCGGCCCGCCCTTCAACCCACATCCTTCGTCCCTCATCCGTTCTCACGGCGCTGCTCGTCTGCCTCTACGTCGCGGCGCGGCTGTGGCGTCTGACGGGGTCGTGCCTGTGGTTCGACGAGCTGTTCGGCGTCCACGCCGCGCGGCACACGTGGGGCGGGCTGTGGCGCTTCGTCGCGGCCGACCTGATACACCCGCCGCTCTTCTACGCGCTGTTGAAGCTCTGGGCGGCGGCGGGCGGCGAGTCGCTCCTCTGGCTGCGTCTCTTCCCCTTCGCGGCGTCGGCCGCGGCGCTCGTCCCGCTGCTGCTCCTCGCGCGCGAGCTGAAGCTGGGGGCGGCCGAGACCAACGTCGCGCTCCTCGTCGCGGCGTCGAACGGCTACCTCATCAAGTACGCGCAGGAGGTCAGGATGTACGGCCTGCTGCTCCTGCTCACGCTCACCTCGCTGTGGCTCTTCGCGCGGCTGCTGAACAGGGAGGGCAGGGAGGGCGGGCTCCTCGCCGCGCTCTTCTTCGTCAACCTGGCGCTCGTCTACACGCACTACTACGGCTGGCTCGTCGTCGCGTGCGAGGCCGCCTTCCTCGCGCTGCGGGCGCGGCGCAGGCTCGGCGCCTACATGTTGACGGCCGCGGGGCTCGCGCTCGCGTACGCGCCGTGGGTGCTGGCGTGTGTGAGCGCGGCGGGAGCGGGCGGCGGGCTCGCGCAGAACATCGGGTGGATCGGGCGGCCCGGCCCGAACGACCTCGTCGAGCTGTTCGCGCTCTTCAACCAGCCCTTCCACTTCCGGCAGAGTTCCGCCGACCCGCTCTACGGCCGCGGCGGCGCGCTGCTCGGGCTGCTGCTCGTCGGCCTGCCGGTCGCCGTGTTGCTGTTTAGGGTTGCGCGGCGCGGACGTGCTTCGGGCGTCGATGAAGGGCGCGCGGACGAACGTCCCGAAGTGCTGGCGCGGGAGGAGGGCGCGGCCGCGTTTCTAAGCCTGTTCACCGCGCTGCCGGTCGCGCTCGCCTTCGTCGCGAGCTACGCGCTGCCGCAGTCCGTCTGGGGGACGCGCCACCTGATCGTGGCGGCCGGCCCTTACGCGCTGCTCGCGGGGATGGCGCTCGGGCGTCTGCGCCCCGCGTGGTGGAAGGCGGCCGCGCTCCTGCTCCTCTGCTGCTGGCTCGCGCTCGTCGGCGCGCTCAGGGTAGTGCGGCGCGAACCCGCGTACGTCTGGTGCGCGTGGGAAGGGCTCGCCGCCTCGGCCGCGCGGGACGAGGCCGGCGGGGCGGACGTGTACGCCTTCGAAGACCTCGTCGCCTATCACCTCTGGTTCGCGCTCGAACGCGAGGGGCGCTTCCGCGTCGTCTCAATCGAGGGCGCGCCCGGCGTCGCGGAAGACCCGGCCTACTTCCTCCCGCGCGACTTCCGGGGCGTCGCCGTCGCCGGCACGGACGCGCTCCGCGGCGAGCGCTTCTGGGCCGCCTTCCGCGACGCCGCCTGGGACGAGTCGCGCCCGCCGCTCAAGCTCATCCTCGAACGGGGCTACCGCGCCGCGCGCGTCTACGAAGCGTCCGCGCAAGGCCAGCGCGCCTTCCTCGTTCTGTTCGTGCGAGCCGGAAGTTAAAGTCACTTCACGATTTCAGTCAGACCTTGAGGGGCGTCTTCGAAATGCTTTCACGATGCGGCACCGTTCGGCCGAGGCTTTCAATCGTCGTGCTGCTGCTGTGCGCCGCCTCCGCCTGCGCCGAGACCTCCGGGTCGCAGAACGAAGCGGCGGGGCCGCCTCCGCCCGAGCGTCTCGCGGGGGCCGAGTTGGTCGAGGGCTACAGGGGTTGGGCGCGCGTCAACCCTGTGCCCTCCCTCTTCCACCTGCGAAGGCCCACCGACTGCGCGGCCCCGAGCGCGGCGGCGGCCCGCATGGATCGCGCGGACAGTCCGCACGTCGAGAAGTTCGTCAACGTCTTCGTCAACGAAGCCGGCCGCCGCGCCATGTTAAAGGAGCTGCGCCCGCGCTTCCCCGTCGGGTCGTTGATCGTTAAAGAGAAGCTGCCCGCCTTCGACGCCGCGGAGCCCGAGCTGCTGACCGCGATGTTCAAGCGCGAGGCGGGCTACGACCCCGAGGGCGGCGACTGGGAGTACATGGTGCTCGACGGCCGGGGCAAAGAGGTGCAGGCCCGCGGCAAGCTCGAAAGCTGCCGCGCCTGCCACCAGGCGGTCGCCGACACGGACTTCGTCTCGCGCAACTACCTGCCCGCAGACCTCCGCCGAAAGTTGAACTAGCCGCGCCGCGGGGCTTTCACTTCCGCCCGCACCTGTTTATCCTTTCCCGCGAACCGGACGGGAGGGCGGAAGATTGTCTGAAGCGAATTCGCAAAGCGTCGCCGTGCGCTGGAGCCTCGCGGGGCGGACGGCGCTCGTGACGGGCGCGACGCTCGGGATCGGCCTGGCGGTGGCCGAGGAGTTCCTCTCCTTCGGCGCGCGCGTGCTCGCGGTCGCGCGCGACGCGGCGAGGCTTGAGGCGCGGGTCGAGACCTGGCGGCGCGCGGGCGCGGACGCCGACGGCGTCGCCGCAGACCTCTCGACGGCCGAAGGGCGCGCGGCGGTGCTGCGCCGCCTCGAAGGGCTCGACAGACTCGACGTGCTGGTCAACAACGTCGGGACGAACGTGCGCAAGGCCGCGGTCGAGTATTCGGCCGAGGAGTACGAGCGCGTCATCTCGACCAACCTCACCTCGGCCTTCGAGCTGACGCGCGCGGCGCACACGCTTTTGAAGAGGTCGGGCGCCGCGTCGGTCGTCAACGTCTCCTCCGTCTCCGGCCTCACGCACACGAGCACGGGCGCGCCCTACGCGATGAGCAAGGCGGCGCTCTTACAGATGACGCGCAGCCTCGCCGTCGAGTGGGCCGGGGACGGGATACGCGTCAACGCCGTCGCCCCCTGGTACATACGCACGCCGCTCGTCGAGCCGGTGCTGAACGACGCCGAACGTTTAGCGCGCGTCCTCTCGCGCACGCCCATGCGCCGCGTCGGCGAGCCCGAAGAGGTCGCCGCGGTCGTCGCCTTCCTCTCCATGCCCGCCTCCTCCTACGTCACGGGCCAGTGCGTCGCCATCGACGGCGGCTTCACGGCCTACGGGATTTGAAGGGCGCGAGGAGACTTCGAAGTGAAGAGAGATGAGGAGGACTCCCCCGATGAGTACGTTGACGGTCGAGAAGCGGGGCGCGGCCGTAGCCAACCGCCGGCGCGGGCGCCTGTTCTACACGGGCATGTCGGTCGCCTTCCTGGCCGTCGTCTTCGCGGGCTTCGCGCGGACGTACTACCTCCGGCCCTACTTCGGCACTCCGCAGCTCACGCCCCTTTTGCACCTGCACGGGCTCGTCTTCACGTCCTGGGTCGTCCTCCTGCTCGCGCAGACGGCGCTCGTCAAGCTCCCGCGGAAGTGACGGCGCGGCCCGCCGGCGACATTCCCCTTGACAGGCGCGCGGGCGGCTCCCTAGTATCTTTGTAAGGCGACACGACGCCCGCGGCGGCTCGTCGAAATGCCACGTCGCCCTCGCACTGCCCCACGCCGCACGCGCCTCAGCGCAAGAGACCCGAGCGCCCCGGTTAGGAATTTTTACGTCATGAAAAGGTTCGTTACGCTCTGCTGCGTCTTCCTGACGCTCGCGGCCGGCGTGTGCGCGCAAGGCGACGGCGCGCGCCGCCCCGCCTCCGCCTCTTCCAACCCCACGGGCGAGACCGCGCCGCCCAAACACGGCGGCAAGATCGAGACCGCCTACGACGGCTTCGCGCACGAGACGGTCGTCTCGCTCAAGCGCATGAGCGTCACCTGCGGGACGGCGAAGGGCTCCCAGAGCATCTTCAAGGGCGTGTGCGTCAGCCTCCAGGCGGCGCTCCGCTGCCCGGGCCGTCAGCTCGAATACGTGCGGCGCGTGACGCTGCGCTTCACCTTCGAGGCGAAGAACTGGGACGCGCGCCACCCGCCGAGCGAGCGCGACCTGTCGGCCGTCGCCGACGGCGAGACGCTCCGCCTCGGCAGGATGACCCTCGTCTCGAACGCCGTCGGCGAGGGCTGGGACGACGAGGACGCGAAGGAGACGCTCGAACTCGACATCCCCTACGACAAGTTCCTCCAGCTCACCCGCGCCGCCTCCGTCGAGTTCTCCGTCGGCAAGACCGCCTTCGCGCTGCGCGACAAGAACGTCGCCGCGCTCCGCGACCTTAACAACCGCGTCAAGCCCGCCCCCGCGCAGGCCGGCGGCAACTGAAAGCCGAGGCGCCGGCCGTGGCCGTCCGGGGGTACGCGTAAGCCCGCCCCGGCACCTTCCACATAATTTGCCCTTGCGGCCGAGGCCGAATGCCGGGCGACGCGTCGGAGGCTCAAACCGAATGCGTCGCCCGGCGTCTGTTTGCGTCGTGTACGGCGGGGGCGTTCTTCGTTAAGGCTTGCGGTAGACTTCGCGGCCGTCGGGGGTGAGTTCGAGGGCGAGGCGGTTGTCGGAGTGTGCGAGGTCGAGGTGGGCGACGGCTTCGGAGACGGCGAGGAAGCGGTGGACGTCGTCGGCGCCGGGGAAGAGTTGTTGGGCGATGTCCCAGGCGGTGGCGCCGGTCTTGGGGATGAGGCGGACGACCTCCGTCTGGCGCTCGTTGATGGCGCGGAGGTAGCGGTTGAAGAGTTCTTCGTAGTCTTCGACGGCGTCGCCGTGGCCGCCGTAGACGAGCGTGGGGTGGAGCGAGCGCAGGCGCGCGAGGCTCACGAGGTATTCGGCGAGCGAGCGGAAGCGGCGCGTGGGGTCGAGCGGGTCGGGCGAGAGGACGGGGTTGGGCGTGATGCGCTTGAGGACGCAGTCGCCGGCGATGACGGTGCGGTCGGCCTCGCGGAGGAACGAGCACGACCCGGGCGTGTGGCCGGGCGTGTGGACGACGCGCAGGGCGCCGCGCTCGAACTTTAGCTCCTCGTCGTCGGACAGCTCGGCGTGCTCGTGGTCTTCGAGCGCGTCGGCGAAGCGGCGGACGCCCTCGTACATGCGGCGCATCTCGGCCAGCTCGTCGGGCGGCACGCCCGCGCGTTCGAGCAGCGCGCGGTTCTCGCCGTACTCCAGGCGCCCCGCGCGGTGCCCCGTCTCCCAGCCGTGGACGAAGACCTGCGCGTCCTTCGCCTCGTCCCGCAACTGCTTCGCAAGGCCGCAGTGATCCTCGTGCGCGTGCGTCAGCACGATGCGCCTGATGTCCGAGACGCGCACGCGCGCCCTCCTCAAGCCCTCCCGCAGCGCCTCAATCGCCTCCTTCGTCTTCGGCCCCGTGTCGATGAGCGTCAGCGGCTCCTCCGCGATGAGGTAGACGTTCACAGGCCCCACGTAGAAGGGCGTCGGCACGGAGATGGGAATGACCTTCATGTGAGCAGTAAGCAGTAAGCACTGAGCAGTAGTCAAATGAGCAGTCTGCTTGAAACCTCGTCGAAGGCTTCAAAGCCGACTGCTCACTGCTTACCGCTCACCGCTCACTCAGTAGACGTACCGGTTCGCCTTGATCATCGCGTCGGCGATGCGGCGGCGGGCGACGACGGTGTTGGTGGGCGTGTGCCGGGTGAAGCGCTTGAGGGCCGCGAGGAGCGTGCGCAGCTCGTCGCCCTCGGTGACGGCGGCGAGCGTGTTCTTGGCCTCGGCCTCGACGCGCTCGACGGCGTCGTTGCAGAAGACGCGCACCATGTCGAGGTAAAGCGCCGCCTGCTCCTCGCCCTGCGCGGCCGCGAGCTTCTGCGCGCGCAGAATCGCCGACTCCATCGCGAACACGTCCATGATGATGTTCGACGCGCCGATCAAGACCTCCTGCTCTTCGGCGAGCGCCGTCATGTACTTCTGCGCCGCCGTGCCCAGGACCATCAGCGCGACCTTCTTCGCGTTCTTCGCGAGGCGGCCTTCGGCGGCGAGCACCGTCTCGTCCTCGTCGAGCGAAGGCATCGAGGGCGACAGCACCTCGTCCATCAAAGCCTGCGCGG
>DASVQJ010000203.1:0-4762 GCA_036389235.1 Pyrinomonadaceae bacterium | reverse complement strand
CTGTTGGCGGCGTCTGAACTCATGTGATAGTATCCCGCCAATTCGTAACAGCGTCGTTTGAAAGGGATACAGCCGGGCCTTGCCGCCCGGCGCGGCGGCGGCCGAAGTGTAGCCCCTCGCCCCACTGCGAAATCTATTTGTGAACGTCCGTCCCCCTGTTTTCACCCCGCTTGAGGAGAGTGTTTATGAGTAACCGACTCGTCGAAATCATGAAGCTCGGCCAGTCAATCTGGTACGACAACATACGCCGCGCGATGCTCACGACCGGAGACCTGAAGAAGAAGATCGAGGAGGACGACCTGCGCGGCGTCACCTCCAACCCGACCATCTTCGAGAAGGCCATCACCGGCTCGACCGACTACGACGAGCAGTTGAGCAAGCTCGTCCAGGCCGGCAAGGGCGTGGGCGAGATTTACGAAGACCTCGTCGTGGACGACATCGGCAACGCCGCCGACACGTTGAAGCCCGTCTACGACAAGACCGACGGCCTCGACGGCTACATCAGCCTCGAAGTCAGCCCCAAGCTGGCCTACGACACGCGGGGCACCATCGACGAGGCGGCGCGTCTGTTCGAGCGCGTGGGGCGCAAGAACGTGATGATAAAAATCCCCGCGTCGCAGGAGGGGTTGCCGGCCGTCGAGGAGTCGATCTACCGCGGCATCAACATCAACATCACGATGATCTTCTCCATCGAGAACTACGAGCAGGTGGCCGAAGCCTTCATCAGGGGGCTCGAACGGCGCGCGGCCGAGGGGAAGAACGTCGACCACATCGCGTCGGTCGCCAGCTTCTTCGTCTCGCGCGTGGACACGGCAGTCGACGCCGACCTCGAATACAAGGCGCGGCACGCCTCTTCGCCGGAGGAGAAGCAGCGGCTCGAAAGCCTCTGCGGGAGGGCGGCGGTCGCCAACGCGAAGCTCGCCTACCAGAAGTACAAGGAGATATTCCACGGCCCGCGCTTCGCCGAGCTGAAGGCGAAGGGCGCGCAGGTGCAGCGGTGCCTGTGGGCCTCGACGGGGACGAAGAACCCGAACTACTCGGACGTGCTCTACGTCGATAACCTCATCGGCCCCGAGACGGTCAACACCGTCCCGCCCGCGACCTACACGGCCATCCGCGACCACGGCCGCGTCGAGGTGACTCTGGAAGAGGGCTTGGACGAATGCCGCGCCCTCATCGGGCAGCTCGCCGAGGTCGGCATCGACCTGAAGGCCGTGACCGAGAAGCTACAGCGCGACGGCCTCGCGGCCTTCGTCACCTCGTTCGACACGCTCGCCGAATCAATCGAGGCCAAGCGCGGCGCTCTGCTCTCGGGCATCAACGAAAGGTTGAGCGCGTCGTTGGGAAAATACGCTGACGCGGTGAGTGCGGCCATCAAGGAAGCCGAAAAGGGCGACGTGATGCGCCGCGTCTGGCGTAAGGATGCCGCACTCTGGAAGTCCGAAGAGGAGCACCAGAAGATCATCAAGAACTCGCTCGGCTGGCTTAACGTCGCCGACCAGATGATCGGCGTCGAGGACGAACTGGTCGCCTTCGCCGACCGCCTGCGCGAGAAGGGTTACAAGCACGTCGTCCTGAACGGCATGGGCGGCTCCTCGCTCGCGCCCGAAGTCCTGCGGCGCACGTTCGGGAAGCAGGAAGGTTATCCGGAGCTGCTCGTGCTCGACTCGACCGACCCGGACACGGTCGCGGGGTTCCGCGAGAAGATAGACCCCGCGAACACACTCTTCGTCGTCTCGTCGAAGTCGGGGACGACGACCGAGCCTCTGTCTTTCTACCGCTACTGGTACGGCGAGGTCGGCAAGGTCAGGGAGAACCCGGGCGAGAACTTCCTCGCCGTCACAGACCCCGGCACGAAGATGGAGGCGGACGCCGCGCGCGACAAGTTCAAGCGCGTCTTCCTCAACCCTTCGGACATCGGCGGGCGCTACTCGGCGCTCTCCTACTTCGGCATCGTGCCGGCGGCGCTGACGGGCGTTGACATACGCAAGCTGCTGGGCCGCGCCGAGCGCGTCATGCACGCCTGCTCGCAGGTCGTGCCGGCGGGCGAGAACCCCGGCGCGCGCCTCGGCGCCGTCATCGGCGAGTGCGCCAAGGCCGGCCGCGACAAGCTGACCGTCGTCGCCGACCCGAAGGTCGAATCCTTCGGCCTCTGGGTCGAACAGCTCATCGCCGAATCGACGGGCAAAGAGGGGAAGGGCGTCGTGCCCGTCGCGGGCGAGCCGCTCGCCGCGCCGTCCGCCTACGGCGACGACCGTCTGTTCGTCTCCATCGCCGTCGGCCGTCTCGACAGCGAGACCGAGTCGAAGTTGAAGGCGCTCGAAGCCGCCGGCCACCCGGTCGTCTACCGCACTTTGACGGATGTGTACGACCTCGGCGAAGAGTTCTTCCTGTGGGAGATTGCGACGGCCGTCGCCGGCTGGCGGCTCGGCATCAACCCGTTCGACCAGCCGAACGTGCAGGAGTCGAAGGACGCGACGCGCGAGCTGCTCGACGCCTACAAACAGAGCGGCAGCCTGCAAGAGCAGACCGTCCTCGCCGAAGGCGACGGCATCACCGTCTACGCCGACGACGCGAACCGCGCGGCGCTCGCTTCAGACTCGCCGGCCGCCGCGCTCAAGGCGCACTTGCAGCGCGCGAAGCACGGCGACTACATCGCGCTGCTCGACTACTTCGAGGAGTCCGACGACGCCGAGGGCATCGTCCGGCAGATACGCACGCACCTGCGCGACGCGACGCGCTGCGCGACGACGACCGGCTACGGCCCGCGCTTCCTGCACTCGACGGGCCAACTCCACAAGGGCGGCCCCGACAGCGGCGTCTTCATACAGGTCACGGCCGCGGACGCGCGCGACGTTGAAATCCCGGGCGAGCCCTACACCTTCTCGACGCTCAAGCAGGCGCAGGCGCTCGGCGACTTCCGCTCGCTCTCGACGCGGGGCCGACGCGCCGTCCGCGTCGAAATCGGCTCGGACGTGACCGCGGGCCTCAGAAAACTTTATGACCTCATCCGCGAGGCCGTCCCGGTGGGAGCGGTGGTCAGCAGTCAGTAGACAGTGGTCAGTAGAGTTTAGCTCTACTGACGTTGACGCTGACGCCCTGTCGATTACTGCCGAAGGGTTTTCCCTACTGTCTACTGACTACTGTCTACTGTCTACCAAGAGGATTTATGGCGACACCTGAACAGACACCGAAGACCGCGAACATCGGCATGATCGGCCTCGCCGTGATGGGCGAGAACCTGGCGCGCAACATCGAGCGCAACGGCTGGACGGTCGCCGTCTACAACCGCCCGCCGAGCAAGGAAGAGCCCGACCGCGTCACGACCTTCATGAGCGAGAACTCTTCGGGGAAGTTCGTCGGCACGCGCACGCCCGAGGAGTTCGTCAAGTCGCTCGAACGGCCGCGGAAGATTATTCTGCTCGTGAAGGCCGGCGACCCCGTCGACTGGACTATCGACCAGATCAAGCCTTACCTCGAAGCCGGCGACATCATCATCGACGGCGGCAACTCCTACTTCATGGACACGGAGCGGCGCGAGAAGGCCCTGAAGGCCGAGGGCTTCAACTTCATCGGCTCCGGCGTCTCGGGCGGAGAGAAGGGCGCGCTGTGGGGGCCTTCGTTGATGCCGGGCGGGGACAGGCAGGCTTACGAGCAGATACGCCCCATCTGGGAGGCCATCGCGGCGAAGGTGGACGACGGCCCGTGCGTGACCTACATCGGGCCGGGCGGCGCCGGGCACTTCGTCAAGATGGTGCACAACGGCATCGAGTACGGCGACATGCAGCTCATCGCCGAGAGCTACGACATCATGCGGCGCGTGCTCGGCATGTCGGCCGGCGAGATGGCCGACGTGTTCGACGAGTGGAACCGCGGCGACCTCGAAAGTTTTCTAATCGAGATCACCGCCCAGATTCTTCGCGTCAAAGACCCCGAGACGGGGAAGCCTCTGGTTGACCTCGTGCTCGACAAGGCCGGGCAGAAGGGGACGGGCAAGTGGACGAGCGCCGTCGCGCTCGACCTCGGCGTCACCATCCCGACCATCAACGCGGCGGTGGACGGCCGCAACCTCTCTTCGCGCAAGGAGGAGCGCGTCGAGGCGAGCAGGCAGATCGGCGGCCCGCGGGGGTTCAAGTTCGAGGGCGACCGCGGGGAGATGATTCGGGCGGTGCGCGACGCGCTCTACGCGTCGAAAATCTGCTCGTACGCGCAGGGCATGAACCTCATCCGCGCCGGCTCCGAGAACTGGAAGTGGGACATCAACCTCGGCGAGACGGCGCGCATCTGGAAGGGCGGCTGCATCATCCGCGCGCGCTTCCTCGGCAAGATCAAGGACGCCTACGAGCGCCGCCGAGACCTGCCGAACCTCCTGCTCGACCCCGACTTCAACGCCTACATGCAGGGCGCGCAGGCGAACTGGCGGCGGGCCGTCAACACGGCCATACAGGCGGGCATCCCCGTCCCGGCCTTCTCGGCCTCGATCAGCTACTTCGACGCGTACCGCACGGCCGACCTGCCGCTCAACCTCACGCAGGCGCAGCGCGACTTCTTCGGCTCGCACACCTACCAACGAACCGACCGCCCCGAAGCCGGCTTCGTCCACACGGAGTGGGAGGAACTGCTCGAAAACCCGCTGCGCGAAGGGATGCGGCTCGAACGCACGGCCGGGCCGTGCGCCGTCGTCATCTTCGGCGCGAGCGGCGACCTGACGCGGCGCAAGCTCATCCCGGCGCTCTTCCGCCTCTGGCAGGAGCGGCTCGTG
>DASVQJ010000202.1:0-40726 GCA_036389235.1 Pyrinomonadaceae bacterium | reverse complement strand
AAGCCGCGACCGACGCCCCGCATCGCCCTCACACGTCTCAAGCTTGTTTTGATTGTGAGGGTCGCACGTCAGCGTCCACACCCCGGCGAGCTACGGCCCGGCGTCGTCCGACCTCCTGACCGTCGCACCGCCGCGGCGGGCGCGACGGTTAGTCCTCTTTCACGGGCACGCGCAGCGTGAGCGCGCCGACCCACTGGCCGGGGTTATCCGTCTGCTCGAAGAACTGCGGGGTGAAGTTCGTGTGGCAGAGCGCGCAGCTCGTGTGGAAGGAGTTGCTGAGGGCGACCGAGCGGCGGTAGTACCAGCGGTTGCCGTGACGCTCGACGGTCTGGTTCGGCTTGCCCTGGAGCGCGAGCGCCAGCGACTCCTGCTCGAACGGGTCGCTGGGGACGTTGTTGTTCCCGCCGAGGAGCGGGGAATAAGAGCCGATGAGCCTGATGTCCCTGTTCGCGTCGTGGAAGATGAGCGAGACCGCCTGCTTGCCCTGCTCCACGTTCTCCGGCGTCGTCTCGCCGAACTCCTGGAGCAGCGCGGCGAAGACCTCCTTCTGGAGGAGGTCGGCGGTCTGCTCGGCGAACTCCTTCTGCTGGTCGGTGGGGGGGTCGTTGTTGACGCGCCCGAAGGCGACGATGCTGGCGACGGCTATTAGGACGAAGAGCGCGGCGACCTGCTTTATTTTCGGATGGCGCATGAAGTTGCTCCTTATTCGTGGGAAGTCGTTTCCCCTTGTCAGGTGGGTATCCGGACGGCGGTGATGCCGTCGTCGGGGCGCCGGCAGGAATTCTGACGCCTCGACACGAAACGCGTACTTTTGCGCCGAGAGGGATCAGACTTTTTTCATCGCCGGCTGACTTCCTGATTTCACGCCCGTGGGATACGGCGTTCCAACCACGTCAGAACCATTTGGAGAATCTCGTCCTCGACCGTGTCGTTCAGCAGTTCGTGATAGCCGCCCTCGACGAGATGAAGCGTCTTGTCCGCCGAGACGATGGCCTCGTAGAACTCCCGACTGCCTTCGGGGTCGGTGTACGTGTCCGCCGTGCCGTGAAACACGAGGGTGGGCACGTGCCAGTCGGGATAAAGGTCTCGGGTGCGTCGGGCCGTAGCCAGGGCGGAAGCCGCCACCAGCATCCGCAACCTCCGCGGGGAGAACATCGGGTCGGCCGTGGCCGACGTGACCCGTTCGGCAATTCGTGTGAGGCCGCCGATGTCCCTCTGCGGCACGGGCGCGGGGAGGGTCGGCGCGAGAAAGGCCGCCACGTTGACCACGGCGCGCATCCACGCGGAGGAGTCCAGGCCGAGTGCGGGGCTGCTGAGGATGACGCCGCCGAGGCCGCCCGCGTCCCGCGCCACGCTGGCGGCGGTCACGAGGCCGCCGAGCGAGTGGCCCAGCAGGAACACCGGGAGCGGCTGAGCCCGCAGGCGGCGTCTGGCGCTGAGGTGGTCTTCGACCGCCCGCCCGATGTCGAACACGGAGCGCGTTCCCGGCGAGTGGCCGTGCCCCCACGCGTCGAAGGCGTAGACGGTGACCCCCGCGTTCAGGAGGTGAGGTATCAGCGCGTTGTACTGCGTGAGGTACCGCCAGGCGTACTCGTCGAGTCCGTGCTGAAGCAGCAGGACGGCCCTCGGCTCGGGCGCGTGCCAGACGTAGCCCCGCACGCCCGTCCCGATGTCCCACGGTTGGCAACGAACCGGCGGGCGGGCGGGAGTGAACCGGCTCATGTCGGCTGCGGCGACCGCGCCGCCCTGCCGGCCGCCTGCGGTCGCCAGCCGGGCGCGGAACGCCCTGCCGGTCGCCGCTTTGTAGACGGCCCAGGCCAATACACCCGCCGACGCGAGAACGATTATCATGGCCTGCACCGAGCCTCCCCGTTTCCGGCCTGCCGCAAAAAGATTTACGCACCCGCGTTCATCCGCGTCAATCCGCGGCTCACCGGCCTTACTCACGTCCGCGGGCTGGTATGAAGACGGGCGGCGGTAATGGTTATTTATTCAACCTCAAAAGGCTGGTCTAAGACCGAAATTTTTTTTGTTACGCGGGTGAACTAAGCCTTATGATGTGTCGTCCGTCGGTTTCGACTTCTCCTCTCGTCCTTGCGGGGGCTCTGATGGCGTTTGCTTCGACGCGGGAAATCACCCGACCACTGAAAGCACGGGGCACGGCCGTCAGGCCGGCGTAACAGTTCACATCGAATCGAAAGGCGGTTTACGGTGGACTACTCATCAAAGCCCTTTCTCAGCGCGGCGGCGGCTCTCCTCTTCGCGGCCGGCGCCCCTTGGGTGCAAGGCCAGCAGGGCAGCGCCGCCGAGCGTGCCGCACGCGAGCGGATGGCCCGCGAGGCCAGCGAGAGCGACGAGCGCGAGATGATGCTCGCGCTGACGGAGCGCTACCACAAGTCGGGCGAGCAGTCGCGCGAGCCGCGGCTGGCGTTCATGCAGATCAGGGAAGACTTCCTGCGCCTACAGGTCGTCAACAACGACCTGGCGCGGGCCGTCTCTGGCGCCGGGCAGCTCGACTTCAAGCTCGTGGCGAAGTCCGCCTCCGAGATCAAGAAGCGGGCCGAGCGGCTGAAGGAGAACCTCGCGCTGCCCGAGGCGGACGATGACAAAAAAGTCCCCGCGTCCGCGCCCCCGGCAGACCCGGAGCAGTTACGGGTGGCGCTCTCTAGGCTGGACGGGATCGTACTCAGGTTCACGAACGCCCTCCACGCGAAGGGCGTCAACCGTTTCGACGCCCAGTCGTCCGCAAGGTTGCGGCTCGACCTGGTGGCGATCATCGGGCTGAGCGAGCGGGTCAAGAAGGGCAGCGAGAAACTGGCGGAGGCCGCCCGCTAAACGCGGAGCGTCCGGCCCCTCGCGACCTTGAGCACGGGGGCGAATCCTCGACGCCCGCCTTGAGATAGTCGAGCGGTTCGACGCGGGCACAGCGGGCCGACCTTAAAGCTTTCTGCCTGCCTCGGCGCAATCTAACAACGGCAAGCACCTGACCGCCGGAACGCCCCTTCCCGCCTGCGGCAATCTCTCGCGGCGGCGGGCGACGCCGGGCGTTGCTCTATTCGTTGCCCTCGGCCGCCGCGGTGTGCTAGGGTGCCCCGCAAAGGGGAAGGCACCTGCCATTCGTGATTTACATTCCCCTCGACCCGTCCAACTGATCGGGGCGCTGCCCAACCCGGTTCTCGATATTCACGCGGCACCTGGCTTCATCGAACGAGACCGACGTATGCCGAACATCCCATACACGTTCTTCCCCGCGTCCCCGCGGTGATTAAGGGCGTCACGTATCAACTTCAGCCGATGTAGCCGGCCTGCCGCAAGCCACAAACGACCGGCCGTAAATAAACGGAAAGGGAATCCTCGCAATGACGCCCCCACGCCTTTGCACGCGCGGTTCGCTTCGACTCGCGACCCTCGTCTGCGTACTCCTCTTCGCTGCCGCCGGCTTCGCCGCGCGCGCCGGCCTCACGCAGGCACCCGCCCCCGCAAACAAAAGCCGGGGGAACGACGAGGTCTTCGTCATCACGGGCGACGCGGCCGGCCAGACCGGTTGCCGCGTGGCGACGCCCGAAGAGCAGTACAACCTGCTGCGCCCCGAGGCCGCGCGCCCCGGGCGGGTCCTGGTCTACCCCGGCGCCTCGCGCCGCACTGACCTCGACGGCTTGCAGAAGGACGCGGCCCCGCGCGCCGTGACCACCGAGTCGGGCCGGACGCTCCTGCCTTCGGCGGGTATCCGCGTCGTGCTCCACGGCACAGAACAGCTCAACAGCAACCCCGCGGCCCGCGACGCCTTCATCGTCGCGGCCAACCGCTGGGAGGCGCTCATCTCGACGCAGATCACCGTCGTCATCGACGTGGACTTCGGCCCGACCATCTTCGGCCAGCCGTGGCCGGCCCCGGGCATCCGCGGCGCGGCCTCCACGTCCCGCATCTCGCACCGCTACCCGCGCGTCCGCCAGCAACTCCTCGCCGCCGCGCCGCAGCCCGCCGAGGCGACGCTCTACAACGCGCTGCCGGCGGCGAGCATCCCCGTAGACGACGGCTACCTGCCGAGGGAGGTCGCCTACCTGCGCCTCGCGCTCCCGCTCGCACGCGCCCTGGGCCTCGAACCCGACGTCACGAACCCCGACGGCGTCCCGCTTCTGGAAGGCGACTCCCACATCGCCTTCAACTCCGCGCACGCCTTCGACTTCAACCCGGACGACGGCATCGCGTCCGACGCCATAGACTTCGACGCCGTCGCCGTGCACGAGATCGGCCACTCGCTCGGCTTCATCTCCGAGGCGGGGAGCGCCTTCTCCCCGTCGCCCCTCGACCTCTACCGCTTCCGCCCGGGCGCCGTCATCCCGGGCGAGCTCTGGATGTTAGCTACCGCCCGGCGCTTCATGTTCACGGGCGGGGAGCAGCTCTTTTTCAGCAACCGCCCTAACACCTTCGGCGGTTATTTTCTCGGCCTCTCGACGGGCGGCCCGCTCGCCAACACCGAAGACTTCAGACAGTCGAGCCACTGGAAAGACGACGCGCTGAGCGGCACGTACATCGGCATCATGGACCCGACGATCACCACGGGCGTCCGCCGGGTCATGACCGACAACGACAAGCTGGCCTTCGACACTTTCGGCTACCGCCTCGACGGCACGGCCGTCACGCCGCCCGCGCCGCCGCCGATGCCGCCGCCGCCCAACGACGACTTCGCCAACGCCGTCACCCTCTCCGGCATCTTCGGCGCGGTCAGGGGCGACACCGCCAACGCCACCGGGCAGCCGGGCGAGCCCGACCACGCGGGCGTGACGGGCGACGGGCGCCACTCGGTCTGGTACACGTGGACGGCGCCGACCGGCGGCAACACCAGCATCAACACGCATTCCAGCGACTTCGACACCGCGCTGGCCGTCTACACGGGGGACGCCGTGGGCGGCCTGACGCTCGTCGCCTCTAACGACGACTTCGGAGGCAGCACCGGCAGCAGCGCCGTCTTCTTCGAGGCCGTGGCCGGGACGACCTACCGCATCGCGGTTGACGGCTACCAGGGCGACGCGGGCGCCTTCCGGCTCACCTGGGACATCGTGTTAGTCAGGCCCGGCCCGGCCCTCATGTCGCTTCCGGCCGCCACGGCCACCGTCAGCGAGCGCCAGGGGACTTTCGGCATCCTCATCAACCGCACGGGCGACCTGGCCCTCCACGACGACGTGCGGGTCGATGTCCTGCCCGGGACGGCGACCGCCGGCTCCGACTTCTACAGCACGAACGGCTCCATCACCTCCACCTTCCTCCCCAACAGGAGCTTCATCGTCCTCCCCTTCCTCTTCCTCATCGACGACTCGACCCCCGAGCCGAACGAGACTCTCACCATCCGCATCAGCCGCGGGGGGACTAACGCCGGGGTCGGCCCCGTGACGGAGATGACGCTCACCATCGTCGACGACGACACCTTCCCGGCGAACACCGTGGGGGTCTCGGGCGCGTCCGCCCGTTCGTTGGCGGAGGGCGGGGAGCCCGGCAAGATTGATTTCACCGTGACGCGCGCGGGCGACCTCTCGCAGCCCGCCTCGGTCGCCTACAAGACCGAGGACGGGACGGCCGCCGACACACAGGACTACACCTTCGCCGGAGGCACCCTCAACTTCGCCGCGGGCGAGGCGTCGAAGACCTTCTCCGTGCTCGTCAACGATGACTTCAAGGACGAGCCCGACGAGACCTTCGTCGTGGCCCTCGGCGCCGCCGCCGACACGACCATCGACGCGGCCCACGCCTCCGTCCAGGTGACCATCACCGACGACGACCCGCCGGGGCTCCAGGCCAACCCGATAGACCGGACGCAGGACTTCGTCGCGCAGCACTACCGCGACTTCCTCAACCGCGCCCCGGACGCGGACGGCCTCGCCTTCTGGTCGCAGGGCATCGAGTCGTGCGGCGCGGACGCGGAGTGCCGGCGGGTGAAGCGCGTGGACACCAGCGCCGCCTTCTTCCTCTCCATCGAATTTCAGGAGACCGGCTTCCTCGTCCACCGCATGTACAGGGCGGCCTACGGCTTCCCGAGCGCGTTGACGTTCCCGCCCGTGCGGTTCCAGGAGTTCATGACGGACACGCAGGAGATCGGCCGCGGGGTCGTCGTCGGCGCCGCCGACTGGCAGGCGCGGCTCGAAGCCAACAAGCGGGCGTTCGCGCTCGCCTTCGTCCGGCGTGCGCGCTTCCTGTCGATGTTCCCGCAGGAGTTGACCCCGGGGCAGTTCGTCGACCGGCTCGACGAGAACTCCGGCGGCCTGCTCACGCCGGCCCGGCGCGCGGCGCTCGTCACCTCGCTGACGAACGGCGGCAACTCCGCCGAGGCCCGCGCCGACGTGCTGCGGCAGGTCGCGGACAACCAGGCGCTCCGGGACGCAGAGTTCCGGAGGGCGTTCGTGCTGATGCAGTACTTCGGCTACCTGCGCCGCAACCCGGACGACCCCGGCTTCGACGGTCAGCCCGACCCGAACTACAACGGCTACAAATTCTGGCTCAACAAGCTCGACAGCTTCGGCGGCGACTTCCGCGCCGCCGAGATGACGCGCGCCTTCATCGAGTCCATCGAATACCGCCGCCGGTTCGGACAGTGAACGCCCGCCACGCTCCTGCTGCTGACGACCGGAATCGCGCGCGCGGCGGAGGCGGACTCGACGACTTTAGGCGAAGTCGCACGGGCCGGCTTCGAACCGTGCGGGCGGCCCAGGCGCCTGCCGCGGACGGCCCGCGCAGGTATACTGTGGCCGATGCCCTACACGCCGACGGCCCTGCTCTACAAGCTGGTGCTCTACCCGCTCCTGCGGCTCTACTGGTATGCGTTCCGCCCCGACGTGCTGGGCGTGAGGTGCCTGATCGAGTACGAAGGCAGGGTGCTGCTCATCCGCAACCCTTACGGGCCGATGAAGTGGGACCTGCCCGGCGGCGGCGTCCGCCGCGGCGAGCGGCCGGAGGACGCGGCGCGGCGCGAGTCGCGCGAGGAGGTCGGCGTCAGGCTCTCGGGGTTGCGCCCGCTGGGGCGCTACACGGGGACGGAGTCCTACGACGAGGACACGGTGGTCTGCTACTACGCGCGGGCGGAGAGCCCCGCGCTGAAGCCGCGGCGGGCGGAGGTCTACGAGGAGGGGTGGTTCGAGTGGGGGCGGCTCCCGGAGCCGCTGTCGCAGGAGGTGTCGAAGGTCATCCGGCTTTACACGCACCCGCACGGTTGAGCCCGCGCGCTTCCGGTTGAGCGTCTACCCGTCACTTTACGAACGGCCGTCGCCGTCCTCACGCTCCCCGTCCTTCGTGTCGTTGACGAAAGGCACGAGCCCCTGCTTGACCTCTTCGAGGGCGATGCTCGTGCTCCGGCGGCGCTTCGGGTCGGCCATGATCCGCGGGTGCGCGCCTCGCTGGAGCTGCTTGCTCCTCTGCGCGGCCACCAGCACCAGGCGGAATCTCGAATCTATCCCGGGCCAGTTCCCTCCCCCGTCCTCGTCAAGCAACCCGCCGACCGCGGGCTTATGTGTTTCAGGCATCAGGCGCTCCTCCCCCTGCACGGCGCGGTGCAAGGCCGGTTCGATGTTACGCTGTGGACTTCAGGCGATCCGGTTGATTCCGGAGGGGCTGAGAAGGGAGTGAGCTAGACTCGATTCACAAGCATCTTGCGCCAGGCGTTCGTGCGTGTCAACCGAAGGGCAATCTCGCGCGTGAAGCATGCCGGTGTCGGAGGGGCCGGTGCGCCCGCGCCGCCGCTCACCCGGGGCGCGGCAGCCAGTAGACCCTCACGTCGCCGCGGTGTCCCGTCTTCACCATGCGCCTGCCGAGCAGCTCGCCGAGCAGGATGCCGAGGTAGTCGTTATTGAAGTCGGTCAGGGCCTGGATTTCCTGCCACGTGCGCTCGCCGCCCTCAAGCGCGTCTAGGACGCGGAGCTGCGCGGCGTCCGACGGCGGGATGTGTGACTTGTTCAGCATACGGCGCTTGCGGGCGAAGGCGCCCCGGCCCGGTAAGGGCCGTGCACACGTTAACACAGGCGGCGTCGCGGGCGGCCGCTACGAGCCGTTTTTCTGCCGCGCCGCCTCTTCCCTGAAGCCCTGCGACTTGCCTTCCATGTTGTTGAAGCCGTTGACCAGCGCCACGGCCTCCTCGTATTCGAGGTTCTCCCTGATGATCTCGGAGCGCCCCTTCTTCGCGACGGCGATGGAATCATTCACCCGCTTGACCCGGTACTTGACCGAGGGGTCGCCCTCGAACTTGGCCTTCTGCCCCGGCATAACGTGTATCGTGTAGATGTACATATGACCAATCCCTCCCCGTCGAACAGTTTACGCCGCCCCCGACCGTAGACCGCGCGACACCCGCGCCGAGGTGGCGTCCCTCATTCTACCCGAAACAGTCAGGCCGGGCGCATCTTCTGTTACACTATGGGCGGATAAGTCAGGAAAGGCGGTAAGCGTTGAAAAAATTACAGAGCGGTTTTACCTTCGACCCGCACGCCGGGGCCACCTACAGCTTCGAGCACATGGCGCTCGCCGACGCCGAAGAGAGGGCGCGCGCGGCCGAGGAGCCCCACATCGTCGAGGCGATCAACTGGACGGCGTCGGAGGGCGGCGAGGTGCACTACAACCGCTACTTCGCGCACGACCTCGACGAGGCCATGGGGCTCGCCGTCAGGCTCCGCATCGGCTTCGAGGAGGGGGTCGAGGAGGTGGTGGCGATCCGCCCCGCCACGAAGGCCGAGGCGGACCGGGGCGGCAAGGCTTCCGCACACTTCCTGGAGCAGATGCCGCTCGCCATATCTAGCATCAACCAAGAAGAAGCCACCGCTAAAGGGGAGGCGGAGAAAGGCGGGAAGAGATGAGCAGCAATTATGACCAACACCTGACGTGCGCCGACTGCGGGCACGACTTCGTCTGGAGCGCCCGCGAGCAGGAGTTCTACCGCGAGAAGGGGTTCCAGCAGCCCAAGCGCTGCAAGGACTGTAACCGCGCCCGCAAGGAGCGCCGCGATTCGGGCGGCCGCGGCGGGGACGATAAGGGTAACAGGTGAAGCGGAGCGCCCGCGCCGCCCCCCGCGGGTGACGCCGCGCGCCGTGAGTACCGTCGCAGGTTAGTCGAGTGTCCCGGGGAAGCTATTCGGGCGCGGGTGTGCTATAGTCGTCCCGCTAGTCACCCGCGGCTCTTTCGACAACACACTCTCGACATCAGGATTGGCGCGCAGCGCCCTGCTCCTCGTGCCGTCTGTTTGTTCAACGCGACGACGAGGACGGTTCTGATGTCTGCCCGCACAGCACTTTTAAGCTCAAACGGAACAGGTCACACCCGCCCCCGGCGGGCCGGAGCACGGAGACGTGTCGCGGGCCGGGGTGCGTCGCGGCGCGCGTAGCTCCCCGGACACAAGTTCTTAAATTTATGAAATTCACTAACGAGCACTTCGCGCAGGCCCGCCGCGTCGCAAGGCAGTGGAGGCGGGACGGGTACAGCCAGCTGGTGGTCGTCAGGGAGGGCGCGCGCGCCGTCCGCTGCTACCCTTGCCGGCAGCAGGACGTCCCGCGCGACGCGGTCGCGGACTGGGACCGCTACCCCATCCCGACGCTGGAGAGGCTCGACACGAGCGCGCCCTCGGAGCAGAACGCGTCGAGGGCCGAGCTGTGGGTGGCCGCGACCATCGTGTACGGACACAGGTACGCGGCGGCGCCTTTGAATTAGCCGCCGGCCCCGCGCGGGCGGCGCGGGCGTTCGGAGGGGGAGTCAGCGAAAGATGCGGAGGTATTGCCACTCCTGTGTGGGGAAGTTGCGCGGGCTCCGCATGCGTTGCCCGGACTGCCGCCGCCCGACCGTCGGCCGGCCGCACGTCGCACCCGCCGCCGCCCTCGACGCGGCCGGCCTCATCTACCTGCTATGGCTTTTCTGAACGGGGCGCACCAGGCCGCGGGTTGCACGCATGAGAGACCTCCACATTTACGTCGAACCGTCGGGCTCGGGCGCGCGCGGCGAGCGAGCGGCCTTCTACAGCCGCCGCGCCGACGGCCCGTACTACCGCTGGCTCTACGCCGAAGTCCCCGGGTGCTGGCACTACTCCCGCGTCAGTCTCGACAGGCTGACGCTGCGCATGCTCTGCGTGGCCCCCTGGGACGCCCTCCCGGCCGCGCTGCGCAGCCGCCTGGGCGAACACTACCTCGAATAGTCCCGCCGGGGCTCCGGCGAAGGAAAGGTGAAAACAAGTGAGCGGACAGAGACCAGTCAGCAGGGACGCGAGACACTACCTCGTCAAGCGCCCGAACGAAATCATCGCGAAGAGGCGGAGCTGGAACGAGGTGCAGGCAGAGCTGAGTGAGAAGGGCGCCTCCGGCGCGGACGAGTCGATGCTCTTCCGCGGCCTCGTCACCGACGACGGCACGGAGTACCGCGACATGTACGCCGACAGCAGGACGCGGGTGACCGAACACACCGCTTGAGCGTGGAGGTGAGAGACGTGGGCGACGAAGCGCGCGTGCTGGAAGAGGCGAAGTCGGAGGCGCTGGCGGCCTTCGCGGCCATCGCCGCCGTCATAGACCTTCAGGGCGAGGCCGGCGCGCCCGGGCAGGGCCGCGCGTCCGGCCCGCTGCGCGACGCCGCCGTGCGACACCTCTCCGCCGCCCTGGAGATCATGCGCCGCGCGAAGGGCGGTGACGCGTGAGCGGCTACGACGACTTCGTCGAACGCCTACAGGCCGCGCTCGCCGACGACGGGGGGCGCGAAGACTTTCTGGACTACCTGCAAGGGCTCACGAGAGAGGGGCGCGCGGAGATACTGGCCGAGGCGGATCGGCTGGAGGCGGAGGCGCAAGTCGCTTGAGGGGTGAGAAGAGATGAGCGCGAGCGATCAACCGAAGACGGAAGCGGAGAGAGGGTCGGACGAAGATAAAGACCGGCGGCCGGGCGTTCAGCCGTCGGGCGGCGTCCACGAGGTCCCGCTCTTCCTCAAGGGCCGGAGCGACGGGCGCAAGGGGGACGCCCAGGACGAGAAGGACGAGATGGGGGAGTAGCGTGCCATGTTAAGTGAAACGGCAGAGCCCGGCGCGGCGATCAAAGCCGGCGACCTCGTACGCGCCCTCGACGGCGCGTACAAGGGGAGAGTCGGGACGGCGCTGCGCGTCGTGACGAGCAGCGACGAGGGGCGGACTTCGCGCTCCATCCTCGTGAGCTTCCCGGCGGGCGGCGCCGACTACCTCGACGTCGGCGCGCTGGAGAAGGCCGAAACCTCCGACGAGTGAACGCACCGACGCGCGTCCGCGGGCGCTCACCCGACCGCGGACGAAAGTCTCCCCTCACCCTTTAGTCATACCCGAGCGCGACGGGCGCCCCGAGGCGCGGCCGTGTCAGGCGGCGCCGAGCCCCTTCGCCCCCACCCTACTTGAGCGAGCGCGCGTGGATGAGGCGGCGCATCCTGTCGGGGAAGAGCACGTCTATCTTCTGGGGCTCGATCACCGCCGTCACCTCGCCCACCCCGAAGACGGGGTGCGTCATCGACTGCCCCGTGCGGTACGTGTGGGTGCTGTCGTAGGGCGCCCCGGTTCTCGCCGACGTGCGCGCCGTCACCCCGGCGTCGGCCTTGAACGGGCTGCGCGTGCCGCACTTCGGGCAGCTCACGCGCGTGATGCGCCCGGCCTTCGTGACCGACGCCACGACGTGGCCGCGCTCCTCGCCGCACACCGCGCAGAACTTCTCCACGCGCTCACCGCTCTTATGAATCTGGTTCTCCACAGGTAACTCCTTTAACTCGACGCCTGAAAGCAGAGCGCCCCCCCGGCGGAACGCACGTAGAGAAGTACGGGCCGAAGCCCTGACTTGTTAGGACGCGCCCCCGCCGCGCGGCCCGCGCACGACCTGACGGATGAGGCCGAGCCGCGCCATCAGCCGTATGACGTAGCCCGAGATGTCTACCTCGTACCAGCGCCAGCCGTGCAGCGCGGCGGCCGGGCGCGCGTGGTGGTTGTTGTGCCAGCCCTCGCCGAACGTGAGCAGCCCGACCCACCAGACGTTGCGGCTGTCGTCGCGCGTCTCGTTCGGCCGGCTCCCCCAGCGGTGGCAGACGCTGTTGACGCTCCACGTCACGTGCCACATCGCGAGCGTCCTCACGAGCAGCCCCCACAGCACGCCGCGCCACCCGGCGACGGCGAAGCAGAAGAGGCCGGTCAGCGCCCACGGCATCACGAAGAGCAGCCCGCGATCCAGGACCCGCATCCACGGATCGTCGCCCGAAACGTCCGGGACTAACTCCCGGGCGTCCGCCCCGTCCGACTCGCCGCGGCGCATGATCCAGCCGACGTGCCCGTGGAAGAAGCCTTCGCGCGGCGAGTGCGGGTCGCCCTCGCGGTCGGCCGCGCGGTGATGCCGGCGGTGCATCAAGACCCACCACGCCGGCCCGCCTTGCAGCGCCGCGCAGCCCATCCACGCGAGCAGACGCCTCAGCCAGCGCGGGCCGACGAAGCCCCTGTGCGTCAGCAGCCGGTGGTAGCCGATGCCGATGCCGAAGCAGGTGACGAGGTAGAGGCCGAGGAAGAGTGCGACGTCCACGGCGCGCGGCCAGTACCAGAGCCCGAGCAGGCTGAGGCCGTGGACGCCGACGACGAGCGTCGTGTGCGACACGTTCCAGCGCGGGGCGGAGGCCGTACGGCGGCGGGCGCCTCCCGCCGTTCGATTAAGAGCTGCTGACATTCGTCGCTAACTTACTTCTCCGCGTTCCGCGGATGGCGCTTGCCCGACGGAAAGAGCCCCGGGCCGAAGCTTTCGACTCGGCCCGGGGCTTCTCGTTTTCAGAGTCTCCGGCTAGCCGGAGGCTGTTACCAGCGCCCGCCGCCGCCGCCGCCGCGATTGCCGCCGCCGCCGCCGCCACGGTTACCGCCGCCGCCGAAGCCGCCGCGACCGCCGCCGCCCCCGCGACCGCCGCCGCCGCGATCCTCGCGGGGCTTGGCCTCGTTGACGTTCAGGCTGCGCCCGCCGACTTCCTTGCCGTTGAGCTGCTGGATGGCCGCCTCGCCCTCTTCGCGCGAGGACATCTCGACGAAGCCGAAGCCGCGCGACTGGCCCGTGTCGCGGTCCTCGACGACCGAGGCGGATTCGACGGTGCCGGCCTGCGCGAACAGGTCGCGGAGGTCTTCGCTCGAAGTCTGGAACGAGAGGTTGCCGACGTAAAGTTTCATAGACATGTGTGTGTATACCTCCCCCGCCGGAAGCGGGGCGTTAGGAGAAGCTTCGAATCGAAGTGGCTTCGTCGGAACGGTGGCAGCGAAGGAACCTGCGTTCGGATGCTCAACCCTGTGAGCGGCTTCTAAAGTTAAAGGTAGCCCGCTCTCGAACTATCCAGAACGCCGCCGCCGAACGAGGCGATGGGGCGCATCACCGCCGATGCGCGAGAGAAGGAAGGACTGTATTAAGATGCACCATGCGACCCGCCTGTTGCAACCGCCGGGGAAGTATCTCGCCGCCGCGAGATGTGACCTTTGTGTGTCGGCCGCTCACGTTACGGCCGCGCGTGTTGACCTTTTTTCAGCCCGCCTTGAACACCTTCAACACCTCGTCGCCCAGGTGGTTGATGACCTTCACCGCGACGCGCCCGCCGGCGGGTTTGTCGAAAGGGCGTGAGGTGTCGCCGTGCAGCGTCGCCCATGCCTCTTCGTCGATTTCGGCCTTCAGGGTGGTCTTGAGCGCCCGGTAGGGGTCGCTGGCGCCTAAGAAATACGCGTGGCGGACGAAGAAGCTCTCCCCGTTGTAGTCGGTGTCGATGAACCAGCAGGCGATGCCCTCGGCCCCGTCGCTGCGGACTTCGCCGGTGTCGGGGTGGAACACGTCCACGCCGTTGAGCTTGATGCGAAGCTGGCCGGGCTTGGCTTCGGGGCCGCCGTCAATGATGTCGATGTCCGGCTCGCCGAAGATGACGAAGAGGTTGCCCTTGCCCGTGTTCTTGAGGTCGTCGGCCATGTGGAGGTCTGCGTTCATGCGTGCCTTCAGGACGGGGATGCGGCCGAGCTTGTCGAACTCCGAAGAGTGCGCGTCGTAGTTGAAGGCGCAGGCGACGAGCACGTCGAAGCCGGCGTCGCGCGCCTCGCGCGTGGCGGCCACGAGGTCGGGGCGCGAGACGGTGCCGAACTCGGGGCCGACGAAGACGGCCGCGCGCTTCTCCCTGCCCGACTCTTCCCCTCCCTCCGCGTAGCGGCCCTCGGCGCAGATGAGGTCGCCCGGCCACGGGACGAGGGACGTGAAGTCTATCTTGTCCTCCCTGTGCGCCTGCTGCACCCCTGCGGCCTTGAGGCTTCCCAGAATCATCTGGACGAAGTCACGCTCCGCGCCGCCCGCGGCGTTCGGGCAGCTCGCGGTATCGACCGGCTCGTCGTTCTCGTCCACGGCCGGCACGCGGTGCGGCGAGAGGCTTTCGACTGTGAACGGCCCGGCGACGCGGACGCGCTTCCTGTCTTCGTAAGGCTTGTCGTAGAGGTACTCGAACTCGGCGTTGGCTTCGACGGAGGCGTCAATCTCTTTTTGACGGGCGACGCGCCCCCGCCACCACTCTGCGTGTAGCCTCTTCGCACGCGGCGGCCACCCGGCGTCCGCGTCGCGGGGGACTTGCCACTCCTCCCAACTCCGGCCGAGCGCCGCGTTGAGCCGTTCGCGCAGGGGTTCGAGTGAGGCCTGGAACTTCTCCCAGATGACGTCGACCTCGGCGTTGTTGGCGACGGACTTGAGCGTGACGTGCGGGACGCGCTCGTAGACGAAGCCCTGCCGGATGTCGCCGCGCGTGGGCCGGCCCGAAGGCACGGCGCGCGTCAGCTCGGCCTCCCTGCGCCGCCCTTCGGGCGAGTCGGCCAGAAGGTAGAAGGGGTAGCGCGCGCCCATGAGTCGCGCGCGCGCGAGGGCGAGGGCGACGCGCGAGGTATCAATCGTGATCCAGCGGCGGCCCCACTGCTCTGCGACGTAGGCGGTCGTGCCCGAGCCGCAGGTCGGGTCGAGCACGAGGTCGCCGGGGTCTGTGGACATGAGGACGCAACGCTGCACCACCTTCAGACTCGTCTGCACGACGTACGTCTTATCTTCTGTGTAGCCGGTCATCAGCACGTCCGTCCAGAGGTTGTTGCGGGGCGAGACGGCGAAGTCGTGCAGGAACCGCCTGTACATGAGCGAGCGGCCGATGGGCTTCAGGCGCCCGGCCCTGGCGAGCCTTTCCATCCCGCCGGCGTGAGTCTTCCAGCCGCCTTTGCCCGCGCGGAACACTTCGCCCTCGTGGCCGAAGTCGTAGATGGTCGTCGCGCCTGCGGTCTGACTCGTCAGGTTGTCGGCGGCGAAGACCGCCCTCTCGTCGCCGCGAAACGTCCTCGGGTCTATCCGCTCGTCCGACAGGTCGGCCCGCCTCTCCCACACGTACTGCGTCGTCCCCGCTTCGCCGAGACGCTTTTCGGAGAAGGGCTGGCGGTACTTGACGGAGTCGAAGCTCCTGGCGTACCAGACGACGTAGTCGAGGACGCCGGGGACGACGTTGGTCTTCGCCGCCGGGCTGTTCGCGCCCGTCGTCTTCTGGAAGGCGATGACCGAGCAGAAGTTCTCCGGGCCGAAGACCTCGTCCAACAACCCGCGGACGAGGTGCAGGTTCTCGTCGCCGATCTGCACGAAGACCGAGCCGCTCTCCGCCAACAGGTCGCGCGCGACCGTCAGACGGTCGCGCAGGTAGGTCAGGTAGGAATGGACCCCGTCGCGCCACGTGTCGCGGAACGCGCGCACCTGCTCCGGCTCGCGCGTGATGTGCCCGACCTTGCCGTCCTTCACGTCGCGGCTGGTCGTAGACCACTGGAAGTTGGAGTTGAACTTAATCCCGTAGGGCGGGTCGATGTAGACGCACTGCACCCTGCCGCGCAGGCCCTCGCGCTCGGCGAGAGACGCCATCACTTGCAGGCTGTCGCCGAGAATCATCCGGTTGGCCCTTTGCGCTTCGTGCCGGTAGAACTCCGTCCGCGCGTCGTCGTCGGGCGGCCCTTTGAAGTCCGCGAAGAGGTCGGCCGGCGACCCCGAAGTCTTCCCGCCCGCCCGCGTGCGGCGCAGCAGGTCGTCGATCAGAAACTTCGGCTGCACCTCCTCCTGGACGTAGAGCGGCGGCGCGTCTACCAGGAGGTCGGAACAGTCCTGCCCGTCCTTCCCGCGCCAGACGAGTTGCGGGTCGAGGTCGCGGTTGCGCCGCTCGTAAGCGACGCGCACGGGGCTCTGCCCCTCGCGGCGCACCGCCGAACGGTCTTCCGCCGTCGGGCCGTTCTTACGGCTCGCGCCGCCGCGCTTGAGGGTTTCAGCCGACCTCTTCCGCGTGTTCTTCGCCATCTTAAACACACGCCCCCGCAGGCCCGGCGGTGACAGAACCGGTTAACCTGCCGAACTCGGCTTCGACCTGCGCCGCGAAGTCGGTCTCCGTCTCACACGCGGGGATGAACTCCGCGAAGGCCCAGCGCCCGAAGCCGCCCAGGTTGTTCACGCCCGGCACCCAGTGCGTCTCCACCGCCGACCTCTTCTCCTGCGCGTCCTCGCGCCCGAAGCCTCTGAGTTCGACGACGAGGTGGAGCGGGTCTTCCGCGCCGCGGCCGTCGTCCAACAGCACGACGAAGTCGGGGGCGTAGGTGCCCGCCGCGGGGCCGTGGCGGTACGGCACCTCCAGCCCGAGGCCGTGGTTCTTGACGTAAGCCTTCACGCGCGCGTGCCCTTCGGCGACGCGGCAGAACTCCGCCTCCCGGTCGCCGTCGAGGATGACCCGGTTGACGTGACACTTGCGCGGGTCGGTCTGCCGTCGGTGTGTGTTCGAGGTGTCGAAGTTCACGTGCGCGGTCGAGCCCGCGGGGTTGTACGGGTCGAGCACGGCCCTGACTTGATTCGCGCCGTGCGCCCGCGCGCGCCTGACCCCGGCGTGGATGCGCTCGCAGGCCATGTCGGCCAAATCCTGATGCACGAGCTGCGCCGGATAAGTCCCGCCGTTGCAGACGAGGCGGGTGTCGAGCCAACGAGCGACGATGCGCTTGAGCTGCCCGAAGAGGTGCAGCTCGGGCTCGCCGTCCCTGTCGCGGTACTTCGTGTAGAGCAGGCGGCGCGTGACGTGATACGCCAGCGTGGCGCGGCGGAGGCCGTTCGTGTGAACGAGCGCGGGGTCTACGATGCACGCGTTCTGCGCGGCCGCCTTGCCGGCGAGGTCGGGCGTCAGCTCCAGCACGGAGTCTTCGTCGAACTCGGCCGTCAGCCGCTCCCTGGGCAGCTCGACGCGGTAACCCTGCACGCGCGGGAAGCGGATTTCGAGGTGGTCGCGCTCGGGGCGCACCGCCCTGACCCGCACGGTCTCGCGCGGCGGCTGCGGCGGCGCGAGCACGGGCCTGGCCGTGAAGTCGAAGGGGATGCCGAGCACGTCCGCGTACTCGACGTTGAACAGCCCCCTCTCGTTAAGCTCGTACGACTGCCGGCGCAGCGCGCGCCCGATGACCTGCTCGCATAACAACTGCGTCCCGAAGGCGCGCACGCCGAGGATGTGCGTGACGGTGTTGGCGTCCCAGCCTTCGGTGAGCATGGAGACGGAGACGACGCAGCGGACGGACTCGCCGAGCCGGCCCTCCTTGCCGACCGTGTTCGTCACCTCGCGCAAAAGGTCTCGGTCGGTAATCTTGTCGGCCCGGCCGCGGTCGCCCGTGCGCCCGACGACCTCGCGCCGGAAGCGCTCGACCCCGCCGGCCGCCATGCCGCGGAAGTTGTCTTCGAGCGCGTCGCCGGATTCGAGCTGCCCGCTGTCGATCAATATCGTGCGCGGCCGCGCGAGCCGGTTGCCGCCTTCGTCGAAGTTGCGGAACAGTGCGAGGCGGCCGTTCACAAAGGCCGTCGAGCCGTCCCCGTTCTCGCGGCGGAAGCCGGAGACGTAGTCGTAGACGAGCTTCGAGGTGGAGGTGTTGTTACAGACGACGATGAAGCACGGCGGCACCCTGACGCCCTCTCTCCGCCACAGCCCGAAGGTCTTCTCGTAGTGTCCGTAGAGGGCTCCGAGCGCGGTCTGTAACTCGGAGGGGATGCCGAGCGGGTCGGGGGCGCAGCCCTTGCCGCGCCCCCTCTTCGGCATCCACGCGCGGATGTGCTCCCAGAGGTTGCGGAACTCCGGCACCTCGCCGCCGGGGATGTTGTCGGCCGCGGGCACGCGCGGCAGCTTGACGATGCCGGACTCGATGGCGTCCATCAGCGAGAAGTCGCTCACCGTCCAGGGGAACAGAGTGCCCTCCGCGTAGCCAGAGCCGCGCAGGAAGAACGGCGTCGCCGAGAGGTCGAGGACGCGCGCCACGCCGAGCTTACGGTTGACGATTTCGAGCCCTGAAATCCAGAGGCGCGCGGCCTCGTTGTTCCGCTCGGCCTCTCTCTTCTCGTCCCCCTTCAGATGCTCCTCGCCTTCGGGGTCGGGCCTCTCGCGGTAGCAGTGATGCCCCTCGTCGTTAATGACCGTGATGTCCTTCATGCCCATGAGGCAGGGCATGACGCGCTGGATCATCTGGCCTTCGGTCTCGGTCGTGTTCGGCGCCTCGCCGCGGCCTTGCAGGAGTGAGCGCCCCGCCCTGGACAGCTCCGTGCGCTCGCGGAGCTTGAAGGCGTGGTAGTTGGTGATGACGACCCGGGCGCGTTCGAGGTCGCCGAGCATGTCGTTGGGTACGAGTTCGCGGCTCCGGTAATAACTGTCCGGGTCGTTGGGCTGTAGGACGCGCAGCCGGTCGCGAATCGTCACCCCCGGGGCCACGACCAGAAAGCCCCGCGTGAACTTCCTGCCGCCCGGCCGCCGCACCGCGTTGACGGTCTGCCAGGCAATCAGCATGGCCATGACGGTCGTCTTGCCGGCGCCGGTCGCCAGCTTCAGCGCCAAGCGCGTCAGGCCCGGGTTGGCGTCGTCGTTGGCGGCGGCCAGGTGCTCAAGGAATCTGCCCCCGACTCTGCCCGCCTTCGGCGCCACCTCCGTCAGCCAGATGGCGACCTCGGCGGCCTCCACCTGCGCGAAGAACGGCCGGGAGTGTTGGAACTGATGATGACGCCAATGCCTGAGCAGGCGCGCCGTCTCCGGCGTGACCTGCCAGTCGCTCGGGTTCGGCAGGCCGCGCCAACGGTCTACGTGATGGCGCAGCTCGTTGACGAGCGAGGTCGGGTCGTACTGCTGCCCGCGGGTCGAGAGCCCCTTGCCCTCTCCGAAGAGGATGACTTGCTGCGCGGCCGCGCCCTTCCGCCCCCTCGGCTTCGGGATGGGAGTGACGAACTCGGCGGGGCGGCGGCGCCCGACAACCCTCCGCGTCGGCCGCCCCTGTTCGTCGAGCTCCCGGTGTCGCGTCGGGTACTCGTAAGGTGAGTTGAGGACGGGTTCTGTGAAGAAGTCGTTGACCATGTTCGAAGGCTCAAGTCTTCAGCGGGCGGACTACGGCAGGGCATTATACCGGGTTCGACACAAAACTCCCGCCGGGGGTGATTTTCGACCAAACGTCTGGACTTAGTTGCGCCGTTCAGTCGGCCGCCGTAAATAGTCTGGTGGAACCTTAAAGGTTATAAGGACTCGGAGCGTGGGCGACATCCGACTGGATGTCGCCCACGCTCCGGTTAGTAGGGTCTATAGCAGTTTGCAGTTGAGTGTGACGGGACGGGAGTTAACCACAGGGACACGGCTTTAAGCCTTTAGCTGTGTTCGGGCTGTGTCTCTGTGGTTAACTCCCGTCCCGTTTTCACTCAAGTGACATCCGCTTCAACGGCCCGCCGGGCGCGTGGCCGCGACGACCTTGACCTTCCAGTTCTCCATCGGCGTGCCCCGCGTGCGGAGGTTGGAGGTCAGGTAGTAGAGCCGCCGCGTGGCCGGGTAGTCGGGCGCCTGCGTGAAGCGGTCGTGGAGGTAGTGGGGCGGGATGCTCTGGTAGAAGAGCGTGGCGCTCACCCTCAAGTTATTCGGGTCGACGCCCGCGGGCAGCGCCGCCTCGTACCTCACCAGATTCGTCCCGCTGCCGTCCGTGTAGCGCGGGTCGTCCCACACGCCCTCCGCGTGCGTCGGTTCGAGGAACTCTTTCGGGATGACGGGCCGCCCGTCCGGCCCCGTAGGCCCCCGCTCCGTCCAGCCGAACGGGAGCAGGCGGTTGTCTTTGACGACGAAGTCGCGCCGGATGAAGCTGCTGGTGAAGACGCAGTCGGCGTTCAGGTCCAGCTCCTCGTAAATCTGCGCCTGATCCTGCCGCGTGACGGGGAAGCGCGCGCCCCAGAAGTGCGGCTGGTAGTGCTGCGGCACGACGTCCTTACACTGCGCCGGGTAGTCCTCACGCTCCGGCCTCTGCCCCGGCCCGTACTTGTCGAAGAGTTCCGACGGCAGGGGCTTGCCGCCGTCGCCGTCCGTGATGACGCCCAGCTCGTCCGTGCAGCCGGAGCACCAGACGGTCTTCTCCCGCCCGCCGCTCGTGTCCACGACGCGCAGCTCGATGAAGCCGCGGCGGAAGCCGACGCCGCTCGGGAACCTGTGGCCGGTCTTGTTCGTGACGAGCACGTCGGCGGTCAACTTCCGCCCGCCGACTTTGACGGGGGCGAGGCTCACCTCGGCCGTCGCGTTCGCCGCCTGCTCGACGAACGCGTCGATGGCGTTCGGCAGGTTGTCGGCGACCGACTGCATGTAGTCGTTCTGGCGCACGCCGAGCACGGGGTTCGAGAGCAGGTTCGCGCCGTTCGCGTAGCCACGCTCCATGTACTGGCGGAACATCTCAAGCAGGGGGATGTTCAGGCCCTGTAGCTGGTGGCGCACGAAGCCCCGCTCGCGCAGGCGGACGTGCGTCTTCTCGGGCGGGAGGCGCCCCTCGGTCGCGGGGTAGCGGTCGTCCTCGACGGCGGCGATGGGCTGTTGGATGAGCGGCACGTCGAGCGTGCCCTTCGCGTTGCGGTAGCTCGAACGCATGTGGCAGTCCTGGCAGGTCTGCGCCCGCGGGCCGCCGTCGAACTCGTCCTGGTAGCCGCTGTTGAGCCACTCCAGGTAGGTCAACTGTTCGAGGCTGCTGTGCGTCAAGGGGCGCGGCCCCGCGGCCTCGTTGCCGCGCCGGGCGGGCGGCTTCCAGTCCACGACGGGGAGGTTGATGGTGTGGCAACTGCCGCACATCCTCGAACTCTTGATGTAAGGGTCGTGCTTCGGCTTGATGCCGAGCGAGTTGTTCATCGGGTCGGTGACGATCTCGTCGTCCTTGAACGGGCCGTAAATCTCGTCGGGCTTCCCCACCGAGAACTCGCCGGTGATGGCCTTCTCAAGGAAGTGCGTGAGCGCGGGGACGCCCGGAGGCGCCTTGTCGGCGACGATGCGGTGGCAGGACATGCAACTGATGCCGTCGCGCGCCAGCGCGCCGTACTTGAAGTTGGGGTCGTTCTCGTCCGTGATGTAGACGAACTCGCGCTTGAAGTCGCCCTTGCCCGCGCCGCCGTGTTCGGCGTCGAGGGTGCGCTTGCCCATCACGCCGTGGCACTTGAAGCAGGTGTTGGTGACCGTCTTAATCATCTCGTCGGCGTCGGGCCGCGTCTTCAGGTAGGCGATCTCGCTGTCGAGCTGCGCGTAGAAGATGGGGTCGCGCCCGGCCAGCCCCATCGGCGACCAGCGCCACTCCGCGAAGGGCGAGACGTTCATCGACGGGGTCGTGCCGTCCGGCTGTGGGGCGCCCGCGTAGAGCATCACGTTGCCGCCGTACGTGATGGCGCTGTGGCAGCCCATGCAGGAGTCCGAGGTGAGGAACGGGTTCGCCTGCTTGCCGGGCGCGGCCGTGCGCGCCCAGACGTGGTCGTAACTCTCGCCCGGCAACCTCTGCGGGTCGTGCACGGGCTTGATCGAGTCGTAGAAGGAGACGAACTTCGGGCTCGGCGTGAACGCGGGGACGGGCGGCGGCGCCACCCTGAGCGGCTCAAGGAGCACCTCCGCGTCGCTCTTGCCGGGGTCGTGGCGCACGGCCGGCGTGAAGTCCGTGTGGCCGGCGGTCTCCCTGCACGGAGGGGGCGGCGTCGGCGTCGGCGTCGGCCGCGGGGGCGGGGCGTAGAACCAGGAGTTGTCGTCGTAGTAGGTCAGAGGCTCGCCCGGCTGGCCTTCGACGTTCGACAGGGCGCTGAACGTCAACTCCTTCTCGGCCGCCGCGTGACAGCGCACGCAGTAGAGGCCGAAGCCGGCGTTGCGCACTGCGAAGGGCGGGTCGTTGTTGTCCGCGCACTGCTTGTCCCAGACCTCGGCCCAGTACCAGCCGTCGGCCGCGCCCTTCGCGTCCTTAATCATCACCGTCCAGTCCGAGACCGGCGGCGGCTCGCCGAAGCGGTAACGCCCGGCGGGCGGCGTGAACTGCTCCTTGACGATCATGGCGCCGTCGGGGATGGCCCCCTTGCGGCCGTCTTTCAGCCAGCGGATGACCTGCGGCGAGTAGAAGATTTTCACCGCCGGGTGCACGCCGTAGTAACTCCCGTTGACGTACGGCCCTGTGTCGCGCACCCCTTTGTCCCCGGCCCAGCCCAGCTTCGCGTACTGCCTGCACCGCAGGAAACGCGTGAGCTGCTCCTGAAAGAGCGGCAGGCGTGCCGGCAGGAACGTGCTCGGCAAGGGCAGCGGCGCGACGTTACGGCAATCGCCCTCCGCGGCCGACGGCTGCTGTCGGGCCGCGACCTTCGCGGACGTGCGCGCGCCGTCGAGCAGTCGGGGCAGTGCGGAGAGAACCGAAACGCCCCCGAGGAGGCAGGCGAGGACGCAGAGCTTGATGCGACGGGGCACCGTGTACGCTCCTTTTCAAACGACCGTTATCCCGTGTGACGACGTTGCCGCGCTCCGGCCGCGCGGTTCGCGCCGCCGTTCAGAAAGAGAACTTCAGATGAAACTGCACGCGGCGCCCGGGGGTGAGGGTGGAGGTCGCCTGCCCGAAGCCGGGGGCTTCGAGGTGGCGGACGGGGACGCCGAAGTTGGCGCGGTTCGTGAGGTTGAAGACCTCCGTGCGGAAGACGAGGCTGCGCGACTCGTCGAGGCGGACGGTCTTGACGAGGGCGAGGTTCGTGTCGAGGTAGCTGCCCGCGCGGAAGGTGTTGCGGCCGACGCGCCCGTCCCGGCCGAGCGCCGCGCGTAAGGAAGAGGGGTCGTTCGTCGTGAGGAGGAGCGGCCGCCGCCGGTCGCCCGTGACGACGAGTCCGTCCGTCGTGTCGAGGCGGTCTGTGAGGTTGCCGTCGAGGTTCACGTCGAAGATGGAGTTGACGGTGAAGGGCTGGCCCGTCTGGAACTGCGCGGTGCCCGCGACCTGCACGCCGTTAAGGATGAGGCGCGCGGCCCCCGAGTCGAACCGCGGGAGGTCGTAGACGGCGTGGGAGGCGAAGCGGTGGCGCGCGTCGAAGTTGGCCGGGCCGCGCTCGCCCGCGAGCGTCAGACTGTTCTGCGGCAGCGCGGGCGCGCCCGCCAACTCGAACACGTCCGACACGTCGTCCAGAGCCTTCGAGAAGGTGTAGCCGGCGCGGTACAGGAGGCGCGAGCGCACGCGCCCGCGCCACTCAAGCTGGAGCGCGTCGTAGCGCGACGCGGCCGTGTTCTCGAAGAACTCGACGCCGCCGACGTTCGCCACGGGCCGGCCGCCGACGAAGCTCTGCCCCTGCCCGCCCTCCCTGCGCCCGATGGTCGTGCCCGGCTGGACGGCGACGCCGAAGAACCGCGGCTCGAAGCGGCCGGGGCCTTCGATGTCGATGTCGAAGGAGCGCAGCAGCGAGACGGCGTTCGTGCCGAGGTTGGGCGTCGAGAAGCGCGGCAGGTTGCGCGCCCGCGTGCCGACGTAGGCGACGGACAGGAAGGTGTCGCGCCCGAGCCTCTGCTCGAAGGTGAGCGCGTAGTGGTGCGCCTCCGGCGCTTCAAGCTTGCGCGCGGGCAGTGTCGCCTCGACGCCGCTCGCGCCCGGCAGCACGCCGCCCGCGCTGGCGAGCAGGTTGATGCGGCTCAGGTGTTCGGCGAGCGGGACGTTCGGGTTGAGCAGGTTGAGCGTGCCGGGCACGACGAGCCCCAGGTTCGGGTTCGAGGGGTTCAGGAGTCCGAGCGGCAGGAGCGGGAACAGTAGGTTGCCGAAGCCGCCCGCCGTGTTCACCGTCACGAAGGTCGGGAAGACGTTGCGCGACTGGCTGACGACCGCGCCGAGGACCTGGTCGTTGAAGTGGCCGTAGCCGACCCTGATGCGCGTCGCGCCCGGCTCGCCGAACCAGTGCGGCGCGTAAGAGACGCCGACGCGCGGCGAGAAGTTGTCGCGGTCTGGGTCGTGTATGCGCTCGCGCCCGCCGACGAAGGTGTCGAGGCCCGGCACGGGCGCGTGCATCGCCGGGGGGAACGTGCCCTCGATGCGGCCGCGCACCTCGCGCGCGGGCGTGTTCGCCTCGTAGCGCAGGCCCAGAGAGAGCGAAAGGTTCGGGCGCACGCGCCAGTCGTCCTGGAAGTAGAAGCCGAGCTGGTAGAAGCGCAGGTTGATGCCGGAGTCGCTCCCGCGGGTGAGCGTCTGGAAGAAGCCGCTGGCGGCCGACGCGGCGGCGAGCGTCGAGGGCTCGATGAAGTCGTTCGTGATGTTGAGCCCGCCCGCGCCGGTCGTGAGAATCGGCGCGCCTTGAAAGCTGAGCAGCGGGCGGAAGTTGCGCGGCAGGATGCTGTTCAGCTCCGTGCGCCGGTCGTCCGTGCCGAAGATGAAGGTGTGGCCGCCGCGCTTCAAAGTCATCTGGTCCGCGACCTGATACGTGTTGTTGACGCGCCTCTGCGGGAAGTGGAACACGTCTACGCCGACGGGGCTGAAGCCCGCGACGACGACCTGGCCCAGCGGGCCGAGGCGGTCTTCGACCGTGCCCGCGTCGCGGTAGAAGACGGGGCCTGTGTTCGGGGTGATGCCGTTCGCGGCGGCGTTGAAGTTCGGCAGCGTCAGGTTCTCAAGCACGCGCGCGTTGAGGAGGAACGGCACGCCGGGGAAAGCCTCGCCGTCGATCATGTGCTCGCGGTCTCGCACCTCGTCGAACCGAAGGCGCGTGCGGCCGTAGGAGAGGCGGAGCTGGTTGAAGAGGAGCGTGCGCGCGGCGGGGCCGGACAACTCGCCGTTGAAGAAGAAAGAGAAGTTCTGCGTTCGCACGCGCGGCCGGAGCGTCGAGAAGAGCGCGCCGCCCGTGACGGGGAGGTCGCGCCGGTCGTTCGTGAAGTTGTAGCGGGCCGTCAGGGATTGCGCGCGCTCGCCGAGTCGGAAGTCGTAGTCGAGCTTGCCGGAAAGGATCAGGCCGCGCGCGCCCGCGGGCAGCCCTTGCGTGAACGTGTTCGCGCCGTAGACGCCCCGCGGGTTGTTCGGGAACGGGAAGAGGCTGAAGACGGCGTCGCCGCCCGCGGTCGTCGGGAAGGCGAACTCGGGCTCGTTGCGGAAGCGGTTGAAGGCGAGGCCGCTCGCGCCCGAGCCGAAGGCGCCGCGCTGTGCGACCGTGGGCACGGCGAAGCTCGCCTCCTTCGACGCGTTCAGGAGTTGCCCCTCCGCGCTCACGAAGTAGAAGACCTTGCGCGCGACGACCGGCCCGCCGAGCACGAACCCGCCCTGCCCGAGCGTGAACGAGTCCTCCCCCCCGCTCCCGTTGCGCGTCGTCAACGCGCGCGCGCCCACGGGCTCGAACCTGAGCGTCTGCTGGTTGAAGTTGTAGTTGGGCGCGGCGACTACGGGGCGCCCGCCTGCCGTGACCTGCGTGACGGCGTTGCCTTCGGCCGTGTCGAAGTAGTCGCGCGCGTTGAGCCGGCTCGAATTGAGGAGGCCGAAGGCCGTGCCGTGCGTCCCGCTCCCGCCCGAGCGCGAGATGGCGTTGACCTGCGCGCCGACGTTGCGCCCGAACTGCGCGGGCGCGAGCAAAGTGATGACCTGATACTCCTTGACCGACTCGACCGGCTGCGGCACGAGCGTGAAGAAGCCCTGGCGGCGGACGCCGATGTCCTCGTCGTTGTTGTCAGACCCGTCGACCGTGAAGTTGTTGGCGCGCGAGCGCAGCCCGTTGGCCGCGAACTGGCCCGAGGTGCCCACGCCCGCGCCGACGCCCGGGCCGCTCCCGCCCCCGAGGGTCTGCGGCGGCAAGGCCACGTCCGGCAGGTAGAGCGCCAGCTCGTCGAACGTCCGCGTCAAGGTCGCGCCGCCGAGCAGAAGGCTCTGCACCTCGACGTCCGTGAAGGCCCCGCCGCGCCGCGAGTCCTTCGCGTTGGCGCTGCCGCGCACGTCCGTCTGCGCGGCGGTCAGTTGCGGCGTGGGCGGGGGCGCCGGGTTAGTCGAAGCCGCGGGGGTCGGCTGCGGGGTCGTGCCGGCGACGGGCTGCGGCGCCGAGACGGGGCCGGGCGTCTGCGTGGGTGTAGACGCGGGCGTCGGCGTCGCGGCGGGCGTCGGGTCGAGGGTGATGGGCACGGGGACGACCTCGCCCGTACGCATGCCGATGAGTCGCTGCACGGTCTCGCCCGGCTCGTAGCCCGGGGCGTTGGCGCGGATGGTGTAGGTGCCGGGCGCGAGGAGCCCCTGGAAGAAACGCCCCTGCGAGTCGGAGAGCTTCGAGACGGTGACGCCCGTCTGCTGGTTGACGAACTCGACGCGCGCGCGCGCGATGGGCCGGCCCGTCTGCCCGTCCGTCACCGTCCCCTCGAACGCGCCGGTCAAAGTGTCCTGCGCGGCGGACGCGGGCCGCACGACCGGCAGGGCCACGAACAGGAGCGCGAGGGCGACGGCCACAAGCCTGAATAGAGATTTAAGATTTGAAATTTGAAATTTCAAATTCTTACTCCTGTTCATCCAGTCCATCCTTATCAGCAGGCAGTAGGCAATAACGAAATTAAGTTCGCGTCGCATTCCAGCCCCGGAGGGGCTCAATGTTTATAGCGCCTGCGTTTTAAATCAACCCCGAGCCCCGTCAGGGGCGGCATACACATGCCGCTCCTGCGGAGCTTGGCAAGTCGGTTGAGACTTAGAGCTATAAACATCTCGCCCCGCCGGAGCGAGAACTTTGTAATTCGCCTGCCGCCTACTGCCGTCTGCCTACTTGCCTGCTGCTCCTCAAGGCTGTCCGAAGCGCTGGCGGTACTCAATTGAGGTGATGAACGCCTTGATCATCTCGGCGCGGATGTAGTCGCCGCCGAAGTCGTTGAGCTTCTTCAGCCAGAAGTTGAACCCTTCGGCGTCGGGGTCTCTTCTGAGATAGCCGAAGTATTGCATCTGGACGAAGGCGGGGCGGAACTCTGCGCGGACGAAGGCTTCCTTCTCGGCCATCTTGAGGAGCACGTCCGCGCGCGTCTCGCGGTGTGTGAGCAGGCCGACGACGAGCGCGGTGCGCTCCTCCTCGGGGAGCGTCACGCCGGCCGCGGCCGCGAGCGCGTCCACGTACTGCGCCTCGTTCTGCGTGTCGAACTTCGCCTTGAAGGCCGCGCGCTTGACGAACTGCTCGGCGAACAGTCGCTTGTTCAGCTCAAGGCGTTCGAGCGCGCCCGGTTGGCCGACGATGACGCCCTCGCGCACGGCCGTCAGGTCGGGCAGGTACTCCGCGAAGAGCGGCGCGCGGCCGTACGACAGGCGGTAGAGGCGCTGGACGAAGAAGCCCGTCCCCTGGAACTCGATGGAGAGGAAGAAGGCTGCCGAGACGTTGATCCTCTTCACCTCGCGGCACTGCAAGTCTGCGCCGCACTGCCTGATGTTATCGACCCAGAACTGCAAGCCTTCGGGGTCGGGCTCGCGGTTGAGGAAGTCGAGGTAGTGCTGGCGGACGAAGAAGGTCGTGTCGTTGATCGGGTTCTCGGACTCGTCGTCGAGGATGGTCAGCGCGGCCCGTGCAATTGCTCCGAGCCGCCCGCCGGCCGGGTTCGAGAGCGTGACGCCTATGGTCTCGCCGCCTTCGGTCAGGTCGTCGTCGAAGACGGGGACGTCGAAGCTCTTCAGGCGCTCGCCCGGCCGGAAGAGGAGCGTGCCCGAGACGGGTGCGTAGTCGCTCCCCGCGGACGCCGTGCCGCCGGCCGTGGCGTAGGCGACGGAGAGCGGGCTCTCGTCGCCGCCCGTCCGCACGACGTTGACGCGCGCCGAGCCGTCCGACTCGCGCACGACGAAGGCCGAAGTCTCGAACTGCACGCGGGGCGAGGGCGAGACGAGGAAGTTGTCGAACAGGGCCTCGCCCGGGTTCGACGACGCGCGCGACGTGCCGGCCGAGAGTTCCGCGATGAGCGCCGCCTGGTCGGCCGGGAGCTGCGCGCGGAAGCGCTCCGTCCACGCGACGGAGTCGGGGCTCGTCTCGAAGATGACGAGGCGCGCGGGCGCGTCGTGGCGGAAGCGCCAGAAGCGGTGCTGCGCCGGGTCGTAGGTGACGCTGGCCGAGAACTTCTCCCCGCCGAGGTTGAGCTGGAAGAGAAGCGTCTGCTCGGCCGAGCTGCTTTCGGCCCGGCCCTCGGCGTGCGCCTTCGTCGCGGCCGTCGGCTCCGCGGCGCCCTGCACGACGAAGCGCACCCAGTGGTCGGCGCCGGCGCCGAGGCCGAAGGCGGTCTGCGCGGCGCCCCCCCGGGCCGCCTGCACGACCTCGACGCTGACGAGGGGCGTCGAGTTGAGGTCGAGGGCGTGCGCGGAGACGAGGCCGCCAAAGGACGGGCCGTTCGCGTCGGCGCGCGGCTGCACGTGCAGCAGGCCGCCCTGCACGAAGACGCCGACGAGCGGCTCGAACGACGACGGCGGGTTAGTGATGTTGCCCTTCGCCCACCTGTTCGGGTCGGGGGCGGGGCCGCCCTCGAAGTCGTCGCTCGGGTCGGGCGTCGGGGTCGGCGTCGTCTGGGCGTTGCCGACCGGGTCGAACCTCACGTCGGCGTTGATGTCCGTGATGACGAAGTTCGGCGGGTCGAAGCTGAACCCGTCCCTCTCCGGCGTGACGACGAATCCGCCGCCGGCCGGCACGCCCGCGAACGTGTAGTTGCCGCCGGCGTCCGTGAGCGCGACGGCCGAACGCGCGCCCGCGAGCGTGACGTTGACGCCGGGCAGCCCCGCGCCGCTCACGTCAACGACCCTGCCGGTGACGGTGTAGGTGATGAAGGTGCCCGCGAAGTCCAGGCCCGTCTGGTCGCCTTGCAGGTTGTTGACCGCGCGGCTCGGGGGCGTGAAGCGGTAACCGGTCTCGGACGGCGTGACCGTGAAGCTGCCGCCGTGCGGGAGGCCGACGAAAGAGTAGTTGCCGGCGAAGTCGGTCGTCGTGTCCGCGCCGGCCGAGCCGGAGAGGCGGACGTTGACGCCGACGAGCGGCTGCGCGCCCGCGTCCGTGACGCGCCCGCTCAGGGAGTAGGTCGCGGCGACGACCGCGCGGCAGGCCGAGAACTCCGAAGTGCTGCCCAGAGGGTCAGTCGCCGTGGACGTGATGAACTGCCCGACCGCGACGTTCGGCAGCGAGACGTTGAAGGCCGCGTTGCCGCTGCCGTCGGCCGTCACGTCCGCCGAGCCGAGCAACTGCGCGCCCTCGCCGTTTCCGGACGCGTCGCACGTCGCGTTCGAGAAGAACTCGACGCGGTAGACGGTCGAGGCTTTGGAGTTGAGCGCGCCGTTGACGTTGGTCGTCGCGCCGTCCGAGGCGGCGGAGTTGATTAAGGGGAAGTTCTGTAGGTTGTTCGCGCCCGCGTCCAAGTCGCCCGGGTCGTTGGGGCTGACGCCGTCGGCGTCGAGGTCTATGCCGAGGTGCTGCGCGGTCGTGCCGTTCGTGTGAATCGAGTTCGAGAGGACGCGGTTGGCGGTGCCGCCCGCGGCGCCGACGGAGACGCCGTCCCCGCCGTTGAAGGCGATGAGGTTGCCCGACCCCGCGGCCGCGCCCCCGACGGTGTGGCTGTTCCCGCCGACGATGGCGACGCCGGAGCCCGAGTTGCCCAGCGCGACGGAACCCGTCAGGTCTGTGCCGATGAAGTTGCCGCGCACGCGGTTGCTGTTCGAGTTCGCGCCGCCGATCAGCACGCCGTGCCCGGCGTTGCCCGAGATGACGTTGCGCTCGGCCGCGGTCGTGCCGCCGATGTTGTTGTTGGGCGAGACGTCGATGGAGATGCCGCTCCCCGCGTTAGCCTGTGCCGCGGTTCCCGCGGCGTTCGTGCCGATGAAGTTGCCCGCGACGGTGTTAAAGCCCGAAGAGACCAACCGGATGCCGTGCCCGCCGAACCTGTTGATCGTCAGGCCGCGCACCGTGCACCCGCCCGAGGTGATGGTCAACCCGGACGCGGCGCCGCCCGCGCCCGCGCCGTTCAGTTCGACGAGCGGCACGCCGCCGAAGCCGGGCTGCGTCGTGCCGTCGATGTTTACGGGGTTGGTGACGGTGGGCAGCGCGGAGGCGGGGCTGATGGTCTGCGCCCCGCCGCCGCCGATGTTGAAGGCGATGATCTCGACCTGCCCCGGAGTCGAGTTAGAGGTCAGGATGGCTTCGCGCAGGGAGCAGTGTGCGGCGTTGCACGCGCCGTCGTCGCCGTCGTCGGTCGTGTTGACGGTGAGCGTCGAGCTGGCGGGGCAGACGGTGAACGTCCAGTTCGCGCCGTTGTTGCCGGAGTTGGTGCCGCTCCGCACGGCGACGGGGGCGGTGCCCGCCTGGTCGCGCACGTCCACGTCGGCGAGCGAGAAGGTGCCGGCGCCCGACCAGGCGCGCTGTACGCCCGCGGCCGACGAGCGGAGCAGGATTGAGTCGGCGTCGCCGCACGCCGCGCCGCCGCCGTCGAGTGTGAGCGCGCCGTCGTTCGACACGCCGCCCCCGAGCGTGAGGTCGCCGGTGCCGACGTTCCGGAACGCGCCGCCCTGCGCGACGGTCAGCGGGCCGACCGAAAGGTTGAAGGACGCGCCCTGCGAGAAAGTCCCGCCGCCGTCGATGGCGAGCGCGCCGAGCGCGTGGTCGCTGCCGAGCGTGACGGTCGCGCCCGCGAGCACGTTGGTCTTCGAGGAGGTGATTGCGCCCGTCCCCGAAAGCGTCTGCGCCGAGCCGCCGAAGCGGAGCGCGGCGACGCTGACGGTGCCGTTGTTCGTGAGCGTCGCGCCGTCGAAGCGGAAGGTGGAGGTCGCGTCGCCGCCCGTGAGCGCGCCGTCGAGCGTGAGCGCGCCCGCGAGCGTGCCGGTCTGCGCCGCCGGGACGTTGAGCGCGCCGCCCGCGTTGACGCTCGTCGTGCCGGAGGTGAGCGTGCGGCCGGACGCGATGCTGAGCGTGCGCCCCGCCTGGACGGTGAGAGTTGAGACCGCGGCGTCGGCCGCGGAGATGGTCGGCTCGTTCGTGACGCCGGCCGAGGGGATGACGGCGATGTCGGAGGCGGTCGGCGCCGTGCCCGTGTCCCAGTTGGCGCCGTTGTGCCAGTCCGTGTCGGCGCTGCCGTTCCAGGTGAACGTGGGCGCCGCGACCACGCGGCAGGGCGAGAACTCCGAGGTGTTCTGGTCTTCGGTCGTGGTCGTCGCCGTGACGACGTGGCCGACGGTGACCGCCGCCGGCAGCGACACGTTGAACGTCCCATGGCCGTCGTCGCCGGTGGCGGCGGTCGTGGAGCCGAGGTAGGTCTGCCCCTCGCCGTTGCCCGACGGGTCGCACGAAGGGCTCGAATAGAGGTCGATGCGGAAGCCGCTCAGGCCGGGCAACGTGTCGAGCGTGCCCGCGATGGTCGTGCCGTTGATGGTGCTCGTCGCCGAGTCGACGACGGGGAAGTTCTGTAAGTTGTTCGGCCCCGCGTCTCCGTCGAACGAATCGTTGGGCGTGACGGTGCCGTCGGGCTGTGCGTCGCGCAGCTCTATGCCGAGCCCCGCGTTCGAGCGGATGGAGTTGCCGCGCACGGCGTTCGACAACCCGCCCGCGACCTCGACGCCGTCGCCGCCGTTGAAGGCGATCTCGTTGCCCTCGCCCGCGTTCTCGCCGCCGACCACGCAACTGTCGCCGGAGATGTAGACGCCGTTGCCGGCGTTCGGCAGCGCGCCGCCGTCGCCGCCCAGGCCGATGCGGTTGCCCTGCACGAAGTTGAGGTCGGCGTCGCCGCCCGCGCTCTCCTCGACGTGGACGCCGTCGCCGCCGTTCCCCGCGATGAGGTTGGACTCGCCCGCCGTCGTGCCGCCGACCAGGCCGCTGTTGCTGTCGATGAAGGCGACGCCGTGCCCCGTGTTGCCGAGCGCGGCCGTCCCCGTTGCGTTCGTGCCGATGAAGCAGCCCCCGACCCCGCCCTCTGCGCCCCCGTTGAACAGGATGCCGTGACCCGCGAAGCGGTTGATGACGAGGCCGCTCACGCTCACGGTGTTGCCGGTAATCTCAAGGCCGTTCGCGGGGGTGCCGGCGGCCGAGCCGTCCAGCTCGACGAGCAGCACGGCGTTGTTGCCCGTCCCGAGCGAGTTGGGGGCCGCGCCCGGCTGCTTGTAGCCGTCGATGTTGACAGTGCCGTCGATGACGGGGAGCGGCGACAGGGGCTTGATGGTGTGGACGCCCGCGCCGGGGATGTTGAAAGAGATGCTGTCGGTGCCCGGGTTCGAGTTCGCGTCGAGGATGGCCTGCCGCAGAGAGCCCGCGCCCGCGTCGTTCGTGTTCGTCACGACGAAGGCCGCGAGGTAAGGCGCCGACGCGCCGGCCGCGCTCACGCCGCGCGCGCGCGGGAAGCCCCAGAGGAGGCCGGCCGCCGTCAGCAGCAGGAGCAGCGCCGAGGTAGAGAACGGGGTAAGACGGCGAGGGGGTTTGGGGCAGTACATCGGTCGCCTTCTTCGGAAGAACGGTCGCGGGGAACAGAGCCCCACGCCACGGGGGAGCGATTGAAAGAAGCCCGGGAAACGTCAGGGTTAGGTTTGAACGAAGCCCCTTTCCGAACGGGGCGGGACGAGCAGTTATTCGGATTCGCGGCCCGAATCCGGCTGGCAACAGCCGCAGGGGAAATTAACACCCGCCCGCCCTCTCTGGCAATCTTAACAACGAAATCGTTCGCCCTTCCCCGGGAGCGCGGGCATCCTTGCCCGCCAAAGCGTGCCCCGGCACGCTTAGCCGTGAAGCGCCAACACTCAAGCTTGAGATTGAAGTCTCTCTGCTTTCGCGCTCGCGCGCTCATGGCGGGCAAGGATGCCCGCGCTCCCGGGGGTGAGTTGCTTGACAACGCTCGCGCGCGTGACCTACAAGTGAGCCGTCTTTCCGTTCGGGCACCCGTTCAGGAATCTTCTCGCCGACGGGTCGCCCCTTAACCGCCGCTCCGATGAAAAGCAGAACACAGTCGAACGCCTTTGAAGCGCCGGGGACGTTGCGAACGCTCCTGCTCGCGTCGCTCGTCTCGGTCGCGCTCGCCCTCGCGTCGGACGCGCCGCGCGAGGCCGCGGCCAACGCCGCCGCGCCGCGCCCCGAACTCGTCATGCAGACGGGGCACGCGATGCGCGTGGACGCTCTGGCGTTCAGCCCCGACGGGCGGCTCGTCGCTTCGGGGAGCGCCGACAACACCGTGCGCCTCTGGGACGCGGGGACGGGGCGCGAGCTGCGCCGTCTGGCCGGGCACACGAACTACGTGCGCGCCGTCGCGTTCAGCCCCGACGGCGTGACGCTCGCCTCCGGCTCGAACGACGGGAGCGTGCGCCTCTGGGATGTCTCGACGGGGGAGTCGAAGCGCACGCTCGAAGGGCTGGGCGGCGTGGTCAGCCTCGCCTTCAAGCCGGGCGGGCAGCTACTCGCCGTCGGGACGACGGAGAACCTCGTCAGGCTCTTCGACGCGGCGGCGGGCGGCGAGCTTCATAAAGAGGCGGGACACAAGAACTGGGTGACGAGCGTCGCCTTCAGCCCCGACGGAAGGCTCGGCGCCTCGGGCGGCAGGGACGGCGCGGTCAGGCTCTTCGACGCGGCCACGGGTCAAAACCTGCGCGCGCTCGCGGGGCACACGGGGCTCGTCAAGTCGCTCGCCTTCAGCCCCGAAGGGAGAATCCTCGCCTCCGCCTCTTTCGACGGCACGGTCAAGGTCTGGGAGACGGGCAACGTCGGCGGAGAGCCGCGCGCGCTCCGCGGCTTCGCGGGCAAGGCCGTCGGCGTGGCCTTCGCTCAGGACGGTCGCGCGCTGCTCGCCGCGGCGTCCGACCGTTCGGTGCGCGTGTTCGACGCGGCGACGTGGAACGAGACGCGCGTGCTGCGCGGCGCCGAAGATGTGGAAGCGCCGAGCGAGGTCGCCGCCTTCAGCCCGGACGCGAAGTCGCTCGTGACGAGCAACGGCGACAAGACCGTTCAACTGCGCGACCTCTCAAGTGACACCAGCGGCACGCGCGCTTTCGAGAGTTATTCGAGCGGCATCTACGCGACGGCCTTCAGCCCCGACCGGCGCTGGTTCGCGGCGGGCGGCAAGGACAAGACCGTGCGCGTCTGGGAGATCAGGACGGGGCGCAAGGTGCGCACGCTCGCGGGCCACGCCGGCTGGGTCACTTCCCTCGCCTTCAGCCCCGACGGGCAGAAGCTCGCCTCCGCCTCTCTGAGCGGCCACGTCAAGCTCTGGGACAACGAGACCGGGCTCGAAGAGCGCACGCTCGCGGGGCACACGGAGAGCGTCAACGCCGTCGCCTTCAGTCCCGACGGCAAATGGCTCGTGACGGCGAGCGGCGACACGACCGTCAAGCTGTGGGACGCTGCGAACGGACAGCTTCTCAGAACCTTCAGCGGGCACACGGCGGAGGTCAACGCGGTCGCCTTCAGCCCCGACGGAAAGACGATTGCCTCGGGCGGCACCCGCGACAAGGTCAAGCTCTGGGACGCGGCTGGCGGGCAGTTGACGCGCGAGTTAGAGGGCCTGACCGAGGTCTTCGGCCTCGCATACAGCCCGGACGGGCGCGTGCTCGCCGTCGCGGGCGTCGAAGGGCTCGTCACTCTCTTCGACGTGGGCGGGAGCACCGAGCCGCGCAGGTTCAAGGGGCACGCTGACGACGTGCGCGCCGTCTCCTTCAGCCCCGACGGCAAGACGCTCGCGACCGCTTCGGCCGACGGGAGCGCGCGCCTGTGGAACTCCGAGACGGGCGGCGAGCTTTTCCGTCTGAGCGGACACACGGACGCGGTCAACGGCGTCGCCTTCAGCCCCGACGGCGCGTGGCTTTCGACGGGGAGCGAGGACGGCAGCACGCGCGTGTGGGACGTGAAGACGGGCGAGCAGGCCGCGACGCTCGTTTCGACGACGGACACGCGCGACTGGCTCGTCGTCACGCCCGACGGCCTCTTCGACGGCTCGCCCGCCGCCTGGCAGCAGATCGTCTGGCGCTTCGACCGCAACACGCGGAGCTTCGCGCCCGTCGAAGCCTTCTTCAACGAGTTCTTCTACCCAGACCTGCTCGCAGACGTGTTCGCGGGCCGGCGGCCGCGGGCCGCGCGCGCCATCGCGCAGATAGACCGGCGACAGCCCGTCATACGCGTCACCCTCTCGGGCGACGCGGCGACAGACTCGGACGCGCCCCTCGCCTCGCGCAACGTGAAGCTGCGGATAGAGGTGACGGACGCGCCCGCGGGCGCGCGCGACCTGCGCCTGTTCCGCAACGGCTCGCTCGTCTTCGTCGAGCGCGGGCGGCTCGTCTCGGGCTTGGGGCGCGCGGCGCTCGAAGCGGTCGTGCCCGTCGTCGCGGGCGAGAACGTGTTTACGGCCTACGCCTTCAACCAGGACAACGTGAAGAGCGCCGACGCGCGCCTCGCGCTCAGCGGCGACGAGCGCCTCCGCCGCGCGCCGACGACTCACATCGTCGCCGTCGGCGTCAACGAGTACGCGAACGCGCGCTACAACCTGCGTTTCGCGGCGGGCGACGCCGACTCCTTCGTCGCGGAGGTGAAACGTCAGCGCGCGGTCGTCGAGCCGAGCGGGCGCGTGGTCGCGGTCACGCTGCTCGACCGCGAGGCGACGAAGGGCAACATCCTGACGGCGCTGCGCCGCCTCTCGGGCGCGGAGAAGGGGCCGCTGCCCGCGTCCGCGCCGAAGTCGCTCGAAGCCCTGAAGCCCGCGGAGCCCGAAGACGTGGTGGTCGTCTACTTCGCGGGGCACGGCACGGCGCAGCGCAACCGCTTCTACCTCATCCCGCACGACCTCGGCTACGCGGGCGAGCGCGACAAGGTGTCCGCGGAGGGATTGCAGGCCGTCCTCGAACACAGCATCAGCGACGAGGAGCTGAGCGCCGTCTTCGAGCCGCTCAACACGGGCCAGCTCGTCCTCGTCCTCGACGCGTGCAACTCCGGGCAGGCGCTCGAAGCGGAGGAGAGGCGGCGCGGGCCGATGAACACGAAGGGCCTGGCGCAGTTGGCCTACGAGAAGGGCATGTACGTCCTGACGGCGGCGCAGAGTTACCAGGCGGCGCTCGAAGCCGCGCAGCTCGGCCACGGACTTCTGACGTACGTCCTCGTGCAGGAGGGGTTGCAGAAGGGCGAGGCCGATTCGCGCGCCGCGCGCGACGGCCGGATAGTCGTCCGCGAGTGGTTCGACTACGCGGCCGAGCGCGTGCCCCACATGCGAATCGAGCAGTTGATGCAGAAGCGCGGTCTCAAGCTCGGTTCCGCCGTCCCCACCGCCGACAGGGTCAACGCCGAAGAGGGAGTTCAGCGCCCGCGCACCTTTTACCGCCGCGAGTTGGAGACACACCCGCTCGTCATCGCCAAACCCTGAACCCGCGCACGCAAACGACGTTCGACACGCGCGCGAGCACGCATCGCGGCCTTGAGGCGTCGGCGCCGGGGGAAGTTTCGGCTTTCGCATCCACTTTGACGGAGTCATGAACATGTTGAGCGAAGAAGACAGGGCAAGAATTAAGGCCGAAGAGATATATCGTCAGGAAGTGCGGGACGACTTGGGCCGCGGCAAGGGAAAGCAGAGCGGGGTGTGGGAATTCGTCAACTCTTCAATCTTTCTCTGGTTCCTGTCCACGGTAGCCGTCGGCGGCATTACATACGCCTGGACCGTCCATCAAAACCGCGTGGCGGATGAGCGGGCCGCGGAGCAGAAGCGGGCGGAAGTCATCTCTGCCAGACGCGAGCTGATCGGCAGGCTCGATTTGGAGATCGAGGGCAGATTATCGCAGTTCCTCGTGGACGTGGAGCACATGGTTGCGAAACCTTACGACGCGCGGTACTCGCTGGCGAAGCCGTTCACGTTAGAACACATTCGCAGACAATGGAACGTCATGAAGATGCCCCCGAGATACAGTCAGGCGTCTGCGGTCTACCCGGAATTTGCCGAGCGCGGGATTGTCAGTCTCATCATCGAACTGGATAAGCTCGAACAGGAGGCCCGGAAGGAGAAGGGCAAAACTGATGCCGAGAACGCCGGGGCCGCCGACGGGAGGGGGGACATAACTGCCGACAGGAGGCTGCGGCGCGTTGCCGTAGACATACAGGACGACGTCATCTTCGACGGCAAGGATAAACCCGAGTTCCTTCCGGTCTACTCAGAATTCAAAGAGAGAATCATGAAGTGGGAGAGCATGTTCCCGTACATGGACTGTAACGTCACGGCGCCGTTCTGTTGAACCCGACTTCCGCGCCGCATAGAGACTCTCTCCACCCGCTCCCATCACGGTTCCTCTCGTGTCTGTTGAAGGAGGGCGCGGGTGATGCCGTGCCTTCGGCCGTTGAACGCCGCCGTAGCTGTTCTATTATTCCGGCGTGGTGGCGGAGGCGGACGTTCCTTTGAAGTGAGGGCGAGATGGGCGGGCGAAAGAGCGTGTGGCCGGTGCGATGCGGGGCGGCTGCGGCGGGATGGCGGCCGGGGTCGTCGTGACGCTCCTCTATTATTGCTACGAGCAGTTGACGCACCCGAACCCTTATAACGTGCTGACGTTATTCGAGCTGGCGCCCGTGTTAGCCATTCTGGGCGCGATAATCGGGTTGCTGGCGTGGGCCTGGTACACCTCCGATTGAGGAGTGTCAGGCAGCCTTCGGGGGTTCCGAACGCCGTCACAGACGACTCGCGACACGCCGCCTTTCATCAATCTTTATTTATCGGGCGGGCGTGTGATGCCGGGCGCCGGCCGACGCCGGGAGAGAAAGGGATTCCTATGAACGTTCTTCTCGATACGCCGAAGCACGACGACCTTATCTACGACGTCGGGATGCACAAGGGCGAGGACACGGATTTCTACCTGCGGAAAGGGTTCCGCGTCGTCGCATTCGAGGCCGACCCGGAACTGGCGGGCCACTGCCGGGAACGTTTCCAGGATTACATCCGCCGGGGACGCTTGACCGTCGTCGAAGGGGCGATTGTGAGCCCGGATTCAATGGCGGCGGGGAACAAAGTACGTTTCTACCGCAACCGAGAGCTTTCCGTCTGGGGGACGGTCGAAGCGGGGTGGGCGGAACGCAACGCGCGACTCGGCACGTCGAGCAGCGTGACCGAGGTCGAAGCCATCGACTTCGTAAGCGCCCTCCGGCAGCACGGAATACCACACTACATGAAGATAGACATCGAGGGCCTCGACATAGTCTGTGTCACAGCGCTCGGACGCTTCCGCGAGCGCCCCGACTACATCTCCATGGAATCAGACAAGACGAGCCTCGCCAAAATCCGCCGCGAGATAGAGACGTTGGCCGGCCTCGGCTACGACTCTTTCCAGGCCGTGGAGCAGTCGAAGATTCCGCACTCTCAGCCCCCGCCTAACCTTGCGCGAGAGGGCAACTACGTGGCCCAACAATTCGAGCCCGACTCCTCGGGCCTCTTCGGCGCGGAACTGGCCGGCGAGTGGATGTCGAAGGACGCCATCCTCCGCCGGTACGCCTTCATCCGCCTCGGATATTACCTCGTCGGCGACGACGGCGTGCTGAACCGACTCCGATTCCGCGGGGCCTGGAGGCTGCGTTCCATGACCGTCAACCTCCTGAAGCGTCTAACGAGGGAAGCAGTCCCCGGCTGGTATGACACACACGCACGCCACTCCTCCGTCGGGGCGGGTTAGGCCCCGGCTTCAGTTGATGCGGCTAAACGTCAAGCCGCGCCGCCTCAGAGCGTGAAGATGTCTCGGAACCTTGGGTCGGCGCGCAGCGGGTCGAGGCGCGGGTCGGCCTTGAGCATGTTCGCGGCCTCGGGGTTCGTCCGCGCCTTGTCGCGCGCCCTGGCGAGCCACTCGTAAGCCCGCTCCGTCTCGCCGAGCGAGGCGTGGACGAGCGCCATGTCGGAGGGCGCGACCTCCGCCCCGGCCGCCGACAACTCTTCGAGCAGCCGCCGCGCTTCGGACTTGCGGCCCGTGAGCGCGTAAGCCTGTACGAGGGCCGCGGCGACGCGCGCGTCCCCTCCCCCGGCCAGTCTGCGCGCGCGACGCAGTTCGGCGACCGCCGCCGCGCGCCGGCCCTGCCGCACGTAGACGAGGCCGAGGATGAAACGCGCCTGGATGAAGTCGGGGTCGAGTTCGAGCGTGCGGCGCAGGCGCTCGGTGGCGCGCTCGTATTCGCGCGCGAAGAAGAGCCGCTCGCCGACGGTCGTCGAGATGATCGGCGAGAGCGGGTCGAGTTCGGCCGCGCGCGACGCCTCCGCCAACGCCTCGTCCGCGCGCCCGAGCGTGGCGAGGAAGTCCGAATACCAGTGGTGCGCGGTCGCGTACGAGGGGTCGAGCTCGATGGCGCGGCGGAACTCCCGCTCGGCGGCTTCGGCGTCTCCCTCCTGGTAAGCCCTGACGAGCGCGAGCGAGGCGTGCGCCTCGGAGAGTTCGTCGTCAACCTCGACCGCTTTCAGCGCCGCGGCGCGCGCAAGCCGCAGACACTCGTCCGAAGGCAGCGAGCCGTAGCGGTAGTTGCCGAGCACGCTGTAGGCGTCGGCGAGGCCGGCGTAGGCCGCGGCGTAAGTCGGGTCGAGGTCGATGGCGCGGCGGAAGTGCTCGACGCTCTTCTCGACGCCTTCCGCGTTGCGCTTGTTCCAGAAGTAGCGGCCGCGCAGGTAAGCCTCGCGCGCCTCGAAGACCTCGGTCGTGTGCCCGCGCGCGCGCCGCGCCTCTTCCGGCTTCGAAGGCCGCGCCGACTGACTTCGACCCGACTCCGCGCGCCCGGCCCACAGGTAAACGGCCGCGGCGGTTGAGACCACCGCCACGCATAAGGCGAGCGCCAACGCCGTCCGCGGCGGATGCGCCGCGCCGACGGTGATGGCCGCGGCCTCCGCCAGCGCGACCTCCTCGCGCCGCCCCTTCGGGCGCTCCTCCCACGCTTCGGACGCGACCTCGCGCACCGGCTCGACGAAGCTGTACCCGCGCCCGGGCACGGTCACGATGTAGCGCCGCTCGCCGAGCGCCTTGCGCAGCACCGAGACGTGCTGCGTCAGGTTGTTCTCCTCGACCGCCGTGTCGGGCCAGAGCGCCGCCATCAGCTCGTCCTTGGCAATCACGCGCCCGCGGCGCTCGACGAAGATGACGAGGGTGTCGAAGACCTTGGCGGTCAGCGCCACCGCGCACCCGTCGCGCAGCAGCACGCGCCGCAGAGGGTGCAGGCGGAAGGGGCCGAACTCGTAAACTCTGTCGTTCGTCTGCTCCATGATGAAACCTTCCTGCTGACTGCCGACCCGGCGGGGAAACAGGACTCTTCTAAGCGATTTCATAAACTTTTACAAGATTTCACAGACCTTGAAAGACCCGCGGCCGGCCGCGCCCGCAACATCGACGTGAGGGGGCGCGCGGGCGTAGGAAGGCGGAGTGGTGAACGTCAGGCTTACGTCACTCACTTCCGAAACCCGCACGCCCTCCGACAGTATGGCCTTCCGCCGGGAGCGCGGGCATCCTGCCCGCCAAAGCGTGCGAGAGCACGCTGAACAGTGAAGCGCCGTCACTCAACCTAGAGTGACG
>DASVQJ010000201.1:0-1699 GCA_036389235.1 Pyrinomonadaceae bacterium | reverse complement strand
AGAGCCTGTTTGAAAACTCTTTCTGAAGGTTTCGGCCGCCGCCGGTAAGACGCCGGCCCAGCTCTAAATCCGAGGTTTTGAGGCTCACAGATCGTGAGACTCGGGCCTCAACAGCGCAGCAAAACCGGACGAATGCCGGTCATTCTGGAGTTTTCAAACAGGCTCTAAATGGTTCGTCTCTTCGCCGCGTTGACGCTTGAGCCCTACAAGGCTTGCAACGTTCAATCACCACTCACTATTTACCATTCACTATTTACTGGCGGTCAGTGTCCGGGGGGCGTCATCGAAAACTCTTCGAGGGTGGCGAGCGCCTCCTCGTCGCTGTCGGCCAGGACGACGAGGCGCGTCAGGCCGAGCAGCTCGAAGAGCTTGAGCGTGTGCGGGCTCACGCTCGCGAAGGCGACGCGCGCGCCGCGCCGCTCGGCCTCGTCGATGACGCCGAGCAGGATCGAGACGCCGATGCTGTTGACCAGCTCCGTGTCGTGGAAGTTGATGACGAGCGCGCGGCAGCCCCGCTCCATCCTCGTCAGGCACTCGCGCTCGATGCGCTGGCCGCTCATCTTGTTGACGTAGTCGCCCGCGTAGACGACCGCGACCTCCCGCCCGGCCTCTGCGGCCCGCGGGGCGTCGGCGAGTGGGTCTGACATCTCGGCAGGTCTCCCCTTCTTATTTGCGCAGGTACTTCGTCATCCGCAGTCGGGTGCCGTCGTCGACGCGCTCGAACTCCACGTCGTCCATCAGCGTGCGGATGAGTTTGAGCCCCCAGCCACGGCGCCCCTTCGCGCCCTCGCCGCCGTTGCCGTTCTTGTCCGCGGCGGCTCCGTTCTCGGGGAGAGTAACGGGTACGGATAGCCCTCGGCTCGATACAGTGATGACTAATTTATCACCTTCCACCCGAAAGCGGTTATAGATTTTTCGCTCGGTGCTCAGGGAGTGCTCGGCGGCGTTGATGCAGGCCTCGACCAGCGCCGTCTTGATCTGGTTGATGGCCTCGGGCTGGAACTCCATCCGGCGCGCGATCTGCTCGACCGTGTGCGCCGCGATCAGCTCCGTGTCCTCGGACATCGGAAGCTCGATGGCGAACTCGTCGGCCTCCAGGTCGCCCCCCGCGCCCGCGCCCGAGAGGAGCGCCGTCAGGTGCTCCAGCTGCTCGCGGGACGAGCCGTACGCGTCGCGCTCGTTCAGAAGCTCGGCCGCCTCGCCCGAGAAGCCCTCGCGCGAGACGAGCCAGAAGCGCACGCGCTCGAAGCCGCACGCCTGCGCGACCTGCTCCAGCCGGTCGAGCCACAGCCCCGCCAGCGCGCGCCCCGCCTCCAGCTTCGACTCGACCTCGGCCGCTATCCAGACGACCTCGCCCGCCTCGGCGTACTCGCCCGACTCGAACCCGTGCGCCACGGAGCAGCGCTCCTCGTCGCAGAACTGACGCATCGGCGGGTGGAACGAGGCGCAGCTCGCGGCGTGGACGACCTGCGGGAGCTGGAGCGTGTCGGACTCGGCGTCGAGCGCGGCCTCGGCCTCGTCGCGCGAGAGGCCGCGGTACATGCGCGCGTAGCGGTCGTAGCGGAGCAGGCTGGCGGGCACGCGCTCGAAGTTGAAGCCGCGCATCAGCTCGCCCAGGTTGAGCGCCGCCTCGCGGCGGTAGTGGCGCGCCATCGTCCGCGGTGCGCGCTTCAGAGCCTCGACGAGCGTGTCGGCGACG
>DASVQJ010000200.1:0-16646 GCA_036389235.1 Pyrinomonadaceae bacterium | reverse complement strand
AAATCGTATTATCCTCTGCGCCCCTCCGCGCCCCCTGCGCCTCCGCGTTGAAGTACCCTGTGTCCCTTACTGCCCGAACCGCTGCCGGTACTCAATCGAGGTGATGAAGGCTTTGACCATCTCGGCCTCGACGTAGTTGCCGTTGAAGTCGTTGAGCTTCTTCAGCCAGAAGTTGTAGCCCTCCTCGTCCGGGTTGCGGCGGAGGTAGCCGTGGTACTCCATCAGCACGAACGCCGAGTTGAACTCGGCGGCCCGCACCGAATTCGAGTCGGCCACCGCGCGCAGCGCGGCCGTGCGCCCCGTCTCGACGGAGTTCGCCAGGCTGAAGGCGGAGATGGCGGCCTGCCGCTCGGCCGGGGTCGGCGTGACGCCGGCCGAAGCATAAAGCGCGTCGACGTATGCGGCCGCGTTCGTCTGCGGGAAGCGGTTGTTGAAGGCGAGGGTGTTCTGGACCTGCGAGGCGTAGAAGGTCTTGTTGTTGTCGATGCGCTGCTCGTACCCGGGCTGGCCGACGACGACCCCCTGGCCGATCTGCCGCTGGGCGTTGGTCACCTCGTCGAAAGTCATCCGCGTCGCGGGGTCGTTCGAGCGGCGGCCGAAGGCGACGCGCTGGACGCGGATGGCGTAGAAGCCCGTCTCCTGGAACTCAATCGACAGGAAGAAGGCCGCCGAGACGTTGATGCGCTTCACCTCCCGGCAGACGGCGTCGCCCATGCACTTCTCTATGTCCTGCGTCCAGAAGGCGAGGCCGGCCTCGTCGGGCTCGCGGCCGAGGAAGTCGCGGTAGTGCTGGCGGACGAAGAAGGGCTCGTAGTCGATGCGGACGGGCATCCCGACCTGCGGGCGCAGCACGAAGAGCCCCTGCTCGATGCCGCTCACGACGACGGTGCCGCTGGCGAAGAAGGGGTAGTTGCTCCAGGTGCCGTTGAAGGCCGCCGCGTCGTTCACCGGGTACACGTCGAAGAAGGCGACCTCGCTCAGGCTCGCCGCCGAGGCGTTGCGCACGTCGATGACGCGGAGGCCGCTGCGGTAGTTCGACTGGAAGGCGTGGAGGCTGCGGACGTACTGGTTGTGGTCGATGGATGGGGTCGAGCCCTGGAAGATGCCCTGCACCGAGGGCGCGTCGAGGTCGGACACGTCCCAGACGAAGGTGCGGTTCTTCGGGAGCGCGAAGTTCTGTTCGTCGAGTTCGTCGTCTAAAAGGAATCGCGCGTGGTCGCCCGTCAGCCAGCCCTGGTGCGTGTAGCCGCGGCCGGCGTAGGTCGTGCGCGAGAGCTGGTGCGGCGCCGACTTGTCCGTCACGTCGACGATGGTCAGCGTGTCCTCGTTGGCGTTGAAGCAGACCTCGCGCCCCTGGTACTGCGCGTCGGGGCCGCGGTAGATGACGCACTGCGTCTCGTGCGTGTAGCCGTCCTCGTTGACGCAGCCGGCGAACGCGGGGGCGGCGGGGTTGCGCGCGTCAACCATGTGGAGGCCGCCGCCGCGCGTGTCCGTCGCGCCGGGGCACGTGTCCACGTTCGGGGTGTGGTTCGCCGCCGGTCTGCTGCCGGCGACGTAGAGGAAGCCGGTCTCCTCGTTAACGGCGATGGTGTGGGCGCTGCTGAAGTTGTCGTAGTGCGCCGTCTCCGTGAAGGCGACCGGGGGCGAAGAGACGTTGCGCAGCCGCGCGAGGTCGAAGACCTGCATCCCGTGTCCCGCGGCCTCGCTGACGACGTAGAGGTGGTTGCGGTAGACCTTGACGCTGCGCCAGAGCGAGTCGGCGGCCGTGGCCGTGCGCGGGAGGTTGCCGAGGTAGACGGGCGCCGTAGGGTTGGTCACGTCCACGAAGGCGACGCCGTTCGAGAGGCCGACGAGCGCGTACTCCTTGTCGGTCAGGGGGTCTGTCCAGCCCCAGATGTCGTTGGCGGTGACGCCCGCCGCGGCCGTCCCGTCGATGTCCGCGACGGGCAGGAGGGCCGCGAGGTCGACCTTGTTACAGGGGAAGGTGCCCGCCATGCCGTTCACGCACGGCTGGTCGACGGCGGCCGCGAGCGGCGCGTCGTTCGGCTGGCCGTTCCCGCCGGGGCTGTGGTGCTCGCCGTCGTGCGCGAGCGCAGACCAGACCGCGGGGCTCAGAACGGAGAGAAGCGCGAGAGGTAGGACTATTCTTTTGATGTTCATGTTTTTGACGCACCGAGACGTGAAAGGTCGGGCCGAAGGGGAGGCGCGAATCATAACACAAAAGCAGTAGACAGTAGACAGTAGTCAGTGGACAGTAGTCAGTAGGCTCCGCTTGCCAGTCGTTGAAAGCTACTGTGTGGGGCTATAGCGGCGTTCACACGGACGCGACGGCCGCGCCGGGAGCGCGGGCATCCTGCCCGCCGAAGCGTGCTTCAGCACGCTTCACCGTGCAGCGCTATCCCTCGACCTGGAGATTTAAAGTCTGACGGCTTTCGCGCTTCAGCGCTCATGGCGGGCAGGATGCCCGCGCTCCCAGCGTGAGGTCGCACCCGAACGCACGCCGCTGTAGGTGGTTTGAATCAGCGGTCACACGGGCGGCGGCCGCCGTTTCTTTCCTGAGGCAACCCACTTTCCATTTATTCATCTAACGTGGGTCAAACGGCAGGGTTTATTCTTACGGCATTTTCCTGGCGTACTGCTGCGTACGTAAGGTTCGGTCCCCCACTCACTTTACAAACATCGATCCCTTTTCGGAGGAGAGGAACCGGTATGTCGACCGCTTACAAGCCGCAAGCCGCAGCCTCACACAACCCCCCGCGGGTCAGGCCGAGGGAACTCGGCATCTACGAACTACCTGACGGGAGGAAGTTCGTCGCCAGCACCCTCCACAGAGACGGGTGCGCACTTTATCCGGTTCGCACCTGGGAAGCCTTCGGCAACGCCGAGTACTGGCTCAGCAAGGACGGGCGGATCCTCAGCCGCGGGATACCTACGAGGTGGAGTATCCTCGACCTCAAAGACACGGGCGATACGGCCAAGTACCCGAAACCCATACTCCATTAACAGCCGCCAGTACATCTATTCCAGTTCGCGGTTGAGTTAAGCGAGAACGATTCAACACAGAGACACGGAGACACGGCTAAACGACTTCAAGCTGTGTCTTTGTGTCTCCGTGTCTCTGTGTTGAAAGCTCACTTCGGCTGCCCCCGTCAAAGCGTCAGCGCCGCCTCCCGCTCATAGCTCTCAGAGGCGGCCGGCGGCACGCACGCCCGACGCTTATTTCGCCGCGGACACTTCGCTCATCAGACAGAGGTCGTTGTTTTCCGAGTCCTTAAAGCAGGCGAGCCACAGGTCGAACCTCTCCGTCTTCGCAGCCAACTCGGGCCGCTCCTCGAACTTCACCCCCCGCCCGGACAGCGTCTCATACCCGCGCTGAATGTCGTCCACCTTGAAGTAGATGACGGAATTCGTCCGGGCCGCGCCGGCCCCCTCCGGGCGGGCCAGCATCAGCCTGATCCCGTCGTTGTCGAAGAACGCCATCCCGTTCGCCGTAAACAGATACTTCATCCCCAGCTTGTCCCGGTAGAAGGCCGTCGCGCGCCCCAGGTCGCCGACCGAGACGGCGATCTGCCCTATCCGCGAAAGGCCGAACTTGTCCGAGTCCATGACCCTCCCCCCCGGCCGCCTGGCTCGCGGCCGCCGTTCCCTTAACCCCGTTCTCCTGCGCGGCGCCCCGGCCGGCCGAGGCCGCCGCGAGCAGCAAGGCGCACAGGGCTTTGGCATAGTTCAAGCGCATAGTTCCTCTCCTCCCCTTTGTGAAAGCGGCCCCGCGGAGGGGACGTCTTTCAGGCGTGTGGGGCCATCTTGCCTGAGAGGCGGCGAGAGCGTTTATCCGAAATCACTTTTTTCGGCGGCACTCGCTCGGCGAGAGTCCCGTGTGGCGGCGGAACGTCCGGCTGAACGAGCCCAGGCTCTCGAAGCCGACGGAGAGACAGACGTCCGTGACGGATAGGTTCCGGTCGGCGAGCAACTTCCGCGCCTGCTCCATACGCCTGGCGGTCAGGTACTGGTGCGGGGTGAGACCGAAGAGCTGGCGGAAGGAGCGCAGCAGGTGGTTGGGCGAAAGGCACGCGACGCCCGAGACCTCTTCGAGCGTGAGGGGCCGGTCGAGACAGGCCGACATGTAGTCCCTGGCCCGACACAGCCGCCGGTACAACTCCTCCCGGGTGGAGGGGCGCACGGCCGTTAACGCTAAAGCCTCGTTGACGGCGCCCAGCCGGACGCGCAGCAGCAGGCCCATCAGTTCGTGGAACTGCTCTTCGAGCCAGCCGGCCCGCGCCCTCTCTTCGGCGGGCGACGATTTGAGAGATAGCAGCGCCGGCGACAGGACGTCGTCGTGAGGGTAGACCTGATCGAAAAACCCTACACGCGGCTTACCGGGCGGCTCGGGATTGTCCAGCAGCTCACACTGGCCCGAACTCAGGCTGTAGTAAACCTTCTCCGCGAAGCCGGGCTTAAAAAATATACAGAAGGACTCGACGGGGCGCTCCGACTCGATGGTGATCGAGTAAGGCTGCCCTTCATTGAGGATCAGGTAGGAGCTGTCGTCGACGGCGTAGAGACCCGGGCCGCTGTCGTACAGGGCGCGGCCGTGCGAGAAGGTCTTAACCGATAAGAGCCCCACCCCTTCCCAGTGATGCCGCAGCCCTCTTTCGTGAAGGATGAACCCGCAACCGTCCTGCGGTGCCCACGGGCGTTCGCGTAGGTCTCGGCGGGCCGTAACAGGTTTAGTGTGTGGCGTCACGCGGGGTGCACCGCCAATCGAGACCGGATAAGCAGACAGCCCGAGGATTATAACCCTGACGTAAAGGGGAAGCGCTATTCATCGCCCGGCCGTGCGGCGCCCCCGCCGTCCCCTACGTAACCCGGTGTGACCCGCCGTCCCGGCGCCCTTTCGAAGGTTATAAAGATTCCCGGGCAGGATATTTATTTCTGCTGTTACTGCTGCTCACCGCTTTGCGAAAAAAATGGCTTGCGGTCGCCGCGCTGTGGCTCTTCATTTTTCTCGTCAACATAGATTTTGCGACGAGTCACCTATGGATTTTCTGGCTCGACCTGGTCTTGACGGCGACCCTCATCACGCTGGCCGCCGCGCGTTTCGGACTGCTCGCCCTCTACTCCTTTTTTCTCTTCGCCGCCTTGAGTTACGGTTTCCCGATCACCTCCGACTTTTCCAGTTGGTATGCCGGGAACACCCTCTTCGTCTTCGTCGTCATCATGGGCCTGGCGATTTACGGTTTTCACACCTCGCTCGCCGGGCAAAAGTTTTTGAAGCAACCTCTCTAAAAGAGGTGGGGGAGAAACGAACGCCGTTATGAATAAATGCAGGGGGCGTGTGTGCCGGCGGTATCGAGTGACGTTGACGAAGGAAGCCACGGGAGGTGGATGGTATGAGGGCTCGTAAAAATTTGGCTCGACTGTTCCTCTTCGCCGCGACCATCTATTGGGGGATTTGGCTCGGGGGTTACATCTTCAACGCCCTGATGCTCGTCCCCCTGTGGAGTCATAACCCTCCCGATTCGATGGTCAACTACTTCGGGACGCCCCGGTTCCTCATCTACTTTTTTGCGTACGTCAACCCCTGGGTCTTTCTGGCGTCTCTGGCCGCGTGGCTGGTCACCATCAAACTCGACACCGGGGCCAGATTCTGGCTGGGGTGGGCGACGCTCGTCGCGTGGGTCATGCTCCCCTTGAAAGTCTGGATGGTCATCACAATCGGGGGCGTGGTGCGCGCAACGCTCGGCGGCAACTTCGAGCCGGGCATGCTGAATACGATCAGTCTGTGGAGGAATTTGAACTGGCTGACGATTTCGACCGCCGCCGTGATTCTCTCCCTCCACTTACCGGCGATCCTGAATTTCAACAGCCCGAGGCGAATAAAGGTACGAGTACCCTGACGGTCACTTATGCTCCGCGTTCCCGTCGCAGAGTCGTCTCATGGGCCGGGGCGGCGCAGTTCGCGTTCGAGCCGTCTCCGGGCCGCCCCCATCTCTTTTTTCTCGTCGCCCCTGACGGTCGGGTAGCGGGGTTTGAGCGAGCGGAGCTTCCGCGCCATCAAGTCGGCCACGGCGAGCGCGGAGAACCAGCGGTGGTCTGCCGGGATGACGTACCAGGGCGCGGCCCTGGTGCTCGTGCGCGCGAGCATCTCTTCGTGGGCCTTAATGTGCTCGTCCCACAGGTCGCGGCCCTCCAGGTCGTCGGCGGAGAACTTCCACCTCTTGGCCGGCTCCGTGGTGCGCTCCAGCAGCCGCTCGGCCTGCTTCTCCTTCGAGAGGTGGAGGAAGAACTTCATGACGGCCACCCCGTTGTCCGTGAGGTACTGCTCGAAGTTGTTGATCTCGCCCATCCTTCGTCTCCAGAGGTCTTTGGGCCTGCCGCCCGCGGGCAGCTTCTGTTCGCCGAGCCGCTCGGGGTGGATGCGCGGCGAGATGACCTCCTCGTAGTAAGAGCGGTTGAAGAAGGTGATCCGCCCGCGCTCCGGCACCTGTTGGTGAAAGCGCCACAGATAGTCGTGCCTGTTCTCGGCCTCGGACGGCTTCTTGAAGTTGACCGCGGTGCAGCCCTGCGGGTCGAGGCCGGACGCGACGTGCTTGATGGTGCCGTCCTTGCCGGAGCCGTCCACGGCCTGGAGGATGACGAGGAGCGCGTGGGTCTCCTCCGCCATCAACCTGTCCTGTAGGCTCGCCAGCTCGCCGCAGTCGGCCTCGATCTTCGCCCCAGCCTCGTCTTCGTCCGCGAAGCCGCCGGTGAAGGCCGCGTCATAGTTCTTCAGGCGGGGGCGGCTGCCCGGCCTGACCTGGAAGTCATGTTGTCTGCCCGTGTTCATTCTGAAATTTCCCAATCCGAATAACTGCCTCGGCCCGGTCGGGCCGCCGCGTCTCAACGGCGACGAAAGGGGTGACGTTCGCCGCCCGATGCCGGGACGAGACGCGTCGCCTAACCCTTGCCGGTCTGGCCGTGTGGTGCGTCGACGGGCTTGGACTCGGGCGAGCCCTTCTGCCGGAGCCAGATGGAGAGGACGACCATCAGCCCGACGGCGAGGAACTCGCTCTGCCAGTTCTGCAACGACTCGAACCAGAAGCGCGAGGTCGCCACGTATTGCAGCGTCGTGACGCGCTCGGCCGAGCCGTGCTCGGCCTGATCCTGGTTGTACTCGCGCGCCCCCCCGGCCGCGTGCAGGAAGAAGGCGGCGAGGAAGAGCAGGAGGAAGGCGAGGCTCAGAGAGTTCTCGTAGAGCCGGAGGACGAGCCCGCCCCGGCGGACGGGCCACGGCGCGTCCTTCTTGTTTTTAGAGTTGCGTGGGTCGCGGTCGACCTCCTCCTCCCCGTCCAGCTTCTTCGACTCGGCGGAGCCCTTCTGGTAGAGGAAGGCGGTGAGCACGACGAAGAGGAACATCTGGAGGAACTCCGACTCCCAGTTCTCCATCGTCGCCTCGACGAAGTGCGCGCTCCCGATGTACTCGGCGTAGCCGACCTCGGGCCGGCCGTGCTCCCGCTGGTCGCTGTTGTACTCGCGGTGGCCGGCGACGCTCTGGCCGAAGATGAGCGTGAAGAAGAAGAGCCCGAGCCACACGATGGACAGACCGTTCTCGCGTAAGAGACGGCGCATGGGTTTCTCCCCTGATTCAGAGACTGTTAGAGCGCACGCAGTATACAACGGCCCGGCGGCTCAGCGGCCGTAGGGGCGCGTGCCGAGCCCGTGCGCCTCGTCCGCATTCGGGAGTTTGGCGTAGTAGACGAAGGCGAGCGCCGGCCGCGTCGTTCACAGACCTGACGGAGTCGAAGTCGGGGTGGAGCAGCAGCCTTTTCGCGGCCGAGTAGCGGGGGTGACCGGCAGGTTAGTGCGTGCCCGCCCTCAGTGAGGCCACGGCCGCGAGCAGGAGGCCGAGCGCGACGGTCGCCACGGAGAGGCAGGCACCTGCGGACTCGTGCCCCCACAAGTGGAGGGCACAGAGGAGCAGCGTGACTGACGCGGCGGCGCACAACACGCCGCCGGGGAAGCGAGACATTGGTACATTTACCCCCTTGAGCTTGGAGGAGAGTATACAGGGCTGTCGCGAGGGATGTCGGTTCGGGTGAGGACAGACTTGCCCGCGCCCCGGGCGCTCACGACAAAACCATAGCGTGCCTCCGTCCAACGCCGAGGTATGGGCGCGGCGCCAGCCAGACGCCGGGACTATCTCCTCAATGGAACCGGTGGCCGGGGATTCGGGACGGCGAGACGACCGACCTGATCTGAACGTCCTGTCCGTCCGTTCTCGTAGTTGCTCGCGGACGCTGGCGTCCACGGCTGAATCCGTCCGGATTAAGGAGGGGGGCCTAAAAAATACTGCCCGACCGTGGGTTTTTAGCCCTCCCGCGACGTCATATAATCAGAGGGTGCTTGACGAACCGTATTGACAACTCGGCTCGCGCGGCCCCGAATCTCAGGGGCGCACGCCGCGCCGACGCTCTAACTTCAACACCCCGAGAGGGGGCGCCATTAGGGACATGAGGAGAGTCTGTTACCTCGCGCCTGCGCTGACTTTAATACTGCTCACGGCCTGCGCCGGGTCCGCACTCGCGCGGGCCGCGTCCGCCTTCAGCTTCGGCGCCCCGGGCTACACGGCCGGCGAGGGGGACGGCGCGGCCGTCGTCACCGTCACGCGCACGGGCGACGCCTCGGCGCCCGCCTCGGTCGATTACGCGACGAGCGAAGGCACGGCCTCGCGCCGCTCCGACTTCACGCCCGCCTTCGGCACACTGCGCTTCGCCCCGGGCGAGACGGCGAAGACCTTCAAAGTCCTGCTCACGCATGACCGCACGCCCGAAGAGGCGGAGACCGTCGAGCTGATGCTCTTCAACCCTTCGGCCGGGGCGTCGGTCGCCAAACCTGACGCGGCCGTGCTGACCGTCACCGACGACGACGCCGCGCCCGCGGACGCGAACCCGATTGACGACTCGCGCGCCTTCGTCCGACAGCACTACCAGGACTTCCTGAACCGCGAGCCGGACGAGCCCGGGCTGAATTTCTGGACGAACGAGATCGAGCAGTGCGGCGCGGACGCGCAGTGCCGGGAGGTGAAGCGCATCAACGTCTCGGCCGCCTTCTTCCTCTCCATCGAGTTCCAGCAGACGGCCTACTTCGTACGCCGCCTCTACCTCTTCTACCAGGCGCGTCTGTCGCCCGTGTGGCGCGAGTTCATGCGCGACACGCAGGAGCTTGGGCGGGGCGTCGTCGTGGGCGAGCCGGGCTGGGAGGGGCGGCTCGCGGCCAACCGGCGTGCCTTCGTCGAAGACTGGTACGCGCGCCACCTCGCCGTGCTCGAATCGCAGCTCAACGGCGGCAAGGCTTCCCTCACGAACGAGGAGTACGTCTCCGCCCTCTTCAGGAAGGTGGCCGTGACTCCGACGGAGGCGGAGCGTCAGGCGCTCGTCGAAGGGCTGAACGCAGGGACGGAGACCCGCGCCGGCGTCCTCGGCAGGGTGGCAGACCACCCCGAGCTGGTCCGGCGCGAGTTCAACCGCGCGTTCGTCATGATGCAGTACTTCGGCTACCTGCGCCGCGAGCCGGACTCGGGCGGCTACAACTTCTGGCTGGGCAAGCTGAACCAGTTCGACGGCGACTACATCGCGGCCGAGATGGTCAAGGCGTTCATCTCGTCCATCGAGTACCGGGAGCGCTTCACCCGGAGCGACAAGCTGGAGGAGGCGTTCTTCGAGTTCACGGTCAGCCCGAGCCCCGAGAAGGCGGTCTTCAGGCTCAGCGACCCCGCGAGGATCGCCGAGGCCAGGAGCCTCGCGGGCCGCTCGAAGATCATCATCGGCACGGTGCTGAAGGAGCCTATCTATTACAACCGCCCGTGGAGCTTCCACCTCGACCCCGAGTCGATCAGGTTCGGGGACTTCGCCGCGGAGGTGTGCGACACGGGCATCCCCCCCATCGAGGAGCACCTTGAGAGCGTCGGCGGCTCCTTACTGCCCGGCAACACCGTGTGCCCGTGGAGGGCGGGCGGCTACAGGGAGGTGCCCCCGCCCGCAAGGTAGTTTGAAGCCGCCGCGGCCCTTGCCCCAAGGCGACCGCGTCGGCTCCCGTAACCATACCGCCCGGCGGAGGGGCGGGGTGTCGTTCGTCACGACGAGCGGCTTCGACTTCGGCGGCAGGGGCGCCCGGGCGTGGCCGAGGGATGCGACTACAAGCGCCGCCGGGGAGGTGGCGAGGGCGCACGCGGTTCGGGAGGTGGGGCCGGCGCGAACGCCTTCAACGCGCCCGCGCCGTCAGAGAGTGTTCCGCGAGGCGCGTGTACTTTATGGCCGACATCCAGTTGGCCCGGACGGTGGCGCCGGCCTGTTCGGCGTCGAGCCTCAACTCCTTCAGCGGGTCGGGCGCGAAGGCGCGCGCCGCAGAGATCACCGGACTCTTTGATTGCCGTACCTTCCGGCTCCACGATACCCCGTCGGCGTACGCGAGTCGCGCATCCGAGAGGCGGTAGAAGGTCTGGCTGCGCGGCATCCACGCCAGCAGGGCTTCCGCGACTTGAAGGTCGTCGGCGAACTCCCCGCCTGACCCGTCGAAGCCGGCCGCCGATGCGTCGAAGCGCCCCCCGCGGGCCGCGCCCGCCGCGGAGAGCGAGAGGCGTTCTTCGATAGTCTTCAGCGTCTCCACGACGCGCGCGGCGATCAAGAGGTCGTTCGCCCGCGCCGCCGCCATCTCGGCGAGAGCGCGCGCCGTCTCCGCGTCGGCCGCGCCCCTTTTGTTCCTTACCGACGCCTCGGCCCAGCGCGCGTGCAGGCGCGACTTCGCGAGGAGGAGTTGGCGAACGGTGCCGCCGCGCAGGCCGAGACAGAGCGGCAGGTAGATGTCCGGCCGCTCGCCCCCGCAGTCGGCCGCCGCGGCGCCCGCGGCCGCCCAGGTGCGCCCGAGCTTCTCGGCCAAGAAGACCGCGGTGGAGAGGTCTGTGCTCAAGTCTCCGGGGCGCAACTCCGCGACCCTGACGAAGAGGTCTGGGTAAAGCTGAGAGGTGAGTCTGCGGTACTCGCCCGCGTCGTCCGCGCCCGCAGCGTCGTGCAGGAGCCGGAGCTTCGACAGAATCTTCTCGGCCCTCCGCACGTCTCCGTCGCGGAGTGTGTGAGCGACGGGCGGCGCGGCCGCGGCCGCGGGGCGGCAGGCGAACGCGAGCAGAAGGGCGGCGCACGCCGCCGCGGCGCGGGCCGAGGCCGACGCGAGCCGCCCGGCGCTGACGTAGATGCCTTTAAGCGGCGACACCGTTGAACCTCTCGCCGACCGTGTCGGTGGTCATCTCGTGGACGCGTGCGAGGTCGGCGCGCGTCAGGCGCAGTAGCGCGAGGCGGTCGGGAGCCAGCGCGTCGAGGCTCGCCATCTCGCTGGAGTCGTTCGCGTCCGCGACGGCGTCGGCGACTTGCAGCAGGAGCGCCGCCGGGTCGTTGACGTGGTCGGCGTCGTGGTGCGCCTGGACTGCGAAGGAGAGCGTCGCGGGCACGCCGCACGCGTCGAGAATCCACTGCCCGATCTGCGCGTGGTCGACGCCGAACGCGGCGACCTCCTTCTCGGCCGAGAAGGGGTGGCCGAGCCATGTGATGTTCTCGGCCTCTTCCGGGAAGAGGGAGCGCAGCAGCGCCTCGCCGAGGTCGTGCATGAGCCCCGCGGTGTAGGCCGCGTCCGGGTCGAGCGCGCCCGTCCTCTCCGCCAGGAGCATCGCCGCGGCGGCGCAGCGGTGCGAATGGCTGCGCAGCGCCTCCGCCTCCTGGCCGCGCCGCACGTTCGTGCCGCCCCGCGCGACGAGGTCGCGCAGCGCCCCGACGCCGAGTCGCGCGCAACCCTCGTAGAGGCTCATCGTCGCCTCCTCGGCGCGCAGACCCTCGTTGGCCGCGCGCAGGACCGAGGCGGCCAGCGCGGGCTCGCGCTCGACCACCCCGACAAGCTCTTCGAACGGCAGCACGCGCGGGGTGCCCAGACGCGCGTACGTGAGGAAGCGCGCGCCGAAGTCGCCGCGCGCGATGCACGCGCGTATCCGGGCCAGCGCTTCGAGCCCGCAGAAGGCCGCGACGACCTCGGGGTCGAACTGCGACCCGGCCCCGTCCTCCAACGCGCGGACGGCCTGCCCGTGGCCGAGCGCGTCGCGGAAGGGGCGCGGGCTGGTCATCGCGTCGTAGGCGTCGGCGACGTGGATGATGCGGGAGGCGAGCGGTATCCGCTCGCCCGCGAGCCCCTCGGGGTAGCCCGTCCCGTCGTAGTTCTCGTGGTGGTGGCGCACGGCCGCGGCGACCTCCTCCATCTCCGGCACGGCGGCGAGCAGGCGCGCGCCGCGCTCCGAGTGGAGGCGGACGACGGCGCGCTCCTCTTCGTCGAGCGCGGCCGGCTTGAGCAGGAGGGAGTCGGGCGTGCTGATCTTGCCCACGTCGTGGAGTAGTGCGGCCAGCGAGAGCTGTTCGAGCGCGCACGTGCCCAGACGCATGCGCCGGCCGATGGCCGACGCGTAGCCGCTGACGCGCCGCGCGTGGCCGTAGACGTAGCGGTCTTTCGCCTCCAGCGTGTCGGCGATGGCGCGGACGACGCCGCGCGTCATGGCCTGGAGCCGCCGGGCGAGGCGCTTGTTCGTCTCGTCCGCCTCGTGGCGCGACCTCGTCACCTCGTAATGCTGCAAGGCGCGCACGACCGTCAGCCGCAGGTCTTCGTCGTCCCAGGGCTTCTTCGCGTAGCGGTAGACCTGCCCGCGGTTGATGGCGTCGGCGAGCGCCTCGGCGTCGGCGTGGGCCGTGAGCATGATTCTGACCATGTGCGGGCGAAGCCGGGCCGCCTGTTCGAGAAGCTCCGTGCCGGTCATGCCGGGCAGGCGCTGGTCTGTAATCAGCAACGCCACGTCGTGCTGCGCGAGCAGGCGCAGCGCCCCCTCGCCCGACGTGCCGCACAGAACCTGGTAGGCGGGGCCGAAGAGTCTTTCGAGCCGCCGGAGGTCTGCGGGCTCGCTGTCTACGATCATCATCTTTGGGGGCATCGGCGAACTTCTCCTTCGAGAACCGTCCGCCGTCGCCTATTGCGAAAACTGTTCCGCGCGGGCGCGCGGACGTACACGCAGTTTTGTGGACGCTTTCCTGAGGTCGAGGCCCGGCGAGTGTCTGAAAATTGACGACTACGGCCGCGGCGTCAGCTTTCCGACAGCGCGGCCATAACGAAAGCCGTTAACCGCAGAGGCACAGAGGGCTCGGAGGGGGCACAGAGTCTTGAACTCTCTGTGCCCCCTCCGAGCCCTCTGTGCCTCTGCGGTTAGACGCCTTCTACTTATCTTTCAAGTGAGCGTGAAACAAAGGCTCTAGGCGACGAGTGTAAGCCGCTCGTCGGCCTCGCGGCTCCGCTTGCGGCGTGTGATCTCCTGCGCGATCTCGCAGATTTGCGACAGCGAGAAGGGCTTGGTCAGCACCCACTCGACGCGCGCGGCCTTCTCCTCGTGCGTGCTGACGAGCTCGCCCCAGCCCGTGATGACCGCGAGCGGCACCTGCTGGTCGCGCTCGCTTACCTGGCGCAGCAGCTCCCAGCCGTTCATGCCGGGCATCCCGAGGTCTGTGAGCACCGCGTCGAACCTGCCCGGCTCGAACCGCGCCAGCGCCTCCGCGCCGTTCGCGGCCAGCGTGACCTCGACGCCTTCGTCTTCGAGGATGTCGCACAGAAGCTCGCGCACCGGCTCTTCGTCGTCCACGACAAGAATCCTGGTCATCCTGCACCTCTGATCCGGGGCGTCGCGCGCGCCCGCGGCGCCCTCCCCGCCCGGCGACAGTCCGGGGCACCCCACCAGCGGGAGCACGATGCGGAAGGTCGAGCCGCGCCCCAACGCGGACTCGACCCTGATCGTCCCGCCGTGGCGGCGTACGACGCCGTAGCTGACCGAAAGCCCCAGCCCGATGCCCCCGGCGCCCTTCGTCGTGAAGAACGGGTCGAAGACGCGCGAGCGCACGTCCGGGCTCATGCCGCAGCCCGTGTCCGTGACCGTGACGACCACCTTCTCGTCGCGCTGCTCGGCGGCGAGCGTGAGCCGCCCGCCCCCGGGCATGGCGTCCACCGCGTTGAAGACCATGTTGACGAGCACGTCGCGCAGCTCCGAGGCGTCGCCGAGCACGTGCGCGCCCGAGCGGTTCGAGACGGCGAAGTGAATCTCGGCGCCGGCCGCCTCCGCCTCGTCCTTCCAGCGCGGGCGCGTGATCTCGCCCACGTCGAACAGGAGTTGGTCGACCGAGACCGTCTCGAAGTCCCGATCCTGCCGCTGCCGCGCGAAGTCCTGTATGCGCTTGACCGTCTTCGCGCCGTCGCGCGCCGACTGGACGATCAGCTCCAGCCCGCGCCGCACCTTCGGGTCGGCGGTCTGCTTGAGCATCAACTCCGCGCGGCCCCGGATGACGGCGAGGCAGTTGTTGAAGTCGTGCGCGACGCCCGAGGCGAGCGAGCCGACGGCCGAGAGCTTCTCGACCTGCGTGAACTGCACGCGGATGCGCTCCTGCTCTTCGACGTAGCGCGAGAGCTCCTTGACGTACATGCGCGCCTGCACGGCCTGCGCCTCGGCGGCCTCGACGTTCTTGAGGTAAGTGCGGTAGGCGAAGACGACGACGGCGACGATGGGCAGGATGAGGACGACGGAGTAGATGCCCGTCGCGTTAATCAGCCGCGCGGCGATCATCGCGGCCGACGCGGCCGCGACCGTCGTGGTGGAAATCCAGAGGTAGGACTCCCGCCAGGTGCGCCAGACGGACTTCGCGTCCCTCAGCGCCTCGCGCACGGCCGCCAGCGCGGAGTTCGTCGCGTACTGCGTGAGCGCCAGCGCGCAGAGCATGCCGACGCTGCGCGCCGTGAACTCGCCCGCGACGGCGTCCGGGATGTGGCCGAAGAGCGCGCGCCCGACCCAGACCGCGGCGAAGGTCGAGCAGCCCATCAGCCCCACGTTGAAGAAGACCGTGAGCCACGTCTTCGTGATGCGCAGGGAAGAGAAGAGCGCCTCCACGACGGCGAGGAGGATGGCCGCCTCGCCGTCGTAGAGCATCATGGTCAGGAAGATGAAGGTGTCGGTGGCGGTCACCTCGCCCTTGACGCGCGGAATCTTGACGATGGCGCGCGCGCCCACGCCGACGGTGACGAGGGCCACGGCGGCGAAGCTCCAGTCGAGCTGAGGCCAGCGCAGGCCCCACGCGGAGAGGAGGCAGGCCGCCGCGCCCGCCGCCCCCGTCAGCGCCATGAACCTCGCCTTCGCGCGGGGCACGTTCGCGCCCGCCTTCAAACCGCCACGTTCGCCCATTAAACTACCCACTGCCTTCACCCGCCTCCGCGGCCTTCCCTTCAAGAATTTCGGTCGTCGAATCAGTCCTTCAGTCGCCGCCCGCGAGCGTGTCGGTCGCCGTCGCGTCGGAGGCGAGGATGCCGTCGCTGGCGAGAATCCCGTCGCCCCCGAGGACGCCGTCGGAGGCGAGGATGCCGTCGCTGGCGAGGATGCCCGTGCCGAGGAAGAAGGAGCCGCCGCCGAGCGGGTCGCCGTCGCTCGTCCGGATCGAGTCGGAGGCGAGGATGCCGTCGGTGTACATCGTCGCGTCGCTGGCGAGGATGCCGTCGGAGGCGAGGATGCCGTCGGCGAGGATGGCGCCGAGGTCGTAGACCTTCTGGTAGTCCGTCAACAGTTCGAGGCCGCTCACGTAGGTGTGGCCGGCGACGCCGCCACCCGCCCAGGGGAACTGGGAGCCGGCGATGGTCGTCGAGTGCGTCGGCGCCGCGGCCGTCAGCAGCGGGTCGCCGAGCGCCAGCCCGCTTGAGCAGTCCGCGCGCGTCAGCGCGGCGACGCGCACCGCGCCCTCGACGTTCAACTCGCCCGCGCCCTGCTCGAACATGTTGAAGTCTTCGAGCGGCTGCGCCGTATACATCAACATCATCTTCACCATGTTCGGCGTGAGCGAAGGGTTGGCCTGCAAGAGCAGCGCCGCCGCGCCCGAGACGAGCGGCGTCGCCATCGACGTGCCGCTCAGGCGCATCATCGCGTGGCCGGGGTCGCCGTCCGCGTAGGCCGCAAGCTCCGTGTGCGCCGTGACGAGGGCGTTGCCCGCCGACTGGGCCGAGACGAGCTTGTTGCCCGGCGCGACGAGGTCGGGCTTGACGAGGTTGTCGTGGTGGACGCCGCCGTTCGTGTCCGTCCGGTAAGACCGCGTCGGCCCGCGCGACGAGTAGGTGGCGACGCCGTCGTCGCCGCGCGCGTCGGTGCCGAAGGTGTTCGAGGCGCCGACGGTGATGGCCGAGGGCTCGTTGCCCGGCGAGTGGATGGCGCCGTAAATCTTGTTGCCGTCGGCGTCCTTGCCGTTGTTGCCGGCGGCGGCGACGACGACCACGCCCGCGTCCACGAGGCTTCGCACCGCGAGGCACAGCGGGTCGTTGCGGTAAGAGTCAACGGCCGCCGTCCCGAGGCTCAGGTTGACGACGCGGATGTTGTGCTGCGCGCGGTTATCGAGCACCCACTCCAGCGCGTCGAGCAGCGCGGAGGTGGTGCCCGTGCCCTGCGAGTTGAGCACGCGCAGGTTGACGAGGTCCGCGCCCGAGGCGACGCCCGTGTAAGCGCCGCCCGCCACGGAGCCGTTGCCGGCGACCAGCCCGGCGACGTGCGTCCCGTGCCCGTGCGGGTCGTC